>NZ_FUZD01000003.1:0-334452 GCF_900168135.1 Arthrobacter sp. 49Tsu3.1M3
CGGGTCCGTGGCGGAGCAAGGGTTACGGCGGTCATAGCGTGGGGGAAACGCCCGGTCCCATCCCGAACCCGGAAGCTAAGACCCACAGCGCCGATGGTACTGCACCCGGGAGGGTGTGGGAGAGTAGGTCACCGCCGGAACACCATTCACGGTCGAGGACCCCAACCACCAGGTTGGGGTCCTCCCGCATTTAACCCACCTTTAGGGCTGAGTGCCCGCCCGGAGCCCCCCGGCCGGCGCCCACGGCGGCCATCCCCCGGCCAGATGACCCCCAACCAGGCCCGGGGTCACGGTCTGCCAGAACAGCGCGGTCCCAGGGCCCGGCACGAGCGCCCCTCGTGCCCCGGGCAGCCGGTGGGGCATCCAAGTGGGCACCCAGGTCGGGTGCCGGCGTCGCCCCCGCCAGGGCTTCCCCTCACGGTCCGCCAGGACCTTGGGGCCGGTGCCGAACTGGCAGCGACCCGGCCGGCTACCCGGCGGCGCAAAGTCCGCCGGCGGGGACCGCGGCGGAACTCGGTGAAACGGCGCCGACGAGGGGGCGTCCGCTCTCGGCGCAATTTGACGGCGATCGGCGCCCGATTCCAGTGATTTTCCCCAAAAAAGGCCGAAAACACGCGGAATTTGCCACCTCTGAGGCGCCAAGCTGGTAAGTTTTCGAACAGTGGTTTGTACGCATGCCGTGTGCAGGCTCCAAAAATCGTGACCGTCCAGGAGGACATAAATGGCTAAGAACCGTAGTGAACTTGTTGCAGAGGTAGCAGGCAAGGCCGGCACCAGCCAGGCAGCAGTCAACTCCGTGCTCGACGCACTGTTCGAGGTCTTCGAGACCTCCGTCGCCGCGGGCGAAAAGATCACCATCCCGGGCTGGCTCGCCGTAGAGCGCACCGACCGTGCAGCTCGCACCGGCCGCAACCCGCAGACCGGCGAGACCATCCAGATTGCCGCTGGCCACAGCGTCAAGCTGACCGCCGGCTCCAAGCTGAAGGCTGCAGTCGCCAAGAAGAAGTAATCTTCTTCGCAGGCTTGAAAGGAGCGGCAACCCTTGGGTTGCCGCTCCTTTTGCGTCCCCCGCCAGTCCCCGGTCAGTCCCCGGCCAGTCGCCTGCCGGCCCCTAACCGGTCTTAAGCCAGCCGGTCTGCCGTCCCGACCATGTCGAGGCCCTTTGAAGGCCGGGCCGGCCGGGCGGATCCCAGAAGGCGCAGCCGCCGGGGCCGATTCGCTGAGCAAGGCGGCGTAGCGGACAATGGAGGTGTGCCTTCCGCAGTAAATCCCACGCCCACAACCGCAGCGCCCGTTCCCCCCGGGGACGCACGCGGCCCTGGCTCCGGTCCCGCCGGGATTGCCCGGCCTTGGCTGATCGCAGGCCTTGGCGCGTTGTTTATTGGCCTGGTAGCGGCACTTATCTTCTCCGGCGCGGCAGCCGCCCGTGAGGTCTCAGACCCCGGCGCGCTGGTGCGCTGGGGGCTTCCGGTGAGCAAAGCGACCCACAACGTCGCCGTCGCCACAGTGATCGGCGGCCTTATCTTCGCCGTCGGCATCCTGCCGCGGAACAGGAGCGGCTCCCGGTCCAAGGAGCAGGACGCCCCGGAACATCCGGCCTTCACCCGGGCGCTGGCCGTGGCAGCGGCCGCCGGCGCCGTCTGGACGCTGTCCGCGATCACCGTGCTGGTCCTGGGCTACGCGGACATTGCGGGGCAGGGCATCTCCGGGGATCCGGAATTCACCCGTTCCCTCGTGTACTTCATGACGGACATCGAAACCGGACGCGCGTGGCTGGCTGTCGTAATCATCGCCGCCGTCGTTACCACCGCCCTGTTCGGAGTGCGCTCCCGCGGCGGCCTGGCACTGACGCTGGTCCTTTCCCTGATCGGTCTGGTTCCCGCTGCCCTGATCGGACACTCCTCCAGCTCCAGCGACCACGAGGGAGCCATCAACTCGCTCGGCCTGCACCTGGTCGGCGTATCGGCCTGGGTGGGCGGCATCATCATGCTCGCAGTCCTCTCCGGCGTCCTGGAAGGGACGGGCGCCCGCGGGCGCACCTCAGGGGCAGCCCCGGGGACAGCAGACATCACCGAGCCAACCCTGCGCCGGTTCTCATCCCTGGCCGGTTTTGCCTTCGCCCTGGTCTTCGCCTCAGGCGTGATCAACGCCAGCATCCGGCTCACCACATGGGCAGACCTCTTCGGCTCGGCCTACGGGCAACTGATCCTCGCGAAGACGGCAGCGGTCCTGGTGTTGGGCGGCATCGGGCTCATGCACCGCCGCTGGGTCATCCCGCAGCTCGGCAACCGCGCCATGGGCAGGTCCGCGCGCCGGGTGCTGTGGCAGTTGGTGATCGTGGAGCTGCTCATCATGGGAGCGACGTCCGGGATCGCGGTCGCGCTGGGGCGTTCCGCCCCGCCACAGCCCACCACTTTCGCCCCCGACGCTTCGCCGGCCTTCATCCTCTCCGGCTACGAGCTGCCGCCGGAACTGACCCCGGAGCGATGGCTCACGGAGTGGCGGCTCGACTGGCTCTGGATCGCCGTCGTCGTATTTGGCCTGGTGTCCTACCTCCTCGGCGTACGAAGGGTGCTGAAGCGGGGCGACTCGTGGCCCTGGTTCCGGACGGTCAACTGGGTGATCGGACTCGTGGTCCTCACCTACGTGACCTCGGGGCCGCCGTCGGTCTATGGCCGGGTGCTGTTTTCGGCGCACATGGTGGACCACATGGCCCTGACCATGGTGGCCCCCATCTTCCTGGTCCTCGGCGCCCCCGTGACGCTGGCACTGCGGGCGCTGCCCTCCCGGCGCGACAGCTCCCGCGGCCCGCGCGAGTGGCTCATGATCTTCATCCACTCCAAGTTCTCGCAACTGGTGACCCACCCGCTGTTCGCGGCCGCCAACTTCGCCGGCTCGATCGTGCTTTTCTACTACTCGGACGCCTTCGGCTACGCGATGCGGGACCACGTGGGCCACGAACTCATGAACCTGCACTTCGCCCTCACCGGCTACATCTTCGTGCTCACCATGATCGGCACCGATCCGTTGCCGCGCCGCGCACCGTACCCCATGCGGCTGCTGCTCCTGTTGGCCACCATGGGCTTCCACGCGTTCTTCGGCGTCGCCATCATGGGCGGCACCGGGCTGCTGGCCGCCGACTACTTCGGCAACCTGGGGCGGACCTGGGGCCCCGCGGCCCTGCTGGACCAGCAGATGGGCGGTGCCGTGGCGTGGGGGATCGGCGAAGTGCCAACCCTGCTGGTAGCGATCGGTGTCGCCGTAATGTGGTCCCGCTCCGACGCGCGCGAGTCCAAACGCACCGACCGGGCGGCGGACAGGAATAACGACGCCGATCTCACCGCTTACAACGATATGTTTGCCAAGCTGGCCGAGCGCGACGCCCGGCTTGCCGAACGCAATTCAAAGCTGGAAGGACGCTCATGACCGAATCCGTACGCACCCACCTCCGGGTCCGGGCCTCCGAACTGGTGGGCCGCAACTGGCTGAACACCGGTGGCAAGTCCCTGGACCTTGAATCCCTGCGCGGCAAGATCGTGCTGCTGGACTTCTGGACGTTCTGCTGCATCAACTGCCTGCACGTCCTGGACGAACTCCGCCCGCTCGAGCAGCAGTACTCGGATGTCCTCGTGACGGTCGGCGTGCATTCGCCCAAATTCGAGCACGAGGCCGATCCCGTGGCGCTGGCGGCCGCCGTCGAACGCTACGAGATCCGCCACCCTGTCCTCGACGACCCCGAGCTGGACACCTGGAAGGCCTATACGGCCCGGGCCTGGCCGACCCTGGTGGTCATCGATCCCGAGGGCTACATCGTGGCGCACCTCTCCGGCGAGGGCCACGCGGACGGCCTCGCCGTGCTGATCCCCGAGCTGATCGCCGAACACGAAGCCAGAGGCACCCTGCACCGGGGCGACGGCCCCTATGTGGCGCCGGAACCGACGTCGGGCACGCTGCGCTTCCCGGGCAAGGCGCTGTTCCTGCCCGCCGGCCGCGGCGTCGAGGGCGTCGAAGGCGCCGGCTACGGCTCGTGGCTGGTGACCGACACCGGCCACCACCGGCTGGTGGAACTCTCCACCGACTTTGAGACCGTGCTGGCCACGTATGGCTCCGGTGAAAAGGGCCACGCCGACGGCAACGCCGCCACCGCCCTGTTCAACGAACCCCAGGGCCTGGTGCTGCTGCCCGAGGACGTCGCAGCCGGCGCCGGCTACGACGTCGTCATTGCCGACTCAGTGAATCACCGGCTCCGCGGGCTGTCCCTCGCGGACGGCACCGTCCGGACGCTGGCCGGCAACGGTGTACAGCGGCTGCTGGAAACCGGCCCGGCCCGCGTGGACGAGGAAGGCGCCGCCTACGGTACCCGGCTCGAGGCGGACCCACTCGCGGTGTCCCTGAGCTCGCCGTGGGACGTCGTCTGGTCCACCAAGCTCAACGCCGTGGTGGTCGCGATGGCCGGAGTGCACCAGATCTTCAGTTTCGACCCGGGCTCCGGCGCCGTAAAGATCATCGCCGGCAACGGCCTCGAAGGGCTCCTGGACGGCCCCGCCGCTGAAGCCTGGTTCGCCCAGTCTTCCGGCCTTGCCGAAGACGCGGACGGCAACATCTGGGTGGCTGACTCCGAGACCTCCGCCCTGCGCAAGCTCGTCATTGACGACGCCGGCAGCATCACCGTCGAGTCGGCGGTGGGCAAGGGCCTGTTCGACTTCGGCTTCCGCGACGGCCCCGCCGCGGAGGCGCGGCTGCAGCACCCGCTCGGCGTCACGGTGCTCCCTGACGGTTCGGTGGCCATCGCGGACACGTACAACGGCGCAGTCCGCCGCTACGACCCCGCAACGGGCACGGTCTCCACGCTGGCCCGCGGACTGTCCGAGCCCTCGGACGTGATTGTGGACCACACCCAGGTCGCCGGATCCGAGCCGTTGCTGGTGGTGGTCGAGGCCAACAAGCACCAGCTCGTGTACGTGCCCATCCCGAAGGAAGCGCAGCAGGTGGACGAGGGCGCGGCGCAGACCCACCGGCCCAAGAGCCCTGTGGCGCCCGGGCCGCTCGAACTGGCGGTCCGCTTCACGGCGCCCACCGGTCAGAAACTGGACGACCGCTGGGGCGATCCCACCCAGTTGAAGATCTCGTCCACACCCCCCGAACTGCTGGTCTCCGGCGGCGGGACGTCCGTGGGGCTCCTGCGCACACTGGAGCTCTCCTCCGAGGTCCCCGAGGGCGTCCTGCACATCACCGCCCGCGCGGCGGCGTGTGACGGGCCCGAAGACGCCGACGGCGAGATCCCGGACCATGCGGCCTGCCACCTCTACCAGCAGGACTGGGGAATCCCCGTGCTCCTGCAGGCCGACGGCGACACCGAGCTGGTCCTGGACCTGCGCGGAATGGACTGAGCCGCTGCGCCAAGGCTGATCAGAAGGCTGCTGTCCGTGACCCTGCGTCACGGCCAGCAGCCTTTTGGCTTTCGTCGGGCCCTCCGGCCGCGGAAGTCCGGGCGGGTGCTAGTAGTCCAGCTGCGGCGTGAGTTTGACGGTGTCGCCGTCGATGTCCAGCCGGGTCGTGAAGCTGAAATCGTGGACGGAGTCGATGTCGGACACGGCGCCCGTGAACAGATCCTGTTGGCGGGCCTTGATCCGGGCCTTGCCGTCGAGGGGAGCGACCACCCAGCGGCCGCCGAACGGCTCGATGCTGACGCTCGGGTAGTCCGTGATGCTCCAGTCGATGGTTCCGTCCATCACGCGGTTGTTGGTGGCGTGGTAGAACGGGCAGTTGGGCTGCAGCTTCTGCTGCTTGTCGGCCTCGTCCGCGCAGGAGTCCAGGAACTCCTTGACCTTGCCGCTCACGGCTTCCTTCAGGGCGCCTGTGGCCTCGGTCAGCAGGTTCAGCGAGGCCGGGGGCGCGTCGGCGGCCGACACGGTGGCGCGGGTGGCCGGGGCGGAGAAGTACTGGCCGTTCAGGGTCGCCTCGTACTCGCCCGGGTAGAAGACAGCGAAGGAGTTGCGGCCGTTGGGCATGTTCACCGGCACCCCGTTGAGGGTGGCCTCGCTGGAGTTGACCACGGTGACGTCCAGGACGGGCAGCTCAGAGGGGACGAAAGACCATTTGTGGAAGAACAGCCACTCGGTGCCGGAGCGCTCCAACAGGAACTCGGTCCGCAGCTTGTTGCCGTCGACGGTGTACTCCATGGGCACCATAACCTGATTGGCACCGCGCTCTTCCGCGGCGCCTAGCTTGACCTCGGAGATCCGTGCCGCCGCGGTCTGCAGGGCCGTGCCGTCGAGCATTGCCGGGTTGCTTTGTGGCACGGAGGCGCGCAAGAGGCCCAGCGCCTTTTCGCCATCGCCCTTTTGCAGGGCACTCAAATATTCGCGGACTGGCTGCTGGGGCCCGGCTATGGAGGCGTTCACCAGGTTGATCGACACGATGGCCCCGGCGACGGCAAGCATCAGTCCCAGCAGCCACACTGCTGCGATTTTGACCAACGCCTGACTCATCTGCACCATTCTTACGTTACCTGTACCCCACAGGAATCCCGGTGTCACAGTCCGCATCTGTGACGCGGAGCATGACTGAAGGCCGCCCGGCCAGCGGCCGGGAAGGTTCGGTTGGATGCCGCCGCGGTGATCCCTAGCGGCGGCGGCGTTTGGAGGAAGTGCCGAAGACGCCGCGGAGCAGTTCCCTGCCAAGCTGGGTCCCCAGCGAGCGGGCCATGCTCTGGAGGCCGCCGCCCAGGGCCCCGGCGAGTTCGCCGCCGATGCCCCCGCCACCGCCGGCTGGCGGCTGCGCCGGCCGGGGGGCCCGCCGCCCGGCCACGTTGTCATCGTCGGGCATCCTGGGCGCCGGCGCGGGGCGGCTGCTGGGGCGGCCAAGGATTTCCTCCTCGATCCGTCGGGCTTCGGCGTCGATGGCGCGGGGGTCCCAACCGCCGCCCTGGGCGGAGTCCCGGCTGCCGCCGTCCCGGGCGCCGCCGTGGTGTGCGGTCCCGGCCGCCGGTCCGGTGGGGGCAGCGCCTGTGTGGTCACCGCTTTCGGCGGCGATCTTCTCGTACGCCGAGATGTTGTCGATGGCGGTGCCGTACTTGGGCAGCAGGGCGGAGGCGGCTACGGTGCCGGAGATCAGCTCGTCGGTGCTGGGACCCATCACGGACTCCGGGGCGCGGAGCCGGGTCAGCGCCACCGGGGTCGGCGCGCCCTTCTCATTCAGGACTGTGATGACGGCCTCGCCGATGCCGGCGGTCGTGAGGGTCTCCTCGAGGTCGTAGTCGCTGGTCGGGAAGGTGGAGACGGTGGCCCTGAGGGCCTTGGCGTCTTCCGGGGTATAGGCGCGGAGGGCGTGCTGCACGCGGTTTGCCAGCTGGCCAAGGACGTCGGCGGGGACGTCCTTGGGGGTCTGCGTCACGAAGAAAATTCCGACACCTTTGGACCTGATGAGCCGGACGGTGGTGGTGATCGCATCAAGGAAGGCTTTCGAGGCGCCGTTGAACAACAGGTGGGCCTCATCGAGGAAGAAGACGAGCTTGGGCTTGTCGAGGTCCCCGGCCTCGGGCAGGTCCTCGAAGAGGTCGGCCAGCAGCCACATGAGAAAGGTCGAGAAGAGCATGGGCTTGGTCTGCAGCGTCGGAAGTTCCAGGCAGCTCACCACACCGCGGCCGTCCGGCGCGGTACGCAGCAGTTCGGCGGTGTCGAACTCGGGTTCGCCGAAGAACTTCTCCATACCCTGAGCCTCGAGCGTGATCAGTTCGCGCAGGATTACGCCGGCGGTTGCCTTGGAGAGGCCGCCGAGTTCCTCAAGTTCGTCCTTGCCCTCGGCCGAGGTCAGGAATTGGATCACGGCCCGCAGGTCCTTGAGGTCGATCAGCTCCAGGTCTTTCTTGTCCGCGAAATGGAAGACGAGCTGCAGGCTGGATTCCTGGGTCTCGTTCAGGTCCATGATCCGGGAGAGCAGGATTGGGCCGAAGGAGGTGATGGTGGCGCGGACCGGTATGCCCTTGCCGTCGCCGCCGAGGGCCAGGAACTCCACCGGAAAAGTCTTGCCGGACCAGGCCTGGCCGATGCTCTCAGTGCGGGCCAGGAGTTTTTCGCTGCCGGTGGCGGCGGTGGCCAGGCCGGAGAGGTCGCCCTTGATGTCGGCCAGGAACACGGGCACACCGGCGGTGGAAAGCTGTTCGGCCATCATGTGCAGCGTGACGGTCTTGCCCGTGCCCGTCGCCCCGGCCACGAGGCCGTGCCGGTTCATCATCGCGAGCGGCAGCCGGACGGAGGCTTCCTTGTGGAGTTCGCCGTCGACGATCGCCGCGCCGAGCTCGATCGTCGGGCCGTCCAGGGTGTAGCCCTGGACGATCGTGGCGACTTTGTCTGCAGTGGATTTGATGGCCATGCGGTTAGCTTAGCCGGGTCCGGGGTTCCCGGACCCGGCTAGGAGTGGCTTATTCGGCGAGGGCCTTGAGGACCTCCTTGGCCACGTCCTCGCTGGACTGCGGGTTCTGCCCGGTGATGAGGTTTCCGTCCCGCACAACATGCGACGTCCAGGCCGCGCCGTTGTCCACTACCGCGCCCCTCTCCGTCAGGACGTCCTCCACGAACCACGGTGTATTGGGTCCCGTGCCGCCGCCCAGCTCCTCCTCATTGGTGAAGACGGTGAGGCGGCGTCCGGCGAAGGTGAACGCGCCGTCGTCGTCCGTGGCGCTCAGCAGCCCGGCCGGGCCGTGGCAGAACGGCGCGATGATCTTGGCAGCGGCGTTGGCGCCGGAGAGGATCCTGCCGAGGTCCGCGTCTTTGTACAGGTCGGCCATGGGCCCGTGGCCGCCCGGCATGACGACGGCGTCATAGTCGGAGACGTCGACGCCGCCCAGCACCAGCGGGGCGGAGAGCTCGGCGTCGATCGACTCGAGATAGTTCCGGAAACCGTCGGCACGGTCCTGGCCGCCCGCGGACTCAGCCGCGAGGCTGACCTCGTCCACAGTGGGTTTCCGGCCGCCGGGGGTGGCGATGTGCACGGTGTGACCCGCGTCTAGGAGAGTCTGGTGGGAGACGACGAGTTCCTCGGCCCAGTAGCCGGTGGGGTGTTCGGTGCCGTCGCGCATGGTGAGGGAATTTGCGGCCGAGACGACCATCAGGATGTTAGCCATGGTGTTGTTCCTGTTCTGCCGGCAGGGCCGGCGGGTGGTGGGAGGGTTTAGCGTGCCGCTTGGAGTTCGGCGAAGGTGGCATCGTCAACGACGACACCGGCCGCGGCAAGGTTTTCTTCCAGATGCTTGATGGAACCGGTGCCGGGGATGGGCATCATGACGGGGGAGCGGCGCAGCAACCAGGCCAGCGCGACCTGGGAGGTGGTGGCGCCCAGCCGCTTGGCGGCCGCGTCCAGCGGCCCGCCGGGCCGGGCAAGCTCGCCCGCGGCGATCGGCGCCCACGGGATGAAGCCGATGCCGTTCTCCTCGGCGTACTCGAGGACGTCCTCGGAGCTGCGGTCGGTGAGGTTGAACCGGTTTTGCACGGTGGAGACCGTGAAGTACTTCCCGGCTTCCTCCAGCTCCTCCACGCTGACCTGGGACAGGCCGAGCGCTTTGACCTTGCCTTCCTTTTGCAGATCGCGAAGCACGGTGAACTGCTCCTCGCGGTCCACTTTGGGGTCGATCCGGTGCAGCTGCAGGAGGTCCAGGGCATCGACCTTGAGCTTGCGCAGGCTCAGTTCCGTCTGCTGGCGCAGGTATTCGGGCCGGCCGACAGGAATCCAGGCGTTAGGTCCGGTCCGGGTGAATCCGACCTTCGTGGCGATCTTGACCCCGTCCCCGTAGGGGTGCAGCGCCTCGGCGAGGATTTCCTCGCTGATGTTGGGGCCGTACGAGTCGGCGGTGTCGATGAAGTCGACGCCAAGCTCCACGGCGCGGCGTACGACGGCGACTGCGGCGGCGCGGTCGGCCGGCTCGCCCCAGACGCCGTCGCCGACGATGCGCATGGCGCCAAAGCCCAGCCGGTGGACTGTCGCCAGGTCCTTCAGGGCGATCGTGGCGGATGATTCCTGGTGCTGTGAATTGTTGGGGCTCATAGGGAAGGGAACATCCTCAGCCTGCTGACTATTCCACGGGCGCCCGCGCGGACGGTCCCCGCTCGGCCGCTGCGGTGCCCCGCGCAGCGGCCGTCCAGTCCGTTACCAACCCCTGCGGCAACTGCGCCACAGGGTCGTTGCGGGCCTGCTCCTACATCTACGGGTGGGCGAAAGCGTCCGACGATGCCAAGAACCGCGGCGTCGCCGGCCCGCAGTCCTGACCGCCTATTTCAAGAAGATTGGCGCCCGGGTGGGCCTGTACTCCACGGGTTACCAGTGGGCGCAGATCGCCGGAACCGTGAAGTCGACCAGCCCGCTGGCTGGACTGCCGAGCTGGCTGGCTGGTGCCGCCTCGGCGTCCCGCGCCAAGTCAAACTGCGCCTTGACCGGACTCACGCCGCGCAGCCGCGTCTCCGTGACGCAGTACATCTCCGGCGGCCTGGACTACAACTACTCCTGCATCTGAGCCGCCCGCAGAAATATCCCGGGGGCCGCCGTCGTTGACCCCAGTGTGCCCGCGCCGGAAACCCGGTGCCGCCCAGGACCGCAGTCCAAACTCCGGCCCGCACACTGTTCCGCTACGAAAGGCCGGCTTTTCCGTGACTGTTCCGCTTTCCATTCTTGATCTCGCTACCATCGGCCCGGGCCAGACGGCGGCGGAAAGCTTCGCCGGCAGCGTGGCCATGGCGCAGCTCGCCGAGGACCGGGGTTACCGGCGGATCTGGTACGCCGAGCACCACAACATGTCCGCGATCGCATCGTCCGCCACGAGTGTGCTGATCGCCCACGTCGCGGCCCACACCTCCAGCATCCGGCTCGGCGCCGGCGGCGTGATGCTGCCCAACCACTCGCCGCTGACCATCGCGGAACAGTTCGGCACGCTGGAGACCCTGCACCCGGGCAGGATCGACCTCGGCCTGGGCCGGGCGCCGGGCAGCGACCAGAACACCATGCGCGCCCTGCGCCGCGATCCGATGTCGGCAGACAGCTTCCCGCAGGACGTCCTGGAGCTCCAGGGCTACCTCAGCGGCCCCACCCGCATCCAGGGCGTGGAGGCCACCCCGGGCAAGGGCACCAACGTGCCGCTGTACATCCTGGGTTCCTCCCTGTTCGGCGCCAGGCTGGCCGCCCAGCTGGGCCTGCCCTATGCGTTCGCCTCGCACTTCGCGCCCAACGCGCTGCAGGACGCGGTGGCGGTCTACCGCCGCGAATTCCGGCCCTCCGCGCAGCTCGAGGCCCCGCACGTGATCGCCGGAGTCAATGTCATCGCCGCCGACTCCGCCGCTGAGGCGCAGGCGATGCTCCAGGCCACCAAGCGGGCCAGGGTCTCCTTGTTCTTCGGCAATGGCCGCGTGTTCAGCGACGACGAAGCGGACATGATCCTGGACTCCCCCCAGGGCCAGCATATGGCGCAGATGATGAAGTACTCCGCGGTGGGCACCCCCGAGGCCGTCCTGGCGTACCTCGAGGAGTTCACGGAGCACGCCGACGCCGACGAACTGATCGTGGCGCACCAGAGCACCGGGACCGAACCCCGGCTCCGTTCCGTGGAACTTCTGGCCGACGCCGCCCGCCTCGTGCGGGCGTAACGACCCGGGGCCCTTCCGGGCTACAGTTCCCGGCGGGCGCCCTCGGACGCGGTGACGGGGAAGATGTGCGGGGCCGCGTACCCGGCCCGGGCGAAGTCGCGGGCAACGCCCGCGGCCACCGTTGCGGCGCCGTCGGTGTGGACCAAAGCGATGGCGGCGCCCCCGAAACCGCCGCCGGTCATGCGCGCACCGATGGCGCCCAATCCCTGCGCGCTGGCCACGGCCAGGTCGAGCTCAGGGGTGGAGATCTCGAAGTCGTCGCGCATGGACACGTGCGATTCGTTGAGGAACGGCCCGATCGCGGCGGCGCCGGAGGTCCGCAGCGCCGTCACGGTGTCGAGCACCCGCTGGTTCTCCGTGATGATGTGGCGGACCCGCCGGTAGGTCTGTCCGTCGAGCTGTGCTGCGGCGCGGGGCAGATCGGCTGGGCCCAACGCCCGCAGGCTGCCGACGCCCAGGCGGCGGGCGCCGTCCTCGCAGGAACGACGGCGGCTGGCGTAGCCGCCGTCGGCATGGGAATGGCTGGTGCGGGTGTCCATCACGAGCAGCCCCACCCCGGCGCCGGCGAAGCCGAGCGCAACACTCTCGGTCATCAGGCTTTGGCAATCGAGCAGGATGCCATGATCGGACTCGCCCAGGAGCGAGGCCGACTGGTCCATGATGCCCGTGGGCGCGCCGACCACCCGGTTCTCGGCCAGCTGGCCGATCCTTGCCAGCTCCGGCCTGCCCAGCCCCACATCCCAGAGATCGTTCAGGGCCAGGGCCACCGCGCATTCGATTGCGGCGGAGGAGGACAGCCCGGCGCCGGCCGGAACATCCGAGGTCAGCGCCAGGTCCAGGCCGGACATCCGCGGCGGGACACCGGAACCGGCTGCTGAACCGGACGCGACGCCGGAACCGGCGCCGCTGGCTGCCGCCCGGGCCATGGCCCAGGCCACGCCGAGGGGGTATGCGGCCCAGCCGGTGAGGCTATCCGGGTCCAGGCGATCGAGGCTTACCTCTATGACGCCGGGGAAAGAGCTGCTGGTGACCCGGAGCAGACGGTCTGCGCGGACGCGGGCCGCCACCGTGGTGCGCTTGTCGATCGCGATCGGAAACGCGAAGCCCTCGTTGTAATCCGTGTGCTCACCGATCAGGTTGACCCGCCCGGGCGCCGACCACAAGCCGTCCGGCGCGCCCCCAAACTCACTGGAAAAGAACCCACTTTCCCGTTCAAGGACCTCGTTCATGGCCGGGCTGCTTCCTGTTCTGTTGCGGGGAGTTCTGTGCGTAATGGCTCGAGCCCTGTCATACGCGGTGATGGCGATGCTTCTTCCATGGCGTCGCGGAGCCGGGCGGCGGCCGTTTCCGGCGGGATGTCCGCGATGAATGCCCCCATCGCGGCTTCCGACCCTGCCAAGTACTTGAGCTTGTCCTCCTCCCGCCGGGGCGAGGTCAGTTGCAGCATGAGCCGGATGTCGTCCCGGTGGGCGTGGACGGGAGCCTGGTGCCACGCCGAAATGTACGGAGTGGGGCTGTCGTACAGGGCATCGACGCCACGCAGGAGCCGGCGGTACAACACGGAGAACTCATCACGTTCCTCGTCCGTCGTGCCGGCGAGGTCCGGGACGTGCCGGTGCGGGAGGATGTGCACCTCCAGCGGCCAGCGCGCGGCAAACGGGACAAACGCCGTCCAGTGCTCGCCCTGGAGCAGCACCCGTTCGGATTTCTGCTCGAAGCTGAGGATGTCCTCGAACAGCGAGCCGCCGTAACTTTCGATCGTGCGGACCAGCTGGGCCGTGCGCGGCGTGATGTACGGGTAGGCGTAGATCTGTCCGTGCGGGTGGTGCAGGGTCACGCCGATCGCTTCGCCGCGGTTCTCGAACGGAAAAACCTGTTCGACGCCGGGCAGCGCGGACAGCGCGGCCGTCCGGTCCGCCCAGGCTTCCACCACCGTGCGCATCCGGGACAGGGGCAGGCCGGCCAGGGAGCCGGTGTGTTCCGGGGAGAAGCACACCACTTCGCACCGGCCCACGGACTGCCGGCTGCGGCCCAGCCCCACCCGGGCGAGGTCATCCAGGCCTTCCGGCGCGGCGTCCCCCGCCACGTCCGGGCCGAAGGAGGGGGACTTGTTTTCGAAGACGGCGACGTCGTAGAGGCTCGGAATCTCCGAGGGATTCTCCGGCGACGCCGGGGCCAGCGGGTCCAGGTGCGAGGGCGGCAGGACCACCCGGTTCTGCCGGGCGGCCGCGATCGAGATCCACTCTCCGGTCAGGACGTCCTGGCGCATGGTGGCCGTGGGCGGCCGGACCGCCGGCGCGCGGAGATCCTCGCCCCGGTGCGGGGGCAGGACGGTATCGGCATCATCGAAGTAGATGATGTCCCGGCCGTCGGAGAGCTTGTAGGAGCGTTTCGTAACCTGGCCCATGCTAGGGGTTCCTCACGGGGTGTGCGCTGGTTGCGGCTGGATCGGCGGCCGAAGCGGCCGCGGGGGCGCGGCGGACAGCCAGGAGCAGCCCATGTTCCGGGTTCAGGACCGGCATGGGGAGCCCGGATTCGGCCAGGAAGCGTCCCGACGCCTCGACGCCGCCCGCAAGCCACGCCGGCGGCGCCGCCTGCAGGAAGGCCCGCCGGTCCTCGGCCGCGGGGTAGACCGCATCCACCCGGTACGCGGTGTCCGGGAGCAGCCCCGGCAGGCAGACCCTCCCCGGGACCTCGGCGAACGACGTCGCCACGGACACCAGGGCGTAGAGGGCTTCGCCGCCGTCGTGGGACACGACGCCGTGCAGCCGGAGGGCCGGATCGGGCTCGTCGGCCCGCACCATGCGCCCGCTGTGCAGGAGCGGCCGGTACTGCTTGAACAGTGCGATGGCTCGGGCAAGCTCGGTACGATCGGCATCGGCGAGGCGCCGGACATCCCATTCGAGGCCGAAGTGGCCGAACATCGCGGTGATCGCCCGGAACGAGAGATCGTGCGTTCGCGCCGTGGTGTGGCTCGTGGTGGGGCCAATGTGCGATCCGACAAGCTCCGGCGGCACCACCACGCCGGTCCAGCGCTGGATGGTCTGCCGTTCCAGGGCATCGTTGCAGTCCGAGGCCCAGATCCGGTCGGTGCGCTCCAGGATGCCGAGATCCACGCGGGCCCCGCCGGAGGAGCAACTTTCAATCTCGACGCCAGGGTGGGCCTTGCGGAGCTCGTCCAGGAGCCGGTAGACGGCCTGAGTCTGGGCGTACACGGACGGGCGGCCGGCGTGGCCCATCTCGGCCAGGTCCCGGTTCTGGTCCCATTTGAGGTAACTGATCCGGTTTTCGCTCAACAGGGCATCGAGCCTGTCGAAGATGTATCGCCAAGCCGCCGGATTGACTAGGTCAAGGACCTGCTGGTGCCGCCACCGTTCCGGCAGCCGGCCGGCCGGGCCGCCGTCGTCGGGCGGGTTGCCCCCGGCGCGCCGCGGAGCCGGGCCGGCGATCCAGTCCGGGTGGGCGCGGGCCAGGTCCGAGTCTTCGTTGACCATTTCGGGTTCGACCCAGAGCCCGAATTCCATACCGTGGCCGGTAACGGCGTCGACCAGCGGTGTCAGGCCCTCGGGCCAGAGGTCCTCGTCGACGTACCAGTCGCCGAGGCCGGCGTGATCGTTGCGGCGGCCGCGGAACCAGCCGTCGTCGAGGACGAAGCGTTCCACGCCGAGCCCGGCGGCCGCTTCGGCGAGTTCGAGCATGGGCTCGAGGCGGTGGTCGAAGTAGACGGCCTCCCAGACGTTGAGCACCACGGGACGGGCCTTGCCGGACCGCACGCCGGGGTGGTTGGGGCGCCCGCGGAACCAGCTGTAGAACGCATCGCTGATGCCGTCAAGGCCCGCGGCGGAATAGGCAGCGTACAGCCACGGGGTCTCGTAGCTGGCGTTCGCGGCCACGCTGATCTCGCCGGCGCCAAGCAGTTCCGAGGCGCCGAGGACGGTCCGGCCGTCCGCGGCGGCGTCAACGAAGCTCTCGTGGTTGCCGCTCCAGCCCAGATGCACGGCCCACACCTGCCCGTGGCGGTTCCCGAATCCGGGGGTGCCGGCCGCCAACAGGAGCGAGGCGTCGTGGCCGGTCCGGCCGTGCCGGCCCGAGCGGACCCACGTGCCTTGGCGCAGCGGCAGGCGCTGGGGGTGGGACTCCCGGCACCAGCGCCCGGTCAGATCCAGGATTTCTGTGGCGGCGCGGCCCACGGGAAGCACAGCGGCGAGTTCGTCGAGGCTGTACGGGCCGGTGCCGTCGTTGTCGAGCCGATGCCGGAGCTGGAGCAGGCCGCCGTCGTTGATCCTGATCTCCGTGCGGACGCTGACACCGGCCTCGGGGTCGGCCTGGGTGATGACGGCCGAGCAGTCCGCCCCGCGGGAGCGCTCGCCACTGGACCGCTCAGCACCGGACCGTTCAACACTGACAACACGCAGCCGGGCCGAGAACGCCTGGCCGTTCCGGTGGCCGCGGAGGCCGGGCCGCCCGCGCCAGCCGGAGGACGCCTGAGGGATCACGCCCAGCGTCACCGGGACGTCGAGGGCAGAGTGCGGTACGGCCCCGCCCAGCAGCGAAAGATCCGGCAGGACCGGACCGAGGTCGGCGCCGAAGTGCAGCATGGCGGCCTCGCCCGTGCTGAAGTCGATCAGCAGGGAGGTTCCGGAGCGGCGCAGGTACAACGGCTCCAGATCCGAGGACAACAGCGGCGGGACGCCCACGGGGGAGCGGGTCTCGGCGGCAAGGGTGAGGTCCGGGTGGTTCACGGCAGCTCCAGACGTAGTGGTTTGGGTGGGCGGGGGCCGAGCGGTCAGCCTGTGGCTGCTGCGGGGCTGGCTGCGCTGATGCTCCGGGCGTCGCCGGTATGGGCCAGGCGGAGCCTGCCGACGCGCTCGCCGAGGATGCGCCGGGCCTCGCTGCCCAGAAGGTCATCGCTGATGAGTTCGTCGGCGTCCTCCAGGCCGGCGATCGTGCTGATGCCGAGGGTGCCCCACTTAGTGTGGTCCGCCAGCACCACCACCCGCCGGGCCGCGGTGACGAAGGCCCGGTCGGTTTCGGCCTCGAGCACGTTGGGGGTGGTGAAGCCTGCGTCGGCGTCGACGCCGTGGACGCCGAGGAACAATACGTCCAGGTGCAGCTGTTTGAGCGAGGAAGTGGCCAGCGGCCCGACGAGGGCGTCCGAGGGTGTGCGCTCGCCGCCGGTCAGGATCACGGTGGACGGGGAGGCGCTCTGGTGGAAGACGTCGGCGATCCGCACCGAATTGGTGACCACGGTGATCCGCGGGCCGGCGGACAGCAGCTGGGCCAGCGCCCACGTGGTGGTGCCGGCGCTGAGCCCCACCGCCATGCCCTCGCGCACCTGTGCGGCCGCCTCCTGCGCAATCGCCATCTTCTCGTCCTTGAGCTGGGTCACCTTCAGCTCGAAGCCTGGCTCGTGGGTGCCGGCGCCGCCGGGCAACTTGGCCCCGCCGTGGATCTTCTCCACGGCGCCCGCCGCGTCGAGGGCCTCGATGTCCCGCCGCACGGTCATCAGCGAGACGCCGAGCATCTTGGCGAGGTCCGCGACGCGGACGATCCGCTCACGCTGGACCTCCGCGAGGATGGCGGAATGGCGGGCTGCGGCTAGCATGTGGAGTCCTTACAGGTTTGAGAGGTTTGAGAGGTTTGAGAGGCCGGCGGAGGTGCCGACCAATCGGGCGGCAGCCGAACGGACGACGGCGACACCGCCGGCCGCGAGGCCGAGCCCGCCGCCGTCGAGTTCGGCGCCGGTGAGCAGGTCCACGCCTTCCAGCGGCAGCCGGACGTCGTGGGCCCCATGGTTGATGCAGAACGTCCAGTCCGTCCCGTCCTTGCTGCGCCGGACTACTTCGACATCCTTCGGCAGCCCGGGGACGAGCGGCTCCACCCTGGCATCGGCGCAGACGACGGCGAGCAGTTCGCCCAGACCCTCCGGCGCGAGTGACGTGGCGACATAGTAGGAGCGGCCGCTTCCGGAACGGTTACGGGTCACGGCGGGAGAACCGGCGGCCGGTCCCTCCTCCACGGCCGCCAGAACCTCGGCGGTGGTGGCATGCCCCAATTCATTCCAGCAGGTACCCGCCCCGAAACTGCTGAGCCGGATGCTTTCGCCGCCGCGCAGCGGGAAAAACTCTTCCATCTTTACGCCCAGCAGTCCGCTGAACGCGCCGGGGTAGCTGCCAAGCCTGATGTGGTCATTTTCGTCCACGATACCGGAGAAATAGGTCACCACGAGGTGGCCGCCGGAGCGCACATACGCGTCCAGATTCGCGGCCCCGGCATCGCTCACGAGGTACTGCATCGGCGCGACGACGAGCCGGTAGCCGGAAAGGTCATCGGTGCCCTGGCGGAAGTCGGTGGGGATGCCGGCCCGGTAGAAGGCATCGTGCCAGCGCCGGGTTTCGGCGATGTTGGAGGCGTCCACGCTCGGGTGCGAGTCCAGTTCCGAGGCCCAGCGGGCGTCAGTGTCATGGAGGATCGCGACGTCTACCCGGCCGGACGCGCCCGTAACCACCGAGCCGCTTACTTCGGCCAGGCTCCGCAGCGCCTGGCCCAGCTGCACCACTTCGCGCCAAACCTTGGTGTCCGTCCCGGCGTGCGGAAGCAGCCCGGAATGGAACTTCTCGGCGCCGGCCCGCGAGGCCCGCCACTGGAAGAAGAGCGCGCCGTCGGCGCCGCGGGCAACGTGCTGCAGGGAATTGCGCAGCATCTCGCCGGGCGCTTTGGCGATGTTGCGCGGCTGCCAGTTCACGGCAGAGGTCGAATGCTCCATGAGCAGCCACGGTTTGCCCTTGGCCCAGCCGCGGGTGAGGTCTGCGGTTGCCGCCAGTTCCTGGAAGTTCCGCGGGTCCTCGGCAATCAGGTAGTGGTCGTTGGAGACCACATCCATCTCCTCGGACCAGCGCCAGTAGTCCACGGGCTGGTGCAGGCCCATATTGAACCCCATGAAGTTGGTGGTCACGGGATGTCCCGAGTGCGTGCGGATGATCGCGGCCTCGGCCTTGTAGCATTCGAGCAGCTCATCGGAGGAGTAGCGGGCGAAGTCCAGCTGCTGGGTCGGGTTCACCCAGGTCCCGGAGGTGCGCGGCGGCAGGATCTCATCCCAGGCCGAGTAGCGCTGGGACCAGAAGGCGGTGCCCCACGCGGCATTGAGGGCCTCCAGGCTGCCGTACCGGCGTTCGAGCCAGCGCCGGAAACCCGCGGCGGCACCGTCAGAGAAATCAGGCTGGTTGTGGCAGCCGTACTCGTTGTGGACATGCCACATCACGACGGCGGGATGGTCCTTGTACCGGGTGGCGATCTGCTCGGTCAGGGCCGCGGCGGCCCGGCGGTAGTCGGCACTCGACGCCGCGAAGGCCTGCCGGGAACCGTAGCTGTGCCGCACGCCGTCGGCCGTCACGGGCAGGGACTCGGGGTACTTGTGGCTGAACCAGGGCGGCGGCGACGCCGTGGCGTTCGCCAGGTCCACCCGGATGCCGTTGGCGTGCAGCAGGTCCAGGACCCGGTCCAGCCAGCCGAACTCGTAGACGCCCTCGGACGGCTCAAGCAGGGACCAGCTGAAGATGCCCACGCTGACCAGGTTGACGCCGGCCTCGCGCATCAGCCGGACATCCTCGTCCCAGGTCTCCTCGGGCCACTGCTCCGGGTTGTAGTCTCCGCCAAATGCCAGCATTGGGGAGCCTTCGGAGCCGAGGCGGGCGGTGATGTAGTCCATAGCGTTGTTGTGGTTGGAGCTGTTGTCCACGTTTATCCTTTGCTGGAGCCGAGGGTCAGGCCCGCCACGAAGTGGCGCTGCAGGAGCAGGTAGATGATCAGGGCCGGAACGGCGGTGATCATGGCGCCGGCGGCGATCAGATTGTAGTTGGAGAGGAACTGGCCCTGGAGGTTGTTGATCGCGGTGGTGACCGGAAGCCGGTCCCCGCTTTGGATGAAGAGCAGGGGCCAGAAGAAGTCGTTGTAAATGAAGATCACCTCGAGCGTGCCCATGGCGGCCAGGGCCGGGCGGCACAGCGGCAGGATGATGTCCCAGTACTGGCGCCAGACGCCGGCACCGTCAACCAGGGCCGCCTCGGTCAGCTCAGGGGACAGGGCCTTCATGTAGTTCGAAAGGACGAACGTCACGAAGCCGATCTGGAAGGCGGTGTCCACCGCGATCACGCTGATGTAGGTGTTGAGCAGGTTCCCGGAATCGCTGACGGCGTAGGGCAGCTCGAAGTGCTTGAACATTTCAAAGAGCGGCGCCGCGAGCACCTGGGGTGGCAGCAGGTTTCCGGCGGTGAACATGATCAGCAGGGTGATGTTGAACTTCCAGCTCACCCGGCTCACGGCGAACGCCATCATGGAGGCGAAGAAGAGGATCAGGAACACCGAGGGGACCGTGATGAGCACGGAGTTCCAGAACAGCTGGGAAAAGCCGCCCTGCGTCCAGGCCTGGGCGAAGTTGTCGAAGTTGAAGGCGCCGCCGGTGCTGAAGTAGCCGTATTTGTCGGTGTCAGCTTTGGGCCGCAGGGCAGTGAAAATGGCCCAGGCCAGGGGTACGAGCCAGATCGCCGCCATGACGATGAGGAAGACGTGGGTGCCGTAGTGCTTCTTGCCCTGCTTGTTGTTGGCCGGGCGGCCGGGGCGGGGTCCGGTCCTGCCTGGGCCGGAGCTGCGCTGCCGGGCGGCTGCCGGGCTGCCGGCCGCGGCGGCATCGGTTGGATGGGCGATGCTCATGCCTCTTTGTCCTTTCCGAACGCGCGGGAGAGGTAAAACGTGATGGGGATCAGCGAGATGACGAGCAGGATGACGGCCAGCGCCGAGCCGATGCCGATCACCTGCCCTTCACCGACCAGGTTCTGGATGACCAGGGCGCTGATCAGTTCCAGACCGTTGGTGCCGCGGTTGATCACGTAAACGATGTCGAACGCCCGGAGGGATTCGATGACGGTGATGACAATGATGATGACGTTCACCGGGCGCATGGCCGGGAAGACCACCCGGAAGAAGGTCTGGACCGCGTTGGCGCCGTCGATCTGGGCCGCCTCGCGCAGCGTCGGATCGACGCCCTTGAGCCCGGCCAGGTACAGGATCATGACGTAGCCGGCATGCCGCCAGGTGGCGGCGAAGAGGGCTGCCCAGATGTTGACGCTCGAATCCCCGAACCAGTCGACGGCCTGGGGCGTGCCGGCGGTGCCAAGCAGGAAGTTCAGGAGGCCGCTGTCCCGGTTGTAGAACAGCTGCCAGATGATCCCGATCAGGGCCAGGGAGAGCATGACCGGGGCGAAGAAAATGCTTTGGTAGATCCGCGTGCCGCGGATGTTCTGGTCCAGGAGCACGGCCAGGAGCAGCCCCAGCGGGGTGGCGACGAGTGCCAGGAACGCCAGCCACAGCACGTTGTGCTGCATGGCCGGCCAAAACGGCGGGTAATCCTGGGCGATGAACTGGTAGTTCTCGACGCCGGCGGGCTTGATGTCGGTCAGCTCCAGCCCGTTCCAGCGGGCAAAGGACAGTCCGACCGACATGAGGGTGGGGATCCAGACCAGTACGAGCTGGATCAGCGTGGGGACGCCCACCATCAAGCCGAGCACCACTTTGTCGCGGCCGGACAGCCGCCGAACCCGCCGCGCGGGGGCTGCGGCTGCTTTGCGCCCCCGCGCCGACGGGTTGGTAGAGACACTCATGGAGATTCCTTGCCTTGTGAAATGCAGAGTGAAATGCAGAGAGAAATGCAGAGGAAAGGGCCGTGCTGACCGCGCGGTCACCCGCGCGGGCAGACAGGCGCTACTGGGCGGCGTACAGGGACTTGGCCTGGGCTTCCAGGTTCTTCACATCGACGTTGCCGTCCTTGATGAACGACTGAAGCGCCGGGATCATCACGTTGTTGGCCATGGCGGGCAGGGCATCGCGGTCGAAGAACTGGCTGATGTTCTTGGCACCGCTGATGGCCTCGGCCAGCTTCTTGTTCAGCGGAGTGAACTTGGAGGTATCGGCGCCCTTGGCCGTGGCGATGTTGGACGAGTCGACCGAGGCGTACACATCCTGTCCTTCCGGGGTGCCGACGTAGGCCAGGAAGTCCCGGGCGGCCTGGTTCTGGCCGCCCTTCTTGGAGAGCAACAGGCCGTCGATGGGTGCCTCGATGGTGTCCTGGCCTTCCACCGCGACCTCGGGGAACGGGAAGAAGTCGATGTCGTCGGCGATTGCCTTGTCCGTGTACTGCTGGGTGAGGAAGGAGCCGAGCAGGTACATGCCGGATTTCTTGTCCGCGAGGGACTTCGCCGAGTCCTGCCAGGTCATGCCCAGGGCGTTCGGGTTCTGGAATGGGAGCAGGGCCTTCCAGGTGTCGAAGACGTCGCTGACTTTCTTCTGGTCCCAGCTTTCCCGGTGCGCGGTGAGGTCCATGTGGAACTGGTAGCCGTTCAGACGCATGTTCAGGTAGTCGAACGTGCCCATGGCGGGCCAGCCGTCCTTGTCCGCGAATTCAATCGGGATCAGGCCGTCGGCCTTCATCTTGGTGGCAAGGGCCTTCAGCTCATCGAACGTCGTGGGGACGGTGTACCCCTTTTCCGTCCAGAGGCTCTTGCGGTAGAAGAAGCCCCAGGGGTAGTTGTAGTTCGGAATCAGGTACATCTTGCCGTCGGCGCCGGTCGAGGCCTTTTTGAGGGCATCGGAGTAGTTTCCGCCGACCTTTTCCCAGACGTCATCGATCGGGGCGAGCAGCCCCTTGCCGGCGTAGTACTGCATGCGGTAGCCGGCGAACCAGGTGAACGAATCGTCGGGGCTGCCCTGGAGGTAGGTGTTGATCTTGTTCTGGAAGTCGTTGTGCGCCACCACGTTGGTGGTGACCGCGATGCCGGACTTCTTCTGGAACGCGTCGGTCACCGCCTTGTAGGCAGCCTTGGGGACCTCGTCGGAGGACCCGGAACCGAACGTGGCCGTCTTGGCGCCGCCGCTGGCAGGTGCGCTGCCGCCCGTGCAGGCCGAGAGCAGTGGGATGCCGGCCATCGCGACTGCTCCGGCGCCGAAGGTCTTCAGCAGCGTCCTCCTGTCCCACCCGCCTTGGCTGGAGGCCCGGAGCAGTGCGTCTTCATGCATGGTCATAATTTCTCCTTTGAAATAACGCGGGTGGAGTGAAGCAGCTCACATCATTAGCTATCATAATCGCACAATAAGGAACGTCAAGTAGCAAAAAAGAACAATTCGGTGCGCGTGGCCGGACTCGTCCGTTGACTTAGGGCGGGGCCGCTCTTAGCGTTAAGCCCCTCAGGGTGCCGATGTGGTCCGCCGGTTGGCGGTGGCGCCCGGAACCGCGGATACATGGCGAAAACCCAGGTGCACCCATGAAGATCAAGTCCACAGCCGCCGCCACGCTGCTCGTCCTGCTGTTCCTGGGAGGATTGCTTGGCGGACCGTCGGCGTCCGCGCCGGCGTCGTCCGAGGGTGCCACGTATTACGTGAGCGCGGACGGCAGCGACGCCAACGACGGGACGTCGCCGCAATCGGCCTGGGCGTCGCTCGACAAGGTCAATGCCACTGCTTTGCGGCCCGGGGACTCGGTCAGCTTTCGCCGCGGAGACATCTTCTCCGGCGGCCTTGTGGTCGGCCAGAGCGGCACCAGCCGGCTCAAGGTCACGCTGAATGCCTATGGAAGCGGCGATCCGCCCGTCGTTACCGGCGGACTGGCCGGAACGTGCGTCAGGCTCGACGGCGACTACATCGCCGTGGATGGCCTGCGGGCGGAGTCGTGCGGCTATGCGGGCTTTAGCATCTACGGCGACCACGGTTCCGTGCGGAACTCCGCCGCCAGGAACAATGCTGCGGGCATCAAGGTGAGCGAGGGCTCCGACTTCGGCACCTATACCAACAACACCCTTGCCGACAACAACATCATGAACGTCAATACGCCGGGGGAGCTGTGCGGCACCGCCACGTCCCTGAAGTGCGATGACGACTCGGGCGCCTTTGGCTTCCTGATCAACGGCAGCGACAACGAGTTCACCGGCAACACCGTCACCGGCTCCACCGCGGTGTCCTACGACTTTGGCCACGACGGCAGCGCGTTCGAAATATTCAACGGCAACCGGAACAGAATCCACCACAACGTGGCCGTCGATAACAACGTCTTCTCCGAACTGGGGCGCGGGAAGGGCGGAACTGCCGACGGCAACACGTACAGCTACAACCTCGTCCGGTCCACCTGCGGCCCCAACTGCTCCCAGGCCATGGGGCTGATCGCGCGCGGCAGGACGTCCTCCTTCGGCCCGACCGACGGCACCACGTTCGAATACAACACCGTGTGGCTGGACGGCCCGGACTCCCAGGCTCTGGTCTGCCACGCGTCGTGCCCGGCCTCCACCGTCGTCAGGGGAAACATCCTGGTGGCCGCCCGCAACGCGTTGTGGATGGACGGCGCCGGCTGGACCGAGCGGGAAAACGTCCTCAACGGCCCCACGAACATCATTCCCAATGCCACCTCCACCACCGAACCGGCCAACTTTGTCAACGCACCCGCCGACCTCCACCTCTCCGGCGCGAGCCCGGCCATTGACCGGGCCGGGGTCAGCCCCTTCCCCCTGGATCTGGACGGGCGGCCGGCCAACCAGAAGGGCGACTGCCAGGGCGGCGGCGCGGCCGATGCGGGGACCTACGAATACAGGCCAGCCGGCTGCTGACACGCAACGGCAGGGCGGCCCGGCGGATGTTACATAGTTGCAACTGCCGGGACACCTATGCGAAATCGTCCCGGGAGGATACTGGAGGTGCGTCCTCCCGGGGACGATTCTCATGCAGGCATTGGGGACTACTCGAAGGACCGCGCCGATGCCCACACCGCTCAACCAGGCCCTGGCCGACTCTGCGCTTCTCACCAAATCCCTCCCGCTGGGCCTGCTCCGCGCTTTCGTGCAGACCAACGCGGCCGACGACGGGCTCACGCCGCAACTGCTCGCTGAGCTCAAGATCCTCGCCCGCACTCCCGGGCTGCTCGTGGCCTGCAACTACGGCGGCACGCTGTGCGCGGCAGAAGGCATTTCCACCGAGACCCTGCCGCTGGGCAGCGCGGCGATCGCGCTGAGGGCGCTGGCAGCCCTCCCGAACACCCACGCGGCCGTCATCTCCGGGCGGTCGCTGCGGGATCTGGCCGCCGTCTCACGGCTCCCCGCGGAGGTGCATCTGGTCGGCTCGCACGGCGCGGAGTTCGACATGGGCTACGCCCACGGGCTGTCCCTCGCCACCGAATCAGTGCTGCAGCAGGCCAGCCAGGCGCTCGCCGAAACCGTGGGCGCCTACCGGGGCATCAGCATTGAGCGCAAGCCGGTCGCTGTGTCGGTGCATACCCGCCCGGCGGCCCCCGACGTCGTCGCACTGGCCACCACGAAGGCGGAGGAGATCGCCCGGGCGCACGGGTTGCACTTCGTTGTGGACGGCTCGGTGCTGGATCTCTCCGTGGTCGAACCGTCCAAGGCCTCCGCGCTGGAGCACCTGCGCTCCATGCTCGGCGTGAGCGCCGCCCTTTACGCCGGCGATGCCTTCAGCGACGAGCTGGCCATGGCGACGCTGCGCGGGCCGGACATGGCGCTGCGCGTGGGGGAGGGGCCCAGCGTGGCGGCCCACAGGCTCCGGGACCCGGAGTCGTTCGCCCGCGTCCTGGCGATCCTGTTCGAACTGCGGCGGGCGTGGCTGTTCGGCGAGGATGCCGTGGGGCTGGAGCGGCACTCCATGATCGGCAACGGCTCGTCCACCGCCCTGATCACCCCCGACGCGAAGATCTGCTGGATGAGCCACCCGCTGCCGGACAGCGGCTCGCTGTTTGCCCATCTGCTCGGCGGCGATGCGGCGGGGCACTTCTCCGTGGAACCGGCGAAGGCCTCGCAGGTCCTGGGCCAGCGCTACGTGGACAGCACCATGATCGTCGAAACCCGCTGGGCCGACGTCACCGTGACGGACTACCTGGAGCCGGCCCCGGACGGCATCACCAGCCTGGTCCGGGTGCTGTCCGGCACCGGCACGGCCCGGATCGTCTTCGCCCCGCGGCCGGACTACGCGAACGCCCACTTCAGCATGGAGGCGCGCGGAACTGAACTGCACGTCGTGGGAACCGCGGATCCGATCATTCTCCGGGCGCCCGGCGTTGCCTTCGCCATCACCTCCGACGGCCGGCACGCCACGGCCACGGGCGACGTCGATCTGCGGGACGGGCCGGTGGTCCTCAACCTGCGCTGCGGCGATACGGAACCTCAGCCCGCGGTGCCGGATGATGAGACCGGGCGCCGCGCCGCCGTCGCCCATCACTCCCGGCGCTGGGTCCACGAACTGCAGCTGCCCGGCGTGAAGCCGTCGCTGGTCCGCCGGTCCGCGCTGGTGCTCCGCGCGCTGGTCCATGAACCCACCGGCGCTGTGCTGGCCGCGCCTACCACCTCACTGCCGGAGGGAATCGGTGGCACCCGCAACTGGGACTACCGGTACTGCTGGCTGCGTGACGGGTCCATGACCGTCAACGCGCTCGTGGACCTGGGCTCCACGGCGGAGGCCGAGGGCTTCCTGGCCTGGCTGGGCCGGATCCTGGCCCACGCCCCGGGCCCGGAGTGGCTCCACCCGCTCTACTCTGTGACCGGGGCACCGCTGTCCACCGAGGCCATCATCGAGAGCCTGCCCGGCTACGCGGGATCCCGCCCGGTGCGGATCGGGAACGCCGCCGACCACCAGGTACAGCTGGACGTGTTTGGCCCGATCGCCGAGCTGATCCACGCCCTCAGCGCCCGCCAGGGCATGCTCTCCGACGACCACTGGGACCTGCTGGTCCAGATGGCCGCAGCCGTGCTGGCCCGCTGGCACGAGGCCGACCATGGCATCTGGGAGGCCAGGCGGGCACCGCGGCACCACATCTACACGAAGGTGATGTGCTGGGTGGCGCTGGACCGGGCGCTGCGCACGGCTGTCCGGCACGGCCGGGAACCGCTGCCGGCCTGGGAGCCCACGGCGGCGATGATCCGGGAGGAAGTCCTCCGTGAGGGCTGGGACGAGACGGCGTCCTCCTACACCGTGGCGTACGACAGTCCGGACCTGGACGCAGCCGTGCTGCACATCGGTCTCTCCGGCCTGCTGGACGTCAACGACCCCCGGTTCCTGGCCACCGTCACGGCGGTGGAGCGGGAACTGCGGGTGGGGCCCACCGTTTTCCGCTACAGGTACGACGACGGCCTGCCGGGCCTGGAGGGCGGCTTCCACATCTGCACCACCTGGCTGATCGAGGCCTACATCGCCGTCGGCCGGATCGAGGAGGCCTGGGACCTCTTTGACCAGCTGGTGAACCTGTTCGGTCCCACCGGGCTGCTGCCCGAGGAGTACGACCCCGGCACGGAAACCCACCTGGGCAACCATCCCCAGGCGTATTCACACCTGGGCTTCATCCGCTGCGCCCGGCTCCTGCACGAGCACCAGAAAAACTGACCGCCCGGGCGGCGGACGGGCCGGCCGCCGCTATTCGCAGCCGACGCCGTCGCCGTCCCGGTCCAGCCTGCGGCTGTACCCCGGCTGGCCGACGTGGATGGGCGCTGCTCCGGCCGCACGGACCGCGGCGCAGTTTGCGTAAGCCACCCCGGCCGCCGGTGCCGGTGCCGGGGCAGGCGCAGGCGCAGGTGCAGGTGCGGGCGCGGGACGCGGGGCAGGCGCAGGTGCTGGCGCGGCTGCCGGCCGGGTGGCGGGGGCCAGGGCGTCCGGGCAGTTCGAGAGGACCCGGGCCATGGCGTCGTGCTCGGCCTGGGTCACCCAGAGCCCGTAATTGGATTTCACCGAAATCTGGCGGGCGACGTAGGTGCAGCGGTAGGACTTGTTCGGCGGCAGCCAGGTGGCGGCGTCGCCGTCGCTCTTGCTCTGGTTGGCCGGGCCGTCCACCGCCAGCAGGTTCAGCGGATCGTTGGCGAAGGCCAGCCGCCGGGCCGGGCTGAGCTGCTGCGCGCCCTTCTGCCAGGCGTCGCTGAGGGCCACGACGTGGTCGATCTGGACGGCGGTGCTGGTGGCGTTGCCGCGCAGGAAGTGGATCGCGGCGGCCGTGTAGGGGTCGGCCAGGACGCCGGAGAGCACCACGCAGTCCCGCGTCCCGGGCCGGAGCGCGACTGACGTGAGGTCGCGGCGGAGCACATCATTGCGGGTATCGCAGCCGTTGTGGTCAACGTCGGACCAGGCCGGGCCGAACTGGTCGCGGGAATAGCCCGTCTTAGGGGCGCGGCCCTTGACGGGCAAGATGGCCAGTAGCGCGAGGGCTTTGCCCGCAAGGGCCGGCTGCCGGGGCGCGGCGGCCGCAACATCGGCGCCGGCAACTTCGATGCCTGAAACTTCAACACTGGGGGTAGCGTCCGGATCAAGCGAAGCGCTGTCCGTGCCTGCTGACGCAGTGGCGGGGGCAGCCGTGACGACGGGGCTGACGCCGGTTCCGGCGGCCGGGGGAACAGTTCCCGGGCCGGCGCACGCTGACGTCGCCACCAGCAGCAGGCCCGCCACCCCGCGGACGATCCAGTCGACCGCACCGATCCTCGGGCTGCGGGCACCCATTCCTTGGGCGCTGCCGGACTGGACGTCGTTGGACTGGATGCTGCCTGATCGCGTGCTGAGCAATGTTCCCCCACCTCATGCTGGCGCGCCGGGTATCCGCCCGCGCTTAAGACCGGCCCCAGCCTACCCGTTGCTCTGGCGGAGTCAGCGGAGCCCCGGGCGGGATGCCGAGAAGACGGCCGGCGCTCCGCCGTCGCCGGTCGCGAGGTCGGCCAGGATCCTGCCCACGACCGGCGTGAACTTGAAGCCGTGCCCGGAGAAGCCGGCGCCGATGACAACCGGGCCGATCCGGTCCAGAACAAAGTTCTCATCCACGGTGGTCGTATAGGTGCAGCTGATGTCGGTGAGGGAGTCGGCGTCGACCCCGGGCAGCCAGTCCCGGGCGTAGCGCTGCAGGGCCGCCCGCTGTTCGGGCTCCGCCGCGAAACTCCGCCGGTCCGGGTCCACCACCGGGCCCACCCCGTGCCATCCGGCCTTGATCCCCTCGCCCGGTGTTTGCATGCCGTAGACCGGCGAACGCCAGTACCCGTACGCGTCGCCGTGGCCCGGCATGTGGTTGAATCCCGGCCACTGGGCACCCTCATCGGTGATGGCGAAGTGTGCGGGTTGTTCCTGGGTGACCCTCAGCCGGGGCAGCGGCGCGACCCCGGCGAGCAGTTTCGTGGTCCAGCCGCCGGCGGTGACCACGCCCTGCCTCGCGGCGAGCACCTCGGTGCGGCCGCCGGCCTCAAGCGTGAGCCGGACGCCGTCGTCGAGGACATTCAGCTCGAGGACCTTCACATGATGGCGGATCTCGGCGCCAAGCCCGGCGGCGAGGCGCTGCAGCGCCGGCAGTGCGGCGTCCGGGTTCAACTGGCCGCCATCGGCCATGTGCAGCACGCGCGTATCGAAACGGATGCCCCGCCAGCGCTCGGCGGCTTCCCCGGCGGAGAGGAACTCCGCCCTGAGCCCGGCCGCAAGCAGCGCGTTCCGGATTTCGGGCAGCCGCGGATCGGGGCCGTGGTTCACGACGCCGGTGCGCGCCAGCAGGCGCTCGCCGGCGTCCGTTTCGAGCTCGCTCCACAGCCTGGCCGCCTCTGCCAGCATGGCGACGTAGTCCGGATCCGCGTAGCCGGGGTTGAAGTTCCGGGTTGTGCCGTGGGAGGCGCCGTTGCGGTGGCCGGGCCCGAACTGCTCCAGCAGGGTCACCTCCCGGCCGCGCCGGGCCAGCGCCCACGCGGCGGCCGAGCCCATCGCGCCGCCGCCGATGACCACAGTGTCCAGGGTTGTTTTCAAGGGTCCTCCTCCGGGTTTGGTGCCGGTCCGCAGATCCCGTTCAGCTGAGCCCGGCTGCCCGGCGAGGTCAGGCCAGCAGCAGGGCCACGCCGATCATGGCGGGCACAGCTACCACCGTAGTGATCAGCACGGTGTCCCGGGCTACCGTTACGCCGGTGCGGTAACGGCTGGCCGCGACAAACACGTTTTGGGCGGTGGGCAGGGCGGCCGTGACGACGGCGGCAAAGAGCGCCTTTTCCTGCATGCCGAGGACAAAATGGGCAAACAGGTAGGCCACCAGCGGGTGGACTACGAGCTTGAAGAAGCTCGCAAGGAGGGCGTCCAGCCGGCGTCCGGCGGCCGCCTGCAGCGGCTTGGAACCGTTCAGGCTCATGCCGAAGGCGATCAGCATGGCCGGGATGGCCGCCCCGCCAATCAAGTGAATGGGCTCCAGGATCAGCGGCGGCACCGTCCAGCCGGTGGCGGCCACCAGGAGCCCGAGTCCGGTGCCTACGATCATCGGGTTGCGCAGGATCATGAGCACGAAACTCAGGGGCGTGGTGCGGTGCGAGCTGGTGGTGGCGTCCAACGCCATGAGGAACAAGGGGGTGAAGAAAGCCAGCTGGAAGATCAGTAGGGGTGCCACATAGCTGGCATCACCGAGCACGAAGACGGCGATGGGAATGCCGAGGTTGGCCGAGTTGGCCAGCGACGAGCTCATGGAGGAGATGAGGGCTTCCGGCAGGGACCGCTTGAGCGCGAAGCGCACGATGCCAAAGAACAGGACCGCCGTGGTCACGGCCCCGACTGCCGTCACAAGAAGCGGCGCGGCAAAGACGTCGTGCAGTTTCGCCTTACTGAGGGTCTCGAACAGAAGGGCGGGGCTGGCCACAAAAAACGTCAGGGCGCTCAGGACGGGGCGGGCGTTCTCGCCCAGGATATTGCGCCGGCCCACGAACATGCCGACCAGGATGATGGCCCAGACGACGAAGAATCCCGCCAGTACCCCTAGCACGCGGCTCTCCGCAGCGGGGCGGGAGGGCGGCGGGTAAGAGTCACCCGTCCAGAGTAATCAGCTTTATTCCGCGGGCCGTCCTATTACGCCCGACGGCGCGCTGCCGCTAGTTGAGCGCCGCGTTGTTCAGCGAGTGCGGCGGACGCATGATCCCGGGCGTCATGCCCTCGGCGGGGTCGTTGCCGATCTGGACAATCTTGTTGTCCTGGTCAACGTGGACCACCTTGGGGTTGTACGCCTTGGCCTCTTCCGTGGTCATCTGGGCGTAGGTGATGAGGATGACGATGTCGTTCTCATGCATCAGGTGGGCGGCGGCACCGTTGATGCCGATCACGCCGGAACCGCGCTCGCCGGCAATCGTGTAGGTCTCGAGCCGTGCGCCGTTCGTGACGTCGACAATCGCCACGAGCTCCCCGGGCAGGATGTCGGCCGCCTCCAGCAGATCCAGGTCCACGGTGACGGATCCGACATAGTGAAGGTCCGCGTGCGTGACCGTCGCGCGGTGGATCTTGGATTTGAATATTGTGCGATTCATAACGACATCAGTCTAACGCGGGGCCACCGCTCGCGCTGTGGCCCACCGCACATGCCGCGGGCCTCACGCGCGCGGTTCCACACATGCCGGAAGTCACGCGGGCCGCTCCACGGGAGCCGGACCGAGGACGCCCGCGGCCGCCGCCGGCACGATGGATGCCGCCGTCACCGCCAGGATTTCCCGGGCCGCCAGCAGTGCGGGGCGCCTGGCGCTCGAGCGCCGCACCGAGGTGAACACCGTACGGTGCGGATCCCCGGGCAGGTCCAGGAGTTGCGCGCTGGTGCCGCGGCCGGTCCACACGAGGTCGGGCATCAGGGCCACCGCATTTCCGGATTCGATCAGCCGGATCTGGGCCTGCAGGTCGGCGGTTTCAAAGCGGACGTCGGGCTCAAACCCGGCGCTCCGGCAGGCCTGCTCGGCCCAGTGCCGGGAGGCCGCTCCGCGGGGTTCCATCACCCAGGCCAGCCCCGCGGTATCGGCCAGCGTCCTGATGGGGTCGCGGCCGGGCGAGGGGGGCGGAACGGCGAGCCGGATGGCGTCGCGGGTCAGGGCCACGCGGTCCAGTTCGGCGTAGTGCGGGGCGGCATGGCCCGGGTACTGCTCGGCGATTACGAGGTCGAAGTCGCGGGCCCACGTCTCGTGAAGGGCCGTCTCCGGTTCCCGCTGGGTCATTTCGACCCGGACTTCCGGGTAGCTGGCGGTCATTCTGGTCAGGGTGTCCGGCATGAGCGCCAGCGCGGCAGACTGGAACACCGCGATCCGCACGGTGCCGGTGACCGTGGTCAGCGACGCCGCCAGATCCGCCTCCGCCTGCTCGAGGGTCTCCAGGAGCTGGGAGGTGTGGGCCACCAGGACTTCGGCCTGCGGGGTCAGCTGCACCCGGCGCCCGGTCTTGCGCAGGAGCTCCACCCCGGCCTCCTTCTCAAGGAGGGCCAGTTGCTGCGAGACTGACGACGGGCTGTACTGAAGCGCTTCGGCCACTTCGGCCAAAGTGCCCCGGATCTTCAGTTCGCGCAACAGTCGCAAACGCCGGACGTCGAGCATCGCTATTCCTTTGTGAATCCTGACGGTTATTCATTAAGAGAATTCACTTTATCTAATGCAATCGGGCTTGCATACTGTTCTCACTCGATAAGCCCCATCACAGGGTGGAGTGATGGGCACCGCACCTAAGCAGGAGGCCCCCATGGCTACACGGGATTTGTCACAGTCGATCATGCGGCGCAAGCCCATCGACGACATCGAGGAAGAAAACAAACACAGCGGTCTGCACAGGAGCCTGGGGCTCTGGCAGTTGACGGCCATCGGCGTCGGCGGCATTATCGGCGTCGGTATCTTCTCCTTGGCGGGCCTAGTGGCCCACGGCAGCGAGTCCGAGCCCGGAGTCGGGCCGGCCGTGCTCATCTCCTTCCTGATCGCCGGCCTGGCGTCCGCCGCCGCGGCGCTGTCCTACGCGGAGTTCGCCGGAATGATCCCGCGGGCAGGCTCGGCCTACACCTACGGCTACGTCGCCCTCGGCGAGATAATCGGCTGGTTCATCGGGTGGGACCTGCTGCTGGAATACATCGCCATCGTCGCCGTGGTGGCCATCGGCATCTCGGGCTACTTCGACGCATTCCTCTCCGGTATCGGCATCCATATGCCCGCCTGGATGACCGCGACGCCGGATGAAGGCACCGGTGGCATCATCAACCTTCCCGCGATCCTCGTCTGCCTGCTCGTGACCTGGATCCTCTCCCGCGGCACCAAGACCTTCGGCCGCTTCGAACTGATCGCCGTCGGCATCAAGGTGCTGCTGATCCTGTTCATCATCGGCTTGGGCATTTTCTACGTGAACACCAACAACTACAACCCGTTCTTCCCCAGCGGTTTCGGTCCCGTGGTGGCCGGCTCCGCCACCGTGTTCTTCGCGGTGTTCGGCTACGACGCCATGAGTACCGCGGCCGAAGAGGCCACCGACGGCAAGAAGCACATGCCCAAGGCGATCATCCTCTCGCTGGTCATCGCCATGCTGCTCTATGCCGCCGCCACCCTGGTGCTCACCGGCATGCAGAACTTCACGGAGATCGACCCCAAGGCCGGCTTCGCCTCCGCCTTCAACAGCGTTGGCCTGCCGGTGATCGCGACGATCATCTCCGTATTCGCCGTCCTGTCCATCCTGACCGTGATGCTGACCTTCCTCCTCGGCGTCACCCGCGTCTGGTTCTCGATGAGCCGCGACGGCCTGCTGCCCGGCTGGTTCTCGAAGACGGACCGGCACGGCACGCCCCAGCGCGTGACCTGGATCGCCGGCGTCGGGGCCGCCGTCCTGGCCGGCATCCTCCCGATCAAGGCCGTCGCAGACCTGACCAACATCGGCATCCTGGCCGCGTTCGTCGTCGTCTGCGTGTCGGTGATCGTGTTCCGCTACAAGAAGCCCGACGCCCCGCGGACGTTCCGGCTGCCGCTGATGCCCCTGGTGCCGGCGTTCGGCGTGTTTGCCTCGCTCTTCCTGATGTTCCAGCTGCACTGGGAGACCTGGCTGCGGTTCGTCGTCTGGCTCATTGTCGGCCTGATCATCTACTTCACGTACGGCCGCAGGCACTCGCTGATGAACCCGGACAGCCCGCGGCACGAGGAGATCGTGGAGATGCACCGCCCCCTGACCTAGCCACTCCATTCCCCGTTGCGCCATCACTTCTGGCTCCCATTCCCGGGTCTTTCCGGGTCTTCACGCCCGGAAGTGATAGCGCAACGGGTTTTTAAGGGGCAGAGGTGGTTCCCGAACGTTCGGGCGGGAATCAGAAGCATCGGTTTTCCTAACCGGTATTGCTCAGAAAACTTCGCTTTATCTTATGAAAATCCGGTCGCATACTGTTTCGTAAGAGGTCCACATTTTGAGAAAGAACGTGTTTCAGCCATGACCAACATCTCCACGGAGCCCGGCGCCACCACCGGAAACGCCGCAGGCAACGACGCCACGCACGCCGCCGTTTCGGAAGGCTCCACGGTCCTTGAGGCCGCAGCCCTCGCCGAGGACACCATCGCGCTGGTGCGCCACTGGCTCACCGAGGCCGCAAAGGTGCCCGTCGACGCCTCGGCCGAGCAGCTCGCCGGGGTCCTGAAGGACCCCAACGGCCTGGACTTCACGGTCGGGTTCGTCGACGGCGTCGTCCGCCCCGAAGACCTGCAGGTCGCCGCCCGCAACCTCGCCGCCCTGGCCCCCAAGGTCCCGGCCTTCCTGCCCTGGTACATGCGCAGCGCGGTCCGCCTCGGCGGCACCATGGCCCCGGTCCTGCCCCAGGTGGTCATCCCGGTTGCCCGCCGGGTGCTGCGTGAAATGGTCGGCCACCTCATTGTCGACGCCACCGACGCCAAGCTCGGCCCGGCCATCGCCAAGATCCGCAAAGACGGCATCAAGCTCAACGTCAACCTCCTCGGCGAGGCCGTGCTCGGCGAACACGAGGCCTCCCGCCGGCTCGAGGGCACGCACACCCTGCTGGCCCGGCCCGACGTCGACTACGTCTCGATCAAGGTCTCCTCCACGGTGGCCCCGCACTCCGCGTGGGCCTTCGACGAAGCCGTGGAGCATGTCGTGGAGAAGCTCACCCCGCTCTTCGCCCGCGCCGCCTCCTACGCGTCCACTGGCCAGAAAGCCAAGTTCATCAACCTGGACATGGAGGAATACAAGGACCTGGACATGACCATCGCGGTCTTCACCCGGATCCTGGACAAGCCCGAGTTCAAGAACCTCGAGGCCGGCATCGTGCTCCAGGCCTACCTCCCGGATGCGCTGTCCGCCATGATCCGCCTGCAGGACTGGGCCGCTGCCCGCCGCGCCGACGGCGGCGCCGCCATCAAGGTCCGCGTCGTCAAGGGCGCCAACCTGCCGATGGAACAGGTCGAGGCCTCCCTGCATGACTGGCCGCTCGCCACCTGGGGCACCAAGCAGGACTCGGACACCAACTACAAGCGGGTCATCAACTACTCGCTGCACCCGGACCGGATCCGCAACATCCGGATCGGCGTCGCCGGCCACAACCTCTTCGACATCGCCTTCGCCTGGCTCCTGGCCAAGCAGCGCGGCATCGCGGATACCGCACAGCAGGGCATCGAATTCGAGATGCTGCTCGGCATGGCCCAGGGCCAGGCCGAAGCCGTCAAGAAAGACGTCGGCTCCCTCCTGCTCTACACGCCCGTGGTCCACCCTGCCGAGTTCGACGTCGCGATCGCCTACCTGATCCGCCGCCTCGAAGAGGGCGCCAGCCAGGACAACTTCATGTCCGCCGTTTTCGAACTCAGTGAAAACGAAACGTTGTTCGAGCGCGAGAAGCAGCGCTTCCTCGCCTCGCTGGCCAAGCTCGACGACGAGGTCCCGGGCCCGAACCGGCTGCAGAACCGCGCCCTTCCGGCCGCGCCGCTGCCGCACGACTCGTTCGAGAACACTGCCGACACGGATCCGTCACTGCCCGCGAACCGCGACTGGGGCCGCGCCATCCTGGGCCGCGTGACGACGTCGACACTGGGCAACGCCTCCGTCGAGGCCGCAACGATCAACGATGCCGCGACCCTGAATGCCGTGATCGACACCGCCGTCGAGAAGGGCAAAGCCTGGGGCGCACTCTCCGGCGCCGAGCGCGCCGAAATCCTGCACCGCGCCGGCGACGTCCTCGAGGCCCGCCGCGCCGACCTCCTTGAGGTCATGGCCTCCGAGACCGGCAAGACGATCGACCAGGGTGATCCCGAGGTCAGCGAGGCGGTCGACTTCGCGCACTACTACGCCGAGTCCGCCCGCAAGCTCGACGACGTCGACGGCGCCACCTTCGTCCCGGCCAAGCTCACCGTTGTGACGCCGCCGTGGAACTTCCCGGTCGCCATCCCGGCCGGCTCCACCCTCGCGGCCCTCGCCGCCGGCTCCGCCGTAGTGGTCAAGCCCGCCAAACAGGCCCGCCGCAGCGGCGCCGTCATGATCGAGGCCCTCTGGGAGGCCGGCGTTCCGCGCGACGTCCTCACCATGGTCCAGTTGGGCGAGCGGGAACTGGGCCAGCAGCTCATTTCCCACCCGGCCGTGGACCGCGTCATCCTCACCGGCGGCTACGAGACCGCCGAGCTGTTCCGCTCGTTCCGCAAGGACCTGCCCCTGCTGGCCGAGACCAGCGGCAAGAACGCCATCATCGTCACCCCGAGCGCGGACCTGGACCTCGCGGCCAAGGACGTCGCGTACTCCGCGTTCGGCCACGCCGGCCAGAAGTGCTCCGCCGCCTCGCTGGTGATCCTCGTCGGCTCCGTGGCGAAGTCGAAGCGCTTCCACAACCAGCTGATCGACGCCGTCACCTCGCTGAAGGTCGGCTACCCGCAGGACCCGGCGAGCCAGATGGGCCCGATCATCGAGCCCGCCAACGGCAAGCTCCTGAACGCCCTCACCACCCTCGGCGAGGGCGAGACCTGGGCCGTCGAGCCGCGGAAGCTCGATGATTCGGGCAAACTCTGGAGCCCCGGCGTGCGCTCCGGTGTCCGCCGCGGATCCTACTTCCACCTCACCGAGTTCTTCGGCCCGGTCCTGGGCGTTATGACGGCAGAGACCCTCGAGGAGGCCATCGCGATCCAGAACCAGATCGAATACGGCCTCACCGCGGGCCTGCACTCGCTGAACAGCGAGGAACTGGGGATCTGGCTGGACACCATCCAGGCCGGCAACCTCTACATCAACCGCGGCATCACCGGCGCGATTGTCCAGCGCCAGCCCTTCGGCGGCTGGAAGAAATCCGCCGTCGGCGCCGGCACCAAGGCCGGCGGCCCGAACTACCTTGTCGGCCTCGGCGAATGGGTCAGCAAGCCCAGCACCGCCGCCGGCACCCCGGCCGCTGCTCCCGTCCACGCCGGCGTCCGCCGGATTGAGGACGCGGCCAAGGGCTTCCTGACCGCCGAGGAGCTCGCACCGCTGCAGCGGGCGCTCGCCTCCGACGCCCGCGCCTGGGCCGAAGAGTTCGGCACCGCGAAGGACGTCTCCGGACTGAGCGCGGAGCGCAACGTCTTCCGCTACCGCGCGCTGCCCGTCACGGTCCGCCTCGCCGAAGGCGAACCGCTTGCCGGCCTGGTCCGGACCGTCGCCGCCGGCGTCCTGGCCGGGTCCGTCCTGACGGTCTCCACCGCCGTGGAACTGCCCGCCCAGCTGCGCGCCGTCCTGACCGGGCTTGGCATCGCCGCGACTGTTGAGAACGACGCCGAATGGCTCGCTTCCGCCGGCACCCTCGCCGCGGCGGGCAAGCTCTCCGGCGCCCGGATCCGGCTGATTGGCGGGGACGCCAAGGCGCTGGCCGAGGCCACGGGCGGACGCCCGGACCTGGCCGTGTATGTCCACCCCGTCACGGAAGCCGGACGCGTGGAACTGCTGCCGTTCCTGCACGAGCAGGCCATCAGCATCACGGCGCACCGCTTCGGCACGCCCAACCACATCTCGGACGCCCTGATCTAGCCCGGGGCTGCTAAAACCCCGGCTCGGGCGTGCTGGAAACCTAAAACGCCGCCGCCGTGCAGGCACCATGAGGTGCGGCACGGCGGCGGCGTTTAACGGCGAAGGCGCTAAACGGAGTCGGGGCTAGCCGAAGTACCAGCCCGGCGGGACCCAGGAAGCCGGGACCGCGTGGGCGGAGAAATCGTCGCAGCCCGAGCAGAAGTAGGTGACCTCGCCGAGCTTGCTGACCGAGCCGTCCCTCCGGTGAGTGGCCGGGACGAAGGTCTCAAGGTAAATGAACTCGTCCGTGCCGCAGCGTTCGCAGTACGGGCTGGCCACATAATCGGACTCTGCGAGGGTAGTCGGGCGGATTGCCCGTTGGCCCGGGGTGACCGCGTGCTGGGCGGTCGCGTGCTGCATCCCGGCGGTCGAGTGGTGCATGGCCGCTGCGGGGTGGGCCGGCGCGGTTACCTGACGGGCGGGCTTTGTCGCGTGGGCGGCGGGGGCGGACAATCGGGGATGATTAATGGCTGGCATCAATGGCGGCCTATCCCGAACGCTCCGGCGCCAGCCACACGGCATCAGCGACGGACAGCGTTCGTTTTTTCGAATCGTTGTCGTGGGCCACTGCTTGACCTCGAACGGTTGATCTTAGGTAGTGACAGGATAGATGAAGTACGTGCACCGTTCAATGGTCAAGTAAGTACTGCCCGCGTCCGGGTGGTCCGCCCCGTAGGTACCGTGGCAAGGGCCAGCGCTGGCTGCGGACCGCCCGTGCGTCAGGCGGGTCGCTTCAGGGTCCGGCCCACGATCGCCTGCGTGAGGGCGTCGATCACCTCGGTATTGGCCAGAGGATTGCGGATGAGCGTGAAATCGACGTCGCCCACCGGCGGCAGATCGAAGCGGCGGGTGATGATTTTCAGGTCCTCCGGCACCAGGGAGGAAGGCATCACCGCCACACCGATGCCGGCCCGGACGGCGGCCAGTACGCCGCTGATCTGGCGCGTGGTGCAGGTGATCCGCCAGGTGCGCCCGGTGGCCTCCAGGGCGTCGATGGCAAGCTTCCGGCTCAGGCTGGGGGAGGGGTAGGCGATCAGCGGGACAGGATCAGCCGGTTCCAGCACGGTCTGCTCCAGGCCGACCCAGGCGAAGGCGTCCTGCTGGACCACGGTCCCGTCCTTGGCTCCTGCCACCCATTTCACAAAGACCAGATCCAGTTGCCCGGCATTCAGGCGTTTGTAGAGCTGGTCGCTCTGCCCGACCGTCAGCTCGAGGTTGATCTGCGGATAGATCTGCCGGAACTCGCGGAGGATGCGGGGCAGCCCGGTGATGGCGAGATCATCGGCCGTGCCGAAGCGCAGGCGGCCGCGCATGGCGGAGCCGGAAAAATAGCGGGCTGCGGAGTCATGCGCGGCGAGGATGCTGCGGGCGAACCCGGCCATGGCATCGCCGTTGTCGGTCAGGCGTACATCCCGGGTATCCCGGGCAATCAGCACCCGCTTGGCAGCGGTCTCCAGCTTGCGGACGTGCTGGCTGACGGTGGGTTGGGCCAGACCGAGGCGCTCGGCGGCCTTGGTGAAACTCAAGGTTTCGGCCACGGCCAGGAACGAGCGGAGCTGGGCGGGTTCAAACATGGCGGTCTCCGGATTCGGTGCCGCACACCCTGCATTGCGTTTTGTAATGCGAGTTATGCGTTGAATAGGCTTCCATAATCTCTTGGGGCCAGCCTAGCGTTAAGTCCATCCCACTCACCCGCACTTTTGAGGACTTTTCCGTGGCACCCCCTCCGCCGCTAGAGGCGAACGCAGCTTCCCTGCCGGACACCATCACCCAACCACTCGCCGTCGTCAACAAGCCCCTGCCTTGGCGCCACACCTTCATTTCGCTCAGGGTCCGCAACTTCCGCGTCTTCGCGATCGGGCACTTCGTCGCCGTCATCGCGCTCTGGATGCAGCGGATCGCCCAGGACTGGCTGGTCCTCCAGCTCTCCGGTTCCGTTACCACCGTCGGCATCACCGTGGCCCTGCAGTTCCTGCCGTCCCTGTTCCTCGGCCCGTGGGCCGGCATGATGGCGGACCGCTTCGCGAAGCGGAAGATCCTCATGCTGTGCCAGTCGGTGGCCGCCGCTTTGGCCGCGTTCCTTGCCGTCCTGGCGCTCAGCCAGCGGATCGAGGTGGGGCACGTCTACGCTATCGCGCTGGTCCTGGGCCTGGTGACCGTGCTGGACCAGCCGGCCCGCCAGGTGTTCGTCAACGAGCTCGTCGGCCCCGGCTATCTGCGAAACGCGATCAGCGTTAACTCCACGATCTTCCAGCTCGGCGGCCTGATCGGTCCTGCTATCGCCGGGATCCTGCTGACCGCCGTGGGGGCCGGCTGGGCCTTTGCCGCCAATGCGGTGGCCTGCTGCTTCACGGTGGCCATGCTCCTGAGTCTGCGCAAGGACCAGCTGCACGTCAGCACCCCGGCCGCCAAACGCCCGGGCATGCTGCGGGAGGGGCTGGACTATGCGCTCAGCAAGCCCACCATCTACTGGCCCTGGCTGATGGCCGGGTTCATCGCTGTGTTCGCGATGAGCCTGCCGGTGCTGCTGGCCGCGTTCGCGGACCACGTGTACGACGCCGGTGCCGGTGGCTACGGGCTGCTCAACACGCTCGTGGCCCTCGGGGCCCTGGCCGGCGCCATCACCTCGGCCCGGCGGCGCGCCCTGCGGCTGCGCTCCGTGGTGCTGGGCGCCGGGATGTACGGGCTCATGCTGTGCCTGGCTTCGCTGGCGCCGTCCATGCCCTGGTTCGGCGTGGCCATGGTGCTGGCCGGGTTCTGGTGCCTGATGTTCCTGACCGCCGCGAACCAGCTGGTCCAGGTCAGCGCCAACCTGGCCATCCGCGGGCGGGTCATGAGCCTGTACATCATGGTGCTGATCGGCGGCCAGGCGATCGGCGGCCCGATGATGGGCTGGCTGGCCGAGCACGCGGACCCGCACACCGCCGTCCTCGTTTCCGGCGGCGTCCCGGTGCTGGCCGCCGCGACCGTCGCCGTCGTCCTCGCCCGGCGCGGGCAACTAATGCTCAAGGTGGACCTGAAGGACCGGCGCCGGCTGCTGCGGATCGTCCCGGCCCAGGGCGGGCAGGCAGCCGCGACACCGTAGCCTTCCGCCCCGGAGTCCACACCGGATTCCGCACCGAAAAGGACAGCCGCTGCGTGGATCCACGCAGCGGCTGTCCTTTTTCGCCGCCCAGAACCGGGAGACGCGCGGAAACCCGGGGGCGAGTTGGCGGTACTAGACCGCCAGGGGGCGGTGCGGGAACTCGGCCTCCCGCTGCTGGAACTGCAGCACATCCGGGTTGAGGACCACGCCGTCGCGGATTTCAATCGCGCGGCGGATGGTCTCGTTTCCCGCCCAGGCGTCGGGGCCGGACACCACGGTCTCGAGGAACGGCAGCAGCGCCTCGCTGATTTCCCAGCTGGCCGAATTCCACAGATAGGACGGGCTGTGGTCCACGGCGTAGTAGTCGATGTGCTCCCCGACCTTGAACATCGGCTCGGCGAAGGTGGTGGTCTTCGCCCAGCTAAAGCCCATGCCCTCGTCGCAGGACACGTCGACGACCAGGCTGCCGGGCCGGAAGGCGGCCAGGTCCTCGGTGCGCAGGTAGGTCAGCGGCGCGTTGGGGTCCTGCAGCGTGCAGTTGACCACGATGTCGCTCGCGGCCAGAAACGGCGCCAGCGGCACGCGCCCGCGCTCGGTGATGACCTCGCTCAGGAACGGCGCCTCGCTGTCGTGGTCGAACTGCGCGATCCGGACCGAGTGGATGGGCGAGCCCACCGCGGCAACACCGCGGTTGGTCAGCACCTGCACGTCGTGGACACCGTGGGCATTCAGCGCCGTTACGGCGCCGCGGGCGGTGGCCCCGAAGCCGATCACGACGGCGCTCAGCCGGCGGCCGTAGTCTCCGGTGGAACCGGTCAGCGCCAGGGCATGCAGCACCGAACAGTAGCCGGCGAGCTCGTTGTTCTTGTGGAAGACATGCAGGCCGAAGCCGCCGTCGCCGGCCCAGTGGTTCATGGCCTCGAAGGCGATCAGCGTGAGTTTCTTGTCGATCGCCAGCTGGGTAATCGCCCGGTCCTGGACGCAGTGCGGCCAGCCCCAAAGGACCTGCCCGTCCCGGAGTTCGGCCAGGTCCTCGGGCTGCGGCTTGGGCAGGAGGACGACGTCGGCGTCCGCCAGCAGCTGCTGTCGCGGCGCGATGCGCCCCACGAGGGGTGCGAGCTCGGCGTCGGACCGGCCGAAGCGCAACCCGTAGCCTTCCTCGAGGATCAACCGGCCCCGGATCTCCGGCGCGATGCGGTCCAGGTGCAGGGGGTGGATCGGGAGGCGCCGCTCGTCCGGTTTGCGTGTGCCGGCGAGGATGCCGAGCGTGAGGTAATTCGGTGAACCGGTCACTTCTTTTTGGGGCTCGCCGTCTTTGCGGCGGTCACTTTATCGAGGGAGCTGGCCGGCGCTGAAGCGGCCCTCTTGTCAGCGCGCTTTTCCTTGATGGATTTGCCGGATTTTTTGGATGCTGCTTGACGGGGGGATTTGTCAGCCATGATTGCTCCTGTAGCGGAACCGAAGAGGTTCCTGACTTCAGACGATACAGGTAGCAACCTAATGGGAGCCCGGGGAACATCCGGGCGCGCAGGGTTTGCCGCGGCGGTTTCGGACTGCGGCACTGTGGATCCGCGGCGCAGCCGTCCTTCTTCGTGGCGTAAAGCCGTCAGCGCTGCGGAAACGCGGGAGCGGGGGCAATTGGAGCGGCTGACGGGAATCGAACCCGCGTATCAAGCTTGGGAAGCTAGCGCTCTACCATTGAGCTACAGCCGCAGTGGGAGCAACCGGCATCCGGCCAATCATCCCGTGCGAAACAACGAGATTTACATTACCCCAGTCCGCAGCCTTCTTCGAACAGCCACACGCTGGTTCAGGCCGGGGGACCGAGCCGAATTTTTCTAGGCGTCGGGGGAACCGGTAGTCCCGTTGCAGAAACGCGTAGTCCGGGCAAGTAGTCCGCCGGACGTCCCACCTTTGACGAGTGGCTCGCGGGCCAATGAAGAGTAGCGCCCACTCGTGTCTTCCATCGGTTCATCCCTTTAACTGGGACGACCACGGCCAATTCAGTTGCTGGAAAGTCTCGCTCTTTGTATTTCCGGGAGCCGACGGCGGTTCGCCCGTCGTTGTCGGCGGGTGGACTGCGCCACGGTGGCAGGCAACGGCGTCTTGATGTTTCCTTCAGGACCTGGCCGCTCTGCGGCACCTGCCTCGGCACTGGTTTTGGTCTCAGCTTGGTCACTCATACGCAGATACATACGTCCCGGGGGGTAAAAAAGTGAATGAAACGCGGCAATTGACTCTGCGCTTCGTGCTGCAGGTCGGCCGGAGAGTGTTTGTTTTCGGTGTATCGCTGGCAATGCTGCTCGCGGTCGCCGTGCTTCCCGCTCCGGCGGCCACCGCGGATACCGCGCCCGTGGATCCGGCCAGCCCGGCAACTCCGGTCACCGTTTCTGCGGACGCCCTGCCCACCGTCCAGATCGACGGTGTGGCATGGCAGCAGGTGGTGGTTGGAAACACCGTCTACGTGGTCGGCAAATTCACCACTGCCCGGCCCGCGGGTTCTGCCCCCGGCACCAACACGGTGGCCCGGAACAACATCCTTGCCTACGACATCCGCACCGGCGTCCTGATTCCGGGCTTCGCCCCCAGCCTCAACGCCCAGGCGCTCTCCGTCGCGGCGTCCCCCGACGGGTCACGCATCTACATCGGCGGGGACTTTACGGCTGTCAACGGCGCCACCGTATGGCGCGTCGCGGCCCTCAACGCGACGACCGGCCAGCTCATCACCAGCTTCCTGCCGAAGGTCGCGTCCTCGGTTCGGGCCATCGTGGCAACAGACACCGCGGTTTACTTCGGCGGCCTGTTCGGGGGAGTCGGGTCTGTGTCCCGCCAGAACCTGGCAGCGGCGAGCCCCGCTGACGGTTCGCTGCTTCCCTGGCGCCCCGCCGCTGCTGGCGGGAAAGTCAATGCCCTGGCAGTCTCACCAGACAAGACGCGGGTGGTCATCGGCGGGGCCTTCACCACGCTTAACGGCTCCTCCAACCCCGGCTACGGGTTGGGCGCCGTGGATGCGGCGAACGGTGACCTACGCCCGTTCGGTGCCAACAACCTCATACGCAACGGAGGCACCCAGGCTGCCATTCTCAGCCTGGCTTCCGACTCCACCAACGTCTACGGGTCGGGCTATGTGTTCGGCTCAGGGGGAAACCTGGAAGGTGTCTTCTCAGCGAACTGGAGCGATGGATCCATCAAGTGGGTGGACGACTGCCACGGCGACACTTATGGCGTCTACCCCGCAGCCACGGCCGTGTACGCCGCCGGCCACTCGCACTATTGCGGCAACATCGGCGGCTTCCCGCAGACCGATCCCTGGGGCTTCCACCGGGGCCTTGCATTCAGCAAGGCAGCGACGGGGACGGTCACGGACGATCCGTACGGATACTTCAACTTTGCCGGCAACCCGGCGCCCTCCCTCCTGAACTGGTTCCCGGACCTTGACACTGGAACAGCCACTGGCCAGAACCAGGGGCCCTGGGCCGTCACCGGAAACTCCCAGTACGTGGTGATGGGCGGCGAGTTCCGGAATGTCAACAGTTCCGCGCAGCAGGGCCTTGTCCGATTTGCCGTTAAGGAGGTCGCCCCGAACAAGGAAGGCCCGCGGGTCACAGGGTCCAGGCTCAACCCCTCAGTGATCTCCACTGCGGCCGGGACTGCCCGGATTTCGTGGCAGGCCGACTGGGACCGGGACAACGAGCATTTGACCTACCAGGTGATCCGCGACGGCAAGACGACGACGCCGATCTACACGACCGCACAGGACTCAACCTTCTGGAAGCGGCCCAGCATGGGATATATCGACTCCGGACTGGCGCCCGGATCGACCCATACGTACCGCGTCTTCGCCAGCGACCCCTTCGGGAACGTCGCCAAATCCGACAGTGTGACCGTCACGGTCTCCGCATCGGGGACAGTGAGTGACTATGCAAACAAGGTTCTCGCCGACGGGGCGCTCGACTACTGGCGGTTGGACCAGGCGACCGGCATGAACGTCGTCGACTGGGCCGGCTGGAACGACCTCACGGCTGGCACCGGGATCAGCGGAGGAGCCACCGGCGCCATCCTGCAGGATTCGGACAAGGCGTCCAACTTCGACGGCACGGGCGCCGGCTTCGCCTCGACGCAGTCGGCGGTTCCCGGACCGGACACCTTCACTCTGGAATCGTGGATCAACACCACCTCCACCAGCGGCGGCAAAATCCTGGGCTTCGGTTCCAACGCCACGGGGGATTCCGGAAGCTACGACCGTCACGTCTACATGGACAATGCTGGCCACGTTTGGTTCGGCGTCTACACCGGAGATACCCGAACGCTGAGCAGCAGCGGCACCTACAACGACGGTCAATGGCACCAGATCGTCGCCAGCCTCGGATCGACCGGCATGGCCCTCTACATTGACGGGAAGCGGGTGGGCACCCGGTCCGATGTGACCTCGGGACAGCAGTACTCGGGATTCTGGCGCGTTGGGGGTGACAACCTGGGCGGTTGGCCCAGCGGGCCCGCCAGCAACTACTTCCAGGGAAGCATCGACGACGTCTCCCTCTACCCGGGCCTGCTCACCCTGCAACAGGTCCAGAGCCACTTCACCGCCTCGGGACGGACGTTGGACCTGCCGCTGGCCCCGGCGGACGCCTACGGCAAAGCGGTCTTTGAGGCGGCCCCGGACCTTTACTGGCGGCTCGGAGAGTCCAGCGGCTCAACCGCGACCGACAGCGGCGCCGTCGGAAACCCCGGAACCTACGTCACCGGGGTGACTCTGGGCGCCGCCGGTGCCCTCGCCGGCACGGCCAACACCGCAGCCCGCTTCGACGGGTCGTCCGGGCTCCTGTCCAGCAACGCGCAGTTCAGCAACCCGACGACCTATTCGGAAGAGCTCTGGTTCAACACCACCACGACGAACGGCGGCAAGCTGATCGGATTCGGCAACCAGCCGACAGGCCTTTCCAGCGGCTATGACCGCCACGTCTACATGGAGCAGGACGGCCGGCTGACGTTCGGCGTCTGGACCGGAAACCCGAATACCATCACCTCGCCGAACAGCTACAACGACGGATCATGGCACCACATGGTGGCGACCCAGGCCGCTGGCGGCATGAAGCTCTATGTGGATGGGACCCTTATCGGCACCAACCCGCAAAACCAGGCCCAGGTGTACGACGGGTACTGGAGGGTCGGCAGCGACAACACCTGGGGACCCCAGCCGTACTTCTCTGGCCTCATTGACGAAGTGGCGGTCTACCCCACCGAATTGGCCGCCGACGTCGTGGCCCGCCACTTTTCCCTCGGCGACGGCGGCACCCCCAACCAGCCCCCCGCGGGAGCGTTCACGTCGTCGTCCGCCGACCTGGTGGCGTCCTTTGACGGGTCCGGCTCGACCGACCCCGACGGAACCGTTGCTGCGTATGCCTGGGACTTCGGTGACGGGACTGCGGCTGGCACGGGTGCGACCCCTTTCCACGCGTATGCCGCAGCCGGCACCTACCAAGTCAAGCTGACGGTCACCGACGACAAAGGCTCGACGGGTTCGGTGACGAAGCCGGTGACGGTCACGGCTGCGAATCAGCCGCCCGCGGCAGCGTTCACGTCGTCGGCTGCCGACCTGGTGGCCTCGTTTGACGGGTCCGGCTCGTCCGATCCCGACGGGACCGTCGCGGCCTACGCTTGGGACTTCGGTGACGGGACGGCGGCCGGCTCGGGAGCCAAGCCGGCCCACACCTACGCCGCAGCCGGAACCTATCAGGTCAAGCTGACGGTCACCGACGACAAGGGGGCGACCGCCTCAGTCACCCAAGCCGTCTCCGTGACCGCCGCAGCCAGCCCGGTTCTGGCCCAGGACGGATTCGGAAGGTCCCTTGTCACCGGCTGGGGCAGCGCCGACCAGGGCGGCCCCTGGACATTGAACGGCTCGGCCTCGTACTTTTCCGTGGCGAACGGCGTGGGCAACGTGACGCTGTCCAAGCCCGGGGCTGGTCCCTCCGCCTACCTGAGCACCGTCTCGTCGGCCGCCGCGGAATCTGCCGTCAAGCTGTCACTGAACAAGGTGGCCAGCGGCGGAGGTGCGTTCGTCAGCGTGGTGGGGCGGCGCGTCGGCACTGCTGGTGAGTACGCGGCCAAGGTCAAGATTGCGGCCAACGGCGCCGTAACCCTTGACGCCACGAGGCTGGTCGGCGGAGCGTCCTCGACCCTGGTGTCGACGGCGATAGCCGGCCTGGCCTATACGGTGGGCGACCAGTTGCAGGTGCGGCTGCAGGTCACGGGAACCAGTCCGACGCTGATCAGGGCCAAGGTCTGGAAAGTTGGCGCCGCCGAGCCGGCCAACTGGCAGATTTCCGCTACCGACTCGGACGCGGCACTTCAGGCGCCTGGTTCCGCGGGGCTCGTAACGTACGTCTCGGGCACCGCCATGAACACGCCGATCATCGTTCGGTTCGACGATTACGCCGTGACGAAGCTGGGCTAGGAGGGCTCGGGACCATTGCGTCGGCCCAGTAACTCTTCGGTAAAGGCCTTGGAATCCGCGCGTCACTGCTCGCTCCGCTGAATATCCTGAAGGAGTTAGCCGGAGTTCGGGGGAAGCGGGCTACGCCCATTGTTGTCCGCCAAGCAAGGATTTTCGTGGCATTCGCAGAGTACGACGTCGTCATCCACCGTGACGCCATGAGCGTGTACAACTTCCTCCTGGACCCGGGCCACCTGCCACTCTGGCGTGAGGGGGTCCGGAGCGTGGAACTACACTCCGGCGCCGCCGGCGCCAAAGGTGCCGTGTACCGGCAGACGGTCGCCGGACCGGGCGGACGACCCGTGGCCGCGGACTTCGAAATCGTCGAAGCCCGGACGGGGGCGGAGATCCAGTACCAGGTCATCGTCGGACCGGCCCGGCCGCACGGCGGCTACTACCTGAGCACGGAGGGTCCCAGCACCCGCGTCCGATTCGCCCTGAACTACGAGCCCCGGGGGTTCATGGTCCGACTGGCCAACCCCTTCCGCCGGCGGATGAAGGCCGAGGTCGGCCAACTCGAGCGGCTCAAGTCCCTCCTCGAAGATATGCCCGCTACGGAATAGACGGCCCGGTGGAGTAACACTTGGCGGCTGCACCCGTCCGTGAAGCCGGGCAGGGCGCCGTGCGGTATTTTTGAACCTGTGCTGATCTCTGACCGCGACATTCGAACCGAAATTGACTCCCAGCGGATTGTCCTCGAACCCTTTGACCCCGACATGGTCCAGCCGTCCTCGGTGGACGTCAGGATCGACAAGTTCTTCCGGCTGTTCGACAACCACAAATACGCCCACATTGACCCGGCCGAGGAGCAGCCCGAGCTGACCCGCCTGGTGGAAGTTGAGTCCGGCGAGCCGTTCATCCTGCACCCGGGGGAGTTCGTCCTCGGTTCCACGTACGAGACCGTGACGCTGCCGGACGACATCGCGGCCCGCCTCGAGGGCAAGTCCTCGCTCGGCCGGCTCGGCCTGCTGACGCACTCGACGGCTGGCTTCATCGATCCCGGATTCTCCGGCCACGTCACGCTGGAACTGTCCAACATGGCCACGCTGCCCATCAAGCTCTGGCCCGGCATGAAGATCGGCCAGCTGTGCTTCTTCCGGCTGTCCTCCGCCGCGGAGCACCCGTACGGTTCGGGGGAATACGGCAACCGTTACCAGGGCCAGCGCGGGCCCACGGCCAGCCGCAGCCACCTGAACTTCCACCTCACCGACATCTAGGCGGGACGGCTGCCCTCCAGGCAAGCCGGCTGCGCCCGGCAGCCAGGCCAGCCGGCTGCGCCCGGCAGCCAGGCCAGCCTCCTGGCCAGGCACCCGGCGCGCTGAGTCGTACGGGCGGCAGCGTTACGCCGGGCCCGAGGTCCGGAATGCGGGCCGCCGTGCGGGACGGCGCAGGAGCCGGACCAGCGGCTCCACGAAGCGGGCGGCCAGTGGCCCCACGATCGCCATGATCAGAACGTAGGCGGTGGCGAGGGCTGCCAGATCCGCGGGCACCACACCGGAGGCAACGGCCAGGCCGGCGATGACAATCGAGAACTCACCGCGGGCGATCAGGGCCGCGCCCGCGCGGTAGCGGCCGGGAATGCCAATCCCGGCCCGCTTGGCCGCCCAGTAGCCGGTGACCATCTTGGTGGCTGCCGTCACCAGGGCCAGCAGCAGGGCCCAGCCCAGGACCGGGGGGATGGACCGGGGGTCGGTGTTGAGGCCAAAAACCACAAAGAAGATGGCCGCGAAGAGGTCACGGAGCGGTTCCAGGACGCGGGTGGCGCTGTGGGCCGTGGCGCCGGAAATCGCGATGCCCAGCATGAAGGCGCCCACTGCCGCAGAAACCTGCATGGCGGCCGCGAGCCCCGCGACCAGAAGTGCCGCGCCCAGCAGGTTGAGCAGGAAAACCTCGGAGTTTTCGCTGTGCACGGCCTTGGACACGTGGTGTCCGTGCCGCAGGGCCACCACCAGGACCAGGCTGACGACGGCCAGGGAGATCCCCACCGTCTGCAGCCCCAGCAGGATGCTGACGCCGGCCAGCGTGGCGGTCAGGACCGGCAGGTATACGGCCATGGCGAGGTCCTCGAACACCAGGATGGACAGCACCACCGGAGTTTCCCGGTTGCCGATCCGGCCAAGATCCGTGATGACCTTGGCGGCGATCCCGGAGGACGAAATGTAGGTGACGCCGCCCATGACCATGGCCCCCACGACGCCCCATCCGAGCATCACCGCGAGCCCGGCACCGGGCAGGAAATTGAGCAGCAGGTCCAGGACGCCGGCCTGCCAGGACCGCCGCAGGCCGGTGACGAGCTCGGACGCCGTATATTCCAGCCCAAGCATAAGCAGCAGAAGAATTACGCCGATCTCGCCGGAAAGGTGCGCGAACTCGTGCATGCCTTCGAGCTTGACCAAGCCCCCGGCCCCGAAAAACAGCCCGCCCACCAGATAGAGCGGGATGGGGGACATGCCGATCCGCCCGGCCAGTCTGGCCAGCAGGCCGAGGCAGAAGACCACGGCCCCCAGCTCGATCAGGGTCAGCGCAAGCGGATCCATGCGGCTTATCCGTTGCGCAGGATGCCGGCCGCTGTGTCCAGGCCTTCTTGCGTGCCCACCGCAACGAGGAGGTCACCGGGGTGGAGGACGACGTCGGGTCCAGGGGAGGGCAGGACCTCGCCTTCGCGCATGATGGCCACGATCGAGACCCCGCTGCGGGTCCGGATGCACGCCTTCCCCATCGGCTGGTTCTGGAAGGGTGACTCAGCGCTGATCGAAAACTGGCGCGTGACAATACCCGGGATTTCCCGGTGGGCTTCCGAGAGCTGCATGGCGATGCGCTGGCCGCCTAGGAGGTTGCCGAGGGCGGCGGCCTCATCCGCTGTCAGCGGGACAGAAGCCTGGCAGGTGTCAGGATCGTCCCAGGTCGAGACGATGAGTTCCGTCTGGCCCTCGCGGTATTCGACAACGCCGATCCGGCGTCCGGAGGCAGTCATGAAGTCCTTGCGCCGGCCGAGGCCGGGGAGGTCCGTCTCATCCACGTTCATACCCTCAGCCTAGTGCGCGAACCGGTGATTCGGCCGCCTCAGGCCTCGGGGACCACCGCGATTTCGGTCTGGTCGGGGGCCTTGACCGGCAGGAGCACGAGCAGGCCCACGAGCAGCACCACCATGATGCCGAGGATGCCCCAGCGCTGGGCCTCGCCCTCCGCTACGAAGGGTGCGGCGACGGTGATGCACAGCGTGAAGAGCGCGGGGGCGAGGAAGCTTACGGCCCGGCCCGTCGTGGCGTAGAGGCCGAAGAGCTCTCCGGATTCGCCGTGCGGGGCAAGCCTGGCGAGGTAGGCGCGGGAGGAGGACTGGGCCGGCCCCACGAAGAGGCACAACAGCAGGCCGAAGACCCAGAACGTGGTGGTCCCGGCCCAGGCCATGCCAAAGACCCCGTAATTGCCGTTGCCGAGGACCAGGATCGCGGTACCCGCGACGAGCAGGCCGGCGAGGGACGCGATTATCACGGTCTTCGGCCCGATCCTGTCATCCAGGAAGCCGCCGAGGATGGCGCCGGCGGCCGCCACGACATTTCCGAAGATCGCGAAGAAGATGACGTCCTTGAGCTCGAAGCCAAAGGTGCCGGCCGCGATCACCCCGCCGAAGGTGAAGACAGCTGCCAGCCCGTCCCGGAAGATGGCGCTTGCGAGGAGGAAGTAGATAGTGTGCGGGCTGGTCCGGTAGATCGCCTTGATGCGCCGGACGAGCAGGCCGTAGGAGGCGAGGAACCCCAGGCTGGCGCCCCGGTCCGAGCGCGGCAGCTCCGGGACCGTGAACAGCACGGGCAGGGCAAAAACGAGGAACCACAGGGCCGAAAACACCGCCACCAGCCGGATGTTCAGGCTGTCCGCGGTGGAGGCGCCAAACCAGTTAACGCTGGGCTGGACAAAAAGCTGGAGCACAACCAGCAGCGCCACGATGCCGCCGAGATACCCCATGCCCCAGCCGAAGCCGCTCACTTTGCCGATGTTCCGCGGGGTGGAGATCTGGGTGAGCATGGCGTTGTAGTTGACCCCGGCAAACTCGAAGAAGACGTTGCCCAGCGCTATGAGCGTGACGCCCAGGACCAGGTAGTCCGGCCGCGGGAAGACAAAGAAACACAGCCCGGTCAGGACGACGACGGCGGCCGTGTTGACCCCCAGCCACAGCTTCCGCCGGCCGCCCGTGTCCGAGCGCTGCCCGGTGACCGGGGCCAGGAGGGCCACGGCCACACCGGCGACGGCCAGCGCGGCGCCCAGGACGGCCGAGGCCTTGTCTTCCCCGCCGAAGGCCTTGGAGGTCAGGTAAACGGTGAAAACGAACGTTGTCATGACGGCGTTGAAGGCTGACGAACCCCAGTCCCACGAGGCCCACGCGAGGATCCGGCCCCGGTGCGGGACGGGACTTCCCGATTCCAGTTCCGAGGGGCGCATGGCCTCTGGGGCGGCGGCAGTGTTCATAGCCAGAATCGTAGCCGCCCCGGGCGTCCTCCGAGGGGGAGCGGCAGGGGGTTTTGCGAGGCAGGGTTTAGCCCCGGCTTCACATTTGCGTTGAATTGTTCAGCGGCCGGTGTCCCGGCCAAAAGAATTTGTACACGCTTGGTAAACTGACGGCACCGAACCTAACAAATGACCCGCCTGCTCCAACTTGCTGACAATCGACTTTCTGACGTTGCGGAGATACCAGTGATCACAGTCCTTGCCGTGCACTTTGCGGTGGCTGCTGTGGCCCCGCTGCTGTTCCGAAAGTTTGGCAGGAATTCGTTCTTCGCCCTGGCCGCGGTCCCCGCGGCCTCCTTTATCTGGCTGCTGCTGCAGCACGACGCAGTCTATTCAGGTTCTGACGGGGCGATTACCGAAGTCATCCCCTGGATTCCCGGGCTGCAGCTCGACCTCGCCTTCCGGATGGACGCCCTGGCCTGGGTCATGTCCCTGCTGGTGCTGGGGGTGGGTGCGCTGGTGCTTCTCTACTGCGCCCGCTACTTCAAGGACAAGGACGACTACCTCGGCGGTTTCGGCGCCCAGCTCCTGGCCTTCGCCGGGGCGATGTTCGGCCTCGTTACCGCTGATGACCTTCTGCTGCTGTTCATCTTCTGGGAACTGACCACGGTGCTGTCCTACCTGCTGATCGGCTACGCCCGCACCCGGCTGTCCGCGCGGCGCTCGGCGTTGCAGGCACTCGTGGTGACCACCGCCGGCGGCCTGGCCATGCTCGTGGGGCTCATCATGCTCGGTTCGACGGCCGGAACCTACCGGATCCAGGCCATCATGGACCTGGCCCCCACCCTGGTCGCCGGCCCCGCAGGCGGGGTCGTGAACGCCGCCGTCGTCCTCATCCTGGTCGGTGCGATCACCAAATCCGCCCTGGTGCCGTTCCACTTCTGGCTCCCCGGCGCAATGGCTGCCCCCACCCCCGTGAGCGCCTATCTGCACGCCGCGGCCATGGTGAAGGCCGGGATCTACCTGGTGGCCCGGCTGGCCCCCGGATTCGCGGACACCGCGTCGTGGCTGCCGATTGTGCTCGGCCTGGGCCTGGCCACCATGCTGGTGGGCGGCTACCGGGCCCTCCGGCAGACAGACATCAAGCTCATCCTCGCCTATGGCACCGTGAGCCAGCTGGGCTTCATGACCATGGTGGTGGGCCTCGGCACCCCCGACGCGGCACTCGCCGGAATAGCCCTGCTCCTGGCGCACGGGCTGTTCAAGGCCACGCTCTTCCTAGTGGTGGGCATCATCGACCACCAGTCCGGGACCCGGGACATCCGCGAGCTCTCCGGCGTCTACGGATCGGCCAGGGCACTGGCGGTCGTGGCGGCGATCGGCGCGGCCTCGATGGCGGGCGTGCCCCCGCTGGCCGGCTTCGTCGCCAAGGAATCGGTGTTCGAGGCCTTCCTCCAGTACAAGTCGGAGACCGGGACCGGGCCCTGGCTCCTGGCCGGTGTGGTCCTGGGCTCCATCCTGACCTTCGCCTACAGCGCCCGGTTCATGTGGGGAGCCTTCGCCCTCAAGCCCGGCGTTGAGCCCACGGCCTTCAAGCCGGTCAAACCGGCCTTCCTCGCCGCACCGGCGATCCTGAGCCTCCTCACCATCCTTTACGGTCTGTGGCCGGCCCCCGTTGACGCCTGGATCCAGCCCTACGCGGAACTTTTTGTGCACGGCTCCGAGGCCCCGCCCGGGCACCTGGCGCTGTGGCACGGCATCACCCCGGCCCTGGGCCTGACGGCGGTGACGTTCGTCCTGGGCCTGGTCATGTTCTACGGCCGCAATACCGTGGCCCGGCTGCAGGCGCTGGTGCCGGGCTGGATCGACAGCGACCGCGCCTACCAGCAAACGATCGGCGCCCTGGACGACACCGCGGTATGGATCACCGGCCGGACCCAGCGAGGTTCGCTCTTCTTCTACCTGTCCGTCATCCTGACAGTGGCCTTCGTCCTGCCGCTGACGGCGCTGCTGCTGGCTAACAAACCGCTGCCGCCCGGCCTCTATGTCATCGATCCCGGCTCGCCGCTGCAGTTGGTGGCGGGCGCCGGAATCGTGATCGGGGCGCTGGCCGCGGTGCGCGCCAACAAACGGTTCCTGGCCGTACTGATGGTGTCCGTCACCGGCTACGGGATTGCCATGATGTTCGCCCTGCAGGGAGCCCCGGACCTCGCCCTGACCCAGATGCTGGTCGAAACCATGATCCTGGTGGCGTTCGTGCTGGCCATGCGGAGCCTTCCGCCCGGGCTGCGGGACCGCACCGGCGGCAAGTACCGGGTCATCCGCGTGGTGATCGGCCTGGCATTCGGCGTCACCATGATTTTCGTGGCCATCCACGCCCTCGGCGCCCGGGTGGCGCCGCCGGTCTCCCTGCAGTTCCCGCAACTGGCCTACGAGGGCGGTGGCGGCCTCAACGTCGTCAACGTGACCCTGGTGGACATCCGGGCCTGGGACACCTTTGGCGAGATCTCCGTCCTGGCCCTGGCCGCCACCGGCGTGGCCAGCCTCATCTTCGTCCGCGGCCGCGGCGACCGCATCCGGACCTCCGCGAGCGTCGCGGAAGGGACCGTGGGCCGGCGGACCGGGGCCAGGGGCAGCACCCGGGAAGACGCCGCCCTGGCAATGAACCGGCGGTTCGCCGCCGCCACACGCGACGCCTGGCTCGTGGCCGGCCGGACGTTAGCCCCCGAACGCCGCTCGATCATTTTCGAGGTGGTCACCCGCCTCATCTTCCACTCGATGATCGTGTTCTCGATCTATCTGCTCCTCGCCGGCCACAACCTGCCCGGCGGCGGCTTCGCCGGCGGCCTCACCGCCGGCCTCGCCCTGACCATCCGTTACCTGGCCGGCGGCCGCTTCGAACTCCGCGAAGCGACACCCGCCGGCGCCGGCACCCTGCTGGGGATCGGACTGGCCACGGCGGCTGCCGCCGGAATGACCCCGCTGCTGCTGGGCGGCGAAGTGTTCCAGAGCGCCATCGTGGAACTGTGGCTGCCCGTCTTCGGCGACATCAAGTTCGTCACCTCGACCATCTTCGACATCGGTGTCTACGTCGTGGTCGTCGGACTGGCCCTGGACGTGCTGCGCAGCCTCGGCGCGGAGATCGACGAGCACTTCGAAGAACAACCCGAGACGTCCGAAGAGGGGCCCGCCGAAGACCAGGACAACGGAGGATTCCCGGGCGGAGTCCCCGCCGGGTCCGCCGACGAGTCCGCCGACGCGGAAACCACTGCCAAGGGGAGAACATGAGCGTCAACCTGACCCTGCTGACGGTCATGGGCGCCCTCTACGCCTGCGGCATCTACCTGCTCCTCGAACGCAGCCTCACCCGGGTCCTGCTGGGCCTCATGCTGCTGGCCAACGCCACGAACCTGCTGATCCTCGCCACCGGCGGCTACGCCGGCCTGGCGCCGCTCTTCGACAAGGCCACCCCGGCGGGAGACTACAACGACCCCCTGCCGCAGGCGCTGATCCTGACGTCGATCGTGATCTCCTTCGCCGTCACGGCGTTCATGCTGGGCATCATCTACCGCACCTGGGTCCTGGCCCGCCAGGATGAAATCCAGGACGACGCCGAGGACCGCCGCGTCGCGGAAACGCCAAGCTTCGATGCCGAGGACGACTCCGTGATCCCGGTCGAGACTTCGGAGTTCCCGCTGGCCACGGTCATGTCCGGTGACCGCCCCGTGCGGGCCGACAAGGCCGCGTCCGAAGAACAGCCCGGCTCCCTCAACGTTGACCCCAGCCCGGAAGGAGGCGGAAAGTGAACGTCACCAGCCTTGCCCCGCTCGCCGTCGTACTCCCCATCCTGGGCGCCGCCCTGACCTTCCTTCTCATCCATCACCCCCGGGTGCAGCGCGCGGTCAGCATCGCCGTGCTGACGCTGACACTGCTCCTGGAATGCTGGCTGCTGGCCTCCGTCTGGGATGGCGGGACGGCCGCGGTGAACATCGGTGGCTGGCTGCCGCCCTGGGGCGTCGTGCTGGTGGTGGACCAGTTCTCCTCCCTCATGCTTGTCGTGTCCTCGGCCGTGAGCCTTGCGGTGCTGATCTACGCAACGGGACAGGGCATGGCCGACGGCGACCGCGACGCACCGGTCTCGATCTTCCACCCGACCTACCTGATCCTCGTGGCCGGGGTGTCCAACGCCTTCCTCACCGGAGACCTCTTCAACCTCTACGTCGGCTTCGAGATCCTGCTGACGGCCAGCTACGTGCTCATCACCCTCGGCGGGACGGGCCCACGCATCCGGGCCGGCGTGACCTACGTGGTGGTCTCCGTCGTGTCCTCGGTGCTGTTCCTGATCTCGATCGCCATGATCTACGGCGCCACCGGAACCATCAACATGGCGGACCTCGCCATCAAACTCGGCGACCTCGACCAGGGCACCCGGACGCTGCTGCACGTCATGCTGCTGGTGGCCTTCGGCATCAAGGCCGCCGTCTTCCCGCTGTCCTTCTGGCTCCCTGACTCCTACCCCACCGCCCCGGCACCGGTCACCGCAGTGTTTGCCGGGCTGCTGACCAAGGTTGGCGTCTATGCGATGGTCCGCACGGAAACGCTGCTTTTCCCGGGGGATGCGCTCAACGCCCCGCTCATGGTCGCGGCGCTGCTGACCATGGTGGTGGGCATCCTCGGCGCCCTGGCCCAAAGTGACATCAAGAGGCTCCTGTCCTTCACCCTGGTCAGCCATATCGGCTACATGGTGTTCGGCCTGGCCATGTCCACGGTGGCCGGGCTGGGCGCCGCGGTGTTCTACGTGGCCCACCACATCACTGTCCAGACCAGCCTGTTCCTGGTGACCGGCCTGATTGAACGCCGTGGGGGCAGCTCGTCCATGGACCGCGTGGCGGGACTGGCCAAGCTCTCCCCGGTCTTGGGGGTCCTGTTCTTCATTCCCGCCATGAACCTCGCCGGAATCCCGCCGTTCTCGGGTTTCCTGGGCAAGCTGGGGCTGCTTCAGGCAGGCGTGGAACTGGGGACGCCGCTGGCCTACGCCCTGGTGATCGGCGGCGTGCTGACGAGCCTGCTGACCCTGCTGGCGATCGCGAGGGTCTGGAACCGGGCGTTCTGGCGCAAGCCCGGGGACGCCGAACACCCCGATCCGGTGCTCCTGGCAGCGCCCGCCGACTCCGCCACGGGTGACCGGGCCGGCAAGACAAATGTGACGCTGCTGCCCCGCACCATGGTGGGCTCCACCCTGGGCCTGGTGGTCTTTGGCGTGGCCCTGACGGTCTTTGCCGGGCCGCTGTTCAGGGTGGCCGACCAGTCCGCCGAGGAGATGCTGGACCGGACCCCCTACATCCATGCCGTGCTCGGCCAGGACGTGCCCGTACCGCCGGTGCCCCCAGCGTTCCATCCGGTGCAGGTCCGGGAGGGCGGCGGGAAATGAACCGGAAGAGGATCTCGCTGCGCCAGGAACTGCCCCTGCTGGTATGGCTCGTCTTTGTCTGGGGCGCACTCTGGCAGAACTTCAGCCCGGGCAATCTCCTCTTCGGCGCCCTCATCGCGGTGCTCGTGGCGCGCATTTTCTATCTGCCCCCGGTGGAACTCGGCGGCCGCTTCAACGTGCTCCGCGCCGTGCCGTTCGCCCTCATCTTCCTCGGGAAAGTCGTCGCGGCCAGCTTCCAGGTCCTGTACCTGGCCGTGGTTCGCGGCCCCAACGTGGTCAGCGCGGTCGTGGCCGTGCCGCTCCGAAGCCATTCGGACCTCCTGGTCACGGCCACCGGGCACGTGATCTCGCTGATTCCCGGGTCCCTGGTGGTGGAGGTGGACAGGTCGACGTCCACGCTTTACATCCACGGCATCAACGTCCGCAATGCCGAGGACGCGGCCAAGCTGCGCAAAGAGGTCCGGGACACCGAGGCCGGGCTGATCCGGATCATGGGGACCGAAGCCGAACTTTCCGCCCTGACACAGGAGACCTCCGCATGATGCAGACCGTCCTGACGGTGACCGCCGTCGTACTGTCCCTGGCCGCCGCGGGGGCGATCGTGCGGATCGCGCGGGGGCCCTCGCTGCTGGACCGGGTTCTGGCCGCCGACGTGCTGCTGGCCATCTTCGGCGCGGCCCTGTGCATCGACATGGCCGCCAACCGGCACCTGAACAACATGATGCTGCTCGTGGCGATTTCCCTGATCGGCTTCGTCGGCTCGGTCACCGTGGCCCGGTTCGTGGCCGACAGGCGGGAGGGCGTCCGTGAATCCTGACACAGTGATCGACGCCGTCTCCGCCGTGTTCATGGTGACCGGAGCCCTGATGTCCCTCGCGGCCGCCATCGGGCTGCTGCGCTTCCCGGACCTCATGAGCAGGATGCACGCGGCCACTAAACCGCAGGTCCTCGGCCTGTTCCTGCTGCTGGCGGCCCTCGGCCTGCAGATGCGCACCTGGTCGGTCTGGCCCGTCCTGCTGGTGGCCTGGCTCTTCCAGCTGCTCACCGTCCCCGTGTCCGCCCACATGGTGGGCCGGGCCGGCTACCGGACCAAGCACCTGCACCCGGAGCTATTGAGCTCCGACGAGCTCGAGGCGGTAGTCCAAAAGGCCGCCCGGCAGGCGGCCACGCAGGGAACGGAAGACGACGACCGCTGAGCCCCGTGCTCGGCCCGGCCGGCCCGGCCGGCACATCGGCGGGCGCGGCCGCGGCCTTCGACTGCCGCGGCATGCGCCGCGGCTAATCGGCTCCGGTCAGACGATGTCCTGGGTCTTGGCGAAGCGGGTGATCGCGCGCTGGGTGCCGCGGTTGGCGAGCACCTGGATGATGGCGCTGACCGATGCGGAGATCAGGGCGAACGTCAGGGCCGAGCGCAGGGTGGTGGGAACGTCGTCCTCCTGGCCCTTGGGGGGCTTGTTGCCCGTGGACTTTTCCCACATGGTGTCCACCAGCTTGGTGCCGGCAAAGCCTGCCAGGAGGCTGACGCCGGTGCCGAGCAGCTTGATGAGGATGTTCATTCTTCGGTCTCCTTGGGACGGGAACGGTTTTCCCCTAGCCTAGCGTTCCGGGGTGAGGACCATCCGCAGGGCCTCGACCACGAGTTCGTGATCCGCCTTCTGGGGCAGGCCGGAGACGGTGACGACGGCGACGGCGCCCGTGCCGCGCACGTAAATGGGGAACGCCCCGCCGTGGGCGGCGAACTCCGACTGATCCCACCAGGCGTTGTCCTCGATCCTTCCGCCGGCAGCGCGGGCCCGGAGGCCCACCAGCAGGGACGGGACCTCATAGCGCATGGCTGTGCGCTTCTTGGCGTTGATCCAGCGCTCATTGTCCGGTGTGGCGCCGTCCAGCGCGGCGTGGAAGAGCACCTGCTCGCCTTTGGTGATGTCGACGGCGATGGGCAGCGAGCGTTGCCTGCCCAGCTCGACAAGGAGGAGCCCGAGGTCCAGGGCGTCATCCTTGCTGAACGACGCGAACTGGAGCGCCTCCATCTCGGCCAGCACGCGGCCGATGAGCGCCGCCAGGGAACCCTGAGGCTGCGGCTCACTCGAGTCGGGATCGTATTCCCCGGAGGGATCTTGGGTGACCGGTGTGTGCGACAAAATATTCCAGCTTTCCGGTGGGTGACGAGGCCGCCCGCTGGCGGGTCCGGGGGTCCGGCACGACGACTCTACCAAGAGGGTTTTCCCGGCCGCCGGGACCGCCGCCGTCCGGTCCACGATTGTGACGGCACAGCACTGAAAACCCGGCCGTCCGGGTGTAAACTAAGCCAGCCCACAAGGGCGAAAATAATCACGACAGGGGAGCGCCGCCGTCGGGCATCGCCGGAACAATCCGGGGAAACCTTTGGTGGGCGCTGAGAGTGCGGACAGCCGCAGACCCTCGAACCTGATCCGGTTAGTACCGGCGCAAGGGAGTCGAGTTCTCAGGGTGCGCGGAGGGCGGCGGAAGCCGAGACCGGCCGGAGCACCCTCCCCTCCTGTTCCTCAGGAGGACGACATGACAGATATTTCAGCACAGCATGGTTCGGCCAGCCGTTCAGCCGCCCGGCGCAATTACAGCTGGCGCGTGGTGGACATTGTGGTGGCCGCGTTGATCGCCGTTGCCGGCGGCGTCATCTTCTGGGCCTGGTCCCAGGGCGCGAACCTGATCTCGACTCCGGTCAACGCGGTCTACCCGCCGTTGAGCGGACTCTACGCCGGGGGCTGGATGATCCCGGCGGTGCTGGGCATGCTCATCATCCGCAAGCCGGGCGCCGCGCTCTTCTGCGAAACCGTCGCTGCCACCGGCGAGCTGATCATGGGTTCGCAGTACGGCACCACGGTGCTGATCTCCGGCATCCTGCAGGGCCTCGGCGCCGAACTTGTCTTCGCGGCGTTCCTCTACAAGAAGTTCAACCTGCCCGTGTCCTTGCTGGCCGGCGTTGGCGCGGGCCTCTTCTGCGGCCTGAACGATTCCTTCCTGCCGTGGGGCTGGAACATCGCCTACGAAGCCGGCGACAAGCTCGCCTACATCGTCTTCACCACGATCTCCGGCGCAGTGATTGCCGGCGGACTGGCCTGGCTCGCCACCCGCGGCCTGGCGAAGACCGGAGTGCTGGGCTCCTTTGCCTCGCGCAAGGCCGCCACGGAGCCCGTCTTCTCCTGAGCCCCGTCGCTGAATCCTGCAGAGAACGATGAGATCTTCACCGGGCGTCCGTCCGGCCGCCGTCACGGCCCGCGGCTGGGGCTGGCGGCACGCCGGACGGACCCGGCCCGCGGTCAGCGGCCTTGACCTGGACATCCGGCCGGGGGAGCGCGTGCTCCTGCTGGGGCCCTCCGGCGCCGGCAAGTCGACGCTGCTCCACGCCCTGGCCGGCGTGCTGGGCGACGGCGGGGCCGGCGACCCCGGCGACCCCGGCGACGCCGGCAACGCCGAAGATGCAGACGAGACCGGCAGCCTGCTGATCGACGGTGCCGCGCCCCGGGCGCAGCGCGGCCGCGCCGGGCTGGTGCAGCAGGACCCGGAAACGCAGGTGGTGCTCTCCCGCCTCGGCGACGACGTCGCCTTCGGGGCGGAGAACCTCGCAGTCCCGGCGGCGGAGATCTGGCCGCGCGTGCGCGAGGCCCTCGACGACGTCGGGCTGGGACAGCTGCCGCTGGACCACCCGACGGCGGCCCTCTCCGGCGGACAAAAGCAACGGCTGGCGCTCGCCGGGATCCTCGCCATGCGGCCAGGGCTGCTGCTGCTCGACGAGCCGACCGCCAACCTCGACCCCGCGGGCGTCCTGGAGGTCCGCGACGCCGTGGAACGCTGCCTGGACAAGACGGGCGCCACGCTGGTGGTCGTGGAGCACCGGGTGGGAGTTTGGAAAGACCTGGTGGACAGGATCGTGGTGCTGCAGCCAGGGTCCGCCACGGACTCGGCGGTCTTGATCGACGGACCGCCGGACCGGGTCCTGGCCGAGGCGCGGGACATGCTCATCGGTGCGGGCGTCTGGGTGCCGGGCTACGTCCCCGCGACGCGGATGCGGACACCGGCGCGGGGCGAGGGACAGATTTTGCTCACGGCCGACGCGCTCGCCGTGTCCCGCGAGCGGCCGCGGCGGGCCGGGATGCGCGACGGCTTCCGCACCATCGCGCCGCGTCCGGTCCAGTCCGGGGTCTCGGTCCGGGTCCGCGCCGGCGAGGCGCTGACCATCACCGGACAGAACGGCACGGGGAAGTCCACCCTGGCGCTGACACTGGCCGGTCTCCTGCGGCCCGTCGCGGGAACGGTCTCGGCCACGGAGGCGCTGAGCAGTCCCGCCACTGGTCGCTCCGCTGATCGGTTAGGCAGGGGCGCCGGACCCGATCCCTACCGGTGGAAGGCCCAGCAGCTGATCGCCAGGATCGGAACCGTCTTCCAGGAACCCGAGCACCAGTTCGTCACCGGCAAGGTCCTCGACGAGCTCATGTTCGGCCCGCGCCACCTCGGCTACGGCGAAGACCGCGTGGACGAACTGCTGGAGCGGCTGCGGCTGACGGAGCTTGTGGACGCCAACCCCTACACGCTCTCCGGCGGCGAGAAGCGGCGCCTTTCGGTAGCCACTGTGCTGGCGGCGCACCCCCAGGTGCTGGTTCTGGACGAGCCCACCTTCGGCCAGGATGCCAATACCTGGGCCGAACTCGCCTCGTTCCTCTCCGAACTCCTCGACGCCGGCACCGCCGTCGTGTCCGTGACGCACGACGCCGAATTCAGCGCCGTCCTCGGTGGCACCGAACTCCAACTCCGGCCACGGGAAACCGCCGCCGCGGACGCTCCCGGCCCGGATCTTCAGCTGCCGGAAGGTGCCTCGCCATGAGGGACGCCCTGAGCCTGCGCGGCAACCATGCGCTGCTGACCCGAGCCAACCCGCTCGCCAAGTTCACGGCGGTCACCCTGGTCACCCTGGTCCTGGCGCTGTCCATCGACTGGGTGTCGGCGTCGGTGGCGCTCGCCTGCGAAGTGCTCCTCCTGCCGCTGGCGGGCCTGACTGCGGCCGTGCTGTGGCAGCGCGGCTGGCCGCTGATCCTCGCGGCGGCGCTGGGCGGCTGGAGCACGGCCATCCTGGCGCCCGATTCCGGACCGGTCCTGCTCGATGCCGGAATCTGGTCCATCAGCGCCGGTTCGCTCCAGCTGGGGATCGGCTTCATGCTCCGCGGGCTCGCGATCGCATTGCCTGCGGTGCTGCTGATGAGCTGCACCGACCCCACGGACCTGGCCGACGCCCTGGCCCAGAACGCAAAACTGCCGCACCGCTTCGTCCTGGGCACCCTGGCCGCCATGCGGCTCGTCGGAATCATGGCCGAGCAATGGCGGACCATCGGCATGGCCCGGCGGGCCCGCGGCGTGGGCTCGAGCGGCAACCCCTATCAGCGGGTCAAGGCCACGCTGGGCCAGAGTTTCGGCCTGCTGGTGCAGGCGATCCGAAGCGCCTCGCGGCTCGCGGTGACCATGGAGGCCCGCGGGTTCGGCGGTGCCGCCCGGACCTGGGCCCGGCCCTCCACGTTCAGCGGACTCGACGCCTGGGTGCTGCTGGGCGGGCTCGGCATCGCGGCTGCCGCCGTCGCCGCGGCCCTCGGCGCGGGCACCTGGAACCTCGTGTTCCTCACCCGCCAGTAAACCGGCGCCGCCGGCCGGGCAGCCCGGGAACTCCCACGGGGCGGCCCTGGAAGTCCGGCGGCCTGCCGCTTATCGCATGGCGTGGGTATTCGTGTGAGATTGGCGCCATTCCGGCCGGAATTGCCGTGGTTTATAAATCATGCGTGATATTTTCGGGAGCATGACTCAACCGACTGCTGAACACGTAGGCATCCTGCTCCGCGAGGCGCGCGGCGCCAAGGGCTGGACCCAAGGGCAACTCGCCGCCGAGCTGGGCACCAGCCAGAGCGCCATCGCCCGGATGGAACAGGGCAAGCAGAACCTGAGCCTGAAGATGATCCAGCGCCTGGAGGCGATCGTCGGGCACAGCATCGTCAAGGTGGGCCGGCCCCAGATGACGCACCTGCGCGTCGAGGGCGGCCGCACCCTCGCCGGCGCGGTGGACGTCAACAGCAGCAAGAATGCCGGCGTCGCGCTGTTGTGCGCCAGCCTCATCAACCGCGGCACCACCACGCTGCGCCGGCTTGCCCGGATCGAGGAAGTCAACCGGATCGTGGAGGTGCTGACCAGCATCGGCGTCGAGTGCACCTGGCTCAACGCGAACGACCTCCAGATCCGCCGCCCCGCCGTCCTGGACCTGGCGTCCATGGATGTGGAGGCGGCCCGCCGGACCCGCAGCGTCATCATGCTCCTGGGCCCGCTGCTGGACGAGGCCGACACCTACCGGCTGCCCTACGCCGGCGGCTGCGACCTCGGCACCCGCACCGTGCAGCCGCACATGCAGGCACTGCGCCAGTTCGGCCTCAGCGTGGAGGCGAAGTCCGGGTTCTACGCGGTGCAGGCGCCGCCGTCGGACGGTCACGACCGCTCCTTCGTGCTCAGCGAACGCGGTGACACCGTCACCGAGAACGCCATCATGGCCGCAGCCCACCGCCGTGGCACCACCATCATCCGCAACGCCAGCCCGAACTACATGGTGCAGGACCTGTGCTTCTACCTGCAGATGCTCGGCGTGGACATCGCCGGGGTTGGCACCACCACGCTGAAGATCACCGGCCGCCCGTCGATCGACGCCGACGTCGAATACTTCCCGTCCGAGGACCCCATCGAGGCGATGAGCCTCATCACCGCCGGCATCGTGACGAACTCGGAAGTCACCATCCGCCGCGTCCCGATCGAGTTCATGGAGATCGAACTCGCCACGCTCGAGCAGATGGGCCAGCGGCTCGAGGTTTCCGGGGAGTACTTTGCCCGCAACGGCCGCACCCGCCTCGTGGACGTCACCACCAAGCCGTCGGAGCTGCGGGCGCCGGAGGACAAGATCCACCCCATGCCCTTCCCCGGGCTGAACATCGACAACCTGCCCTTCTTCGCGGTGATCGCCGCCAACGCCCACGGCCAGACCATGATCCATGACTGGGTCTACGAAAACCGGGCCATCTACCTGACCGAGCTCAACAAGCTCGGCGCCCAGGTCCAACTGCTCGATCCGCACCGCATTTACGTCAACGGGCCCAGCAAGTGGCGTGCGGCCGAGGTGGGCTGCCCGCCTGCCCTCCGCCCCGCGGCCTGCCTGCTGCTGGCCATGCTGGCGGCCCGTGGCGTCTCGGAGCTGCGGAACATCTATGTCATCGAACGCGGCTATGAGGACCTCGCCGAGCGGCTGAACACCATCGGCGCGAAGATCGAGTATTTCCAAGACTGAATCCAAGCAACACGGGGTCACTCCGCGCCCATCCGAAGAGATGACACGGGCGCGAAGTGACCCCGCGTTGGCGTGGGGCGTTTCGGCGGATCCTGACGCACAATAGATTCATGCGCACCTTCGGCGTGGAGGAAGAACTGCTGATAGTGGACCCCGAATCGGGGATGCTGCTTGCCCTGGCTGACCTCATGCTGCCGAGCCTGGTGCCGCCGCAACAGGAAGCCGCCCGGGTTCTCCCGGCACAGAAACCGGTCCACGAAGGCGCCGACTTCAGCTACGAGCTCAAGCTCGAACAGATCGAGACCCAGACGCATCCGTGCCTGGAATACACGGAACTGCTCCGGCAGCTCAGGCGTGGCCGGTCCCTCGCGGACCAGGCCGCCCGGGCGCACGGCGGGCGCGTCGCGGCCCTGGCCACGTCGCCCCAAGGTTCCGCCACCCACCTGACGCCGAATCCGCGCTATATGACCATGCAGCAGCGCTTCGGGCTCACGGTCCGGAACCAGCTGACCTGCGGCCTCCACGTCCACACCTTCGTGGAGTCCCCGGAGGAGGGCGTGGCGGTGATGGACCGGATCCGCGACAAGCTGGCCGTGCTGATAGCACTCAGCGCGAATTCCCCCTACTGGAACGGGGCCGAGACCGGTTTCGAAAGCTACCGCACGCAGGCCTGGAACCGCTGGCCGGGCTCGGGTCCCACAATGATCTTCGGCAGCCTCCCCGTCTACCGCCGCGTGGTCACCCGGCTGGTCGAAAGCGGCGTCCTGATGGATGAGGGGATGGTGTATTTCGACGCGCGGCTGTGCCGGCAGCATCCCACCGTGGAGATCCGTGTCGCGGATGTCTGCCTGCGGGCCGAGGATGCTGCCCTGATTGCCGTGCTGGTGCGCGCCCTCGTGGAGTCGGCCGCGCGGGAATGGAACGACGGCGTCGATCCCGCCCCGGTGCCCACACTGCTGCTGCGGATGGCCGCCTGGCAGGCCAGCAATTGCGGACTGCGCGGGGAACTCCTGGACTTCGGAACCTTCACCCCGGCCCCGGCCGCGGACGTGGTCAGGGCGCTCGTGGACTTCGTGGCCCCGGTGCTTGAGGAACAAGGCGAGCTGGAGCTGGCCCGCGAGGGCGTCGAGCGGATTCTGGCCGAGGGCACCGGTTCCCAGCTGCAGCGCGGCCCGTTCCGGGCCGGCGGCCTGCCCGCCGTCGTCGAGCGGGCCATCGAACTGACCACCCAGGGGCCCGCCAGCGAGGGGCCGGCAGACAGTCGTTCGGCCCTGGGCCGGTTGCGCCCTGCCTGATCGGAAGCCCGCAACAGTTGCGGGTGCGCGATGCCAAAGAAAAAAGGCCGAAGAGGCGCCGCATTTGTTGCCGAATGCTGATAGGGAATCACGGTTGTTTAATGATTGCAGCCCAGCCCTTTTCAGTTAACCGTTCCGGGCACGGCAGCACGCCCCCCGCTCGCATCGCGAAAGCCTGGCCCGGGTAGTCAAAACAAGAAATATGAGTACTACCTGTGACCGCCATTAATTGAGTTCACTGAGGTTCGGGTATTGCCTACTCGGGCGCCCTGACAGGCCACTCACCTTTACTGGAGGAGCACGTTCAAGGTTTTCCGAAGGTCTCCAGAAGGTCTCACAATGTCACGTAACACGCCGGGGGGCGGTTGTGCTGTGCCACATATGCGCTGGTCAACGTCCTGCACTGCTCGCACAGCCCGCAGCGGCTGCACCTTTCGCCGATGCGGGCACCCTGTCAGGGCTGCCGCGGGCAGATTCAGAAAATGGCCCCTCTCACTTCCCAAAGCCAGGTTCGCTTTTGCGGCCGGCCCTGAAGATCAGACCGCTTAATCCGGCCCGGCACTGGGGTGCCGAACTTCAACATAGGAATTGAATTCACATGGTCTCGATTTATGTCTTGCTCATCGTTTTCCTGATTACTTTTGTGGCCGCCGCCGCCCTTGGCCGGTCCTGGTTCCACCGCCGCCTGCGCCGTCCCGAACTGCTCCGCAGAATTTGTCTTCTTGCCGGCTCAACGCTGCTGGTGGCAAATCTGGCCAGCGTTTTCCTCGATGCTCCCGAGTTGTGGCGGACCGCCGACCTCACGCTCACCCTTGGCGGGCTCGCGTCCCTGGGCGTTGCTTTGACGGCCTCGCGCACCGGGGGAGCCCCGGCCCGCCAGCCGCGCAGAGTTCTGGCCATCGGCGCCCACCCCGACGATCTTGAACTTGCTTGCGGCGGTACCCTGGCGAAGTTCGTAGACTCCGGACATGAGGTGCAGGGGCTCGTCATGAGCGATGGCACCCGTGGAGGGGATCCCCTGGCACGCTCCCTTGACGCGCGGCGCGGCGCGGCGTTCATGGGCCTCACCGGAATGACCCACTACAACTTCACAGACACGGACCTGGTCCGGCACAGCCAGGAAATGGTGGGTGTCATTGAAGCCGCCATCGCCCGCTACAACCCCGACATCATCCTCACGCATTCCAACCACGACCAGCACCAGGACCATCAGGCCGTCCACATGGCGACGCTGCGGGCCGCCCGCCAGCACCACTCAATCCTCTGCTACGAAAGCCCGTCGGCAACGCGGGACTTCAGCCCGAGCGTCTTCATTGACATCGACGACTACCTTGACGCCAAGGTCCAGGCCGTGAGGATGCACAGCGACCAGCTCGCCAAGCCGTACATGACACCCGAGCGGGTCCGCGGCATCGCCTCGTTCCGCGGCGGGCAGGCGAGGCGCCGGGTCGCCGAAGCCTACGAACCCGTCCGTCTCCTGAGCACGGAAATGGAAAAGCTGTGATGCCCCGCGTGCTGGTCAGCGGCGCCGGCGGCCCCGCGGGCCGCGCCGTAGCGGCCCAGCTGAAGTCCCGTGGCGTTCCCGTCCTGGGCACGGACATCCGCGAACTGCCCGCCGGGGCGGGCCTCACCGTCGTCCCGGTGCCGCCGGCCTCGGACCCGGACATGGTCTCGGCCCTGCGCCGGCTCGTCGTCCAGGAGGGCATCAACCTCGTCATCCCCACGGTGAGTGAGGAACTCCCGCAGCTTGCGGGGTACCGTGCCGCCTTCGGGACCGACGTCCGGGTCATCATCGGCGATCCCGGGCCGGTGGCTCTCGCCAACGACAAGCTCTTCACGGCCTGGCAGCTGCAGACCGCCGGGGTTGCCGTGCCGAGATTCGGCGTACCCAGGGACTTCGCGAATGCCGGCGCCGCCATGGCCGCGCTCGGCGGCCCCATAGTTCTCAAACCGCGGGTCTCCCGCGGCGGCCGCGGCGTGATGGTCATCGACGGCAGCGAGGAGGTGGACTGGCACCGCCTGCCGGAAGGCCTGATTGTCCAGGAGTTCATCCCGGGCACCGAATACGGCCCGATGGTTTTCGGCACCCCGGCGCACAACGGGGCCGCCCCGTTCGTCGTCGTCGTGGAGAAGACCGAACTGGCGCAGGGCAACGTGGGCAACGCCGTGAGCACGCGCCGCGCCGAAGCCGGCGAGGCCATGGACGTCGGAAATCTGGCGATGGCGGCAGTCCGCTCACTGGGCCTCACGGGCCCGGTCGACGTCGACGTCCGCCGGCGTGCCGACGGGACCCCGGTGGTCCTTGAAATGAACGCACGGTTCGGCGCGAACAGCGCGCAGGCCCCGGAACTGCTCGACGCCGTGCTGGCGTCGTTTGCCCTTCCCTCCTTCAACCCGGCCTCCTTCCGGCACAGCACAGGAGCGTACGCCCATGTCCTGGTTTAGTTCCGCCTCCGCATCAGCCGTCCCCGGCGCCGAGTACCTCCTGCTCCTCATCGGCCTGCCGATTCTGGTGTTCGGGCTCGTGAAGCTGCTCGTGCTGCCGCTGTCCATCTGGTTTGAACTCCGTGCGCGGCGCCGCCGCCGCCGCGCAACGCCCACCCTGCTGGATGAGCGGCCCAGCGTCTCGATCATTGTCCCGGCCTTCAACGAGGCGACCGTCATCGAAAACTGCGTCCGCTCCATTCAGCTCACCCTGTACGACCGGTACGAGGTGGTGCTCGTGGATGACGGCTCCACTGACAACACGGCCGGGCTGATGCGCGCGCTCGCCGCGACGGATCCCCGGATCACGGTCCTGACCCAGGCCAATGCCGGCAAGGGGGCGGCCCTGAACCTGGGCATCCGCCATGCCACGGGCGAGGTCCTCATGTTTGTCGACGCTGACGGGATTTTCTCCCAGAACACCGTCAAGCGGATGCTCCAGGGTTTCACTGACCAGCGCACCGGGGCCGTGTGCGGCGACGACAGGCCGGTAAACCTGGACCGGGTCCAGACCCGGATGCTGGCCTTCATCAGCCATGTCGGCACCGGGATGGTCAGGCGCGCCCTGACCATGATCGGCTGCCTCCCGATCGTCTCCGGCAACATTGGGGCGTTCCCCCGCCGGATCCTGGAGGAGATCGGGCCGTTCCGCGAAGACACGGTAGGCGAGGACCTGGAACTCACCTGGCGGGTGCACAAGGCAGGCTACCGGGTGGTCTTCGCCCCGCGGGCGCTGGTCTATGCCGAGTCGCCGTCAACGGTCAGGGCGCTCTGGCGCCAGCGCGTCCGCTGGGCCCGCGGGCTGCTGCAGACCATGGGTGTGCACAAGCGCATGATCGGCAACCTCCGGCACGGACAGTTCGGCGCGTACCTGCTGTTCAACACCATCACCATGGTGGTGCTTCCGGTGCTCCAGATTCTGGTCCTCGTGGATCTGGTCTTCCTCACGGCGCTGGGCCGCAGCCCGTTCGGCGCGGACGTCTGGGCAATCCTTGGCTGGGTGGGGCTGTTCATCACATTGCTGCTCACGGTGTTTGCCCTGGCCATGAACAGGGCGTGGAAGGATCTGCGCCATCTCTGGGCGCTCCCGCTCATCCCGCTCTATTCCGTGTTTACGAGCCTGACCATGGTGGCCGCGCTGGTGCAGGAAGTCCGCGGCAAGGAGGCGCACTGGAACAAGCTGACGCGGACCGGGGTGGTCAGTGTCACCGCCCCGGCGGTGCGCCCGGAGGCCAGCGTTTGAGGCGCAGACCGGCTGCCTTCCCTGCCCTTGCGCTCCTGTCGGTGCTGGCGCTTGCTGCCACCGGATGCGGCGGGCCGCAGGGACCCACGGCGCCCGCCGCGGAGCGCACAGTCGGCGTCGGCTACGAAACTGTGGTCGACGCCGCCTCGACGCTGCCGGAACTGGCCAGACGGCTCGATGAGGTCAACGCCAACAGCGTCACCATCAGCGTGGGGCGGCTGGACTGGACGGCGTTCCCCTGGGGCGCCCACCCCGAGGTAGAGGCCGTCCCGGGCCGTGACCACGTGGCCGAGGCGGTCAAGGCTCTGGGGACCGGCGGTGATGGCAGGAAACGCAGGATCACACTGACCATCGACCTGCTGATCCCCGGCTGGATCCGCACCAACCCGGGCCTGGCCGGCATCAACTTCGACGGCACCCGCTCCACGGACTTCGCCAGCGTCAGCGCACTCACCACGGGACCCGTCGGGGAGCGGCTCGTCGACTTCGTGGCCGAGGTGACCAGCCGCTACCAGCCGGACGCCGTGGCCTTGACGGAACTGATGTTCGACAACAACACCTACGGCGGCGACGACCGTGACTCGTACATGCTGGCCAGCGGCCGGACGGACTGGCCGCGGCTCGCGAACGGGGACATCGACGTCGAACACCCGAGCCTAGGGGCCTGGCGGTCGAAGGCGGTGGCAGCCACCGTGGCCAAGGCGGCGGCGGCAGCGCACGCCAACGGTGCCACGCTCGACATGGACGTCCGGGCGCCGTGGCACGATCCCGCCGGCGACCGGCCCGAGAGCGGCCATGACTACGGGCTGCTCGCCGCGGCCGCGGACCGGCTGGTCTTGTGGGACTACTTCGGGCTCAACGACGCCGCGCCGTCCTACTCCGCCGAACTGGCCGCGGCCATGGCGAAGCGGTCGGGGAAGTTCGCCATCTCGGTCGGGATGTGGGCCAAGGACGGGCGCATCTCCGCCGCGGACCTGGCGGCCGGGCTGGAGGCGTCCGTCTCCGGCGGGGCGGCCGCCGTCGCCGTCACACCGTCCAGCATGCTCGACGACGACGCCTGGCGGGCGCTCAAAGCGGCCTGGACCTGAGCGGTCATGGCCCCGGGCCTGCTTGAGCGCCTGACCTGCTTGAGCGCCTGGACCTACTTGAGCGCTTAGACCTGCTTGAGCGCCTGGCCGAGGTCGCGGATGAGGTCCTCGACGTCCTCCAGGCCCACCGAAAGCCTGACCACGCCGTCGCTGAGCCCGATCGCCGCGCGGCCTTCCGGGCCCATCGCGCGGTGCGTGGTGGTGGCCGGGTGCGTGATGAGCGTCTTGGCATCGCCCAGGTTGTTGGAGATGTCGATGATCCGCAGCGCGTCCAGGAGGGCGAACGCGGCCTGCTTCGCCGTGCGACCGGGGGAGGGCTGCAGCTCCAGGGTGAGCACGGTCCCGCCGGCCTTCATCTGCTGCACTGCGAGTGGGTATTGGGGGTGGGACGGCAGCAGCGGGTACTTTACCCAGCTGACCGCAGGCTGCCCCTCGAGCCATTCGGCCAGCCGCAGCGCGGAGGCCGAGGAATGGTTGACGCGCAGCGCCATGGTCTCCAGGCCCTTGGTGAGCACCCAGGCGTTGAACGCCGAAAGCGCCGGACCGGTGTGCCGCATGAGCTGCTTGACGGGCCCGTCGATGAATTCCCTGGTGCCCAGGATGGCCCCGCCCAGGACGCGGCCCTGGCCGTCGATGTGTTTGGTGCCGGAGTAGACCACCACGTCCGCGCCGAGGTCGCCGCAGCGCTGGAGCAGCGGGGTGGCGAAGACGTTGTCTACCACCACCGTGGCGCCGGCTTCGTGCGCCAGTTTGCTCACGGCGGCGATGTCCACGATTTCCTGCATGGGGTTCGACGGCGACTCGAAGAACACCGCCGTGGTCGGCTCGGACAGCGCCGATTGCCACTGTTCCAGGTCCGGGCCGTCCACGAAGACTGTCTCGACACCCCAGCGCGGCAGGATCTCGTTGAGGATCACGAAGCACGAGCCGAACAGCGAGCGGGCCGCGACCACCCGGTCGCCGGCCGCCAACAGCGCGCCCAGGGCGGTGAACACGGCGGACATGCCGGACGCGGTCGCGAAACACGCCTCCGTTCCCTCGAGCAGCCGGAGCCGCTCCTGGAAGGTGGCGACGGAGGGGTTGCCGTAGCGGGAGTAGACGAAGCGCTCGTCCTCCCCGGTGAACGCGCGCTCGGCGGCCGCCGCGGACTCGTAGACGAATCCTGAGTTGAGGAAGATCGGCTCGGTGGTTTCCTGGAAGCCGGTGCGGTCAAGGCCGCCACGGACGGCCTGGGTGTCGGCCGCCCAGCCGGCGGCGTCGGGATTGAAAGTCACTTGATCTTTCCGGGGTTGGTGGGCAGGCCGCGGTTCTTCCAGCCATTGACGGTGCGTTCGCCAAAGCGGTCGGTCTCGCCTTCGAAGCCCTCAAGGACGTTGTACGAGGTGTAGCCGGCGGCCGTCGCGGCCGTCGCGGCGGAGATCGACCGGGCGCCGGAACGGCAAAGGAACACCAGTTCGACGCCGGTGTCCGCCGGCGCCTGCTGCCTTAGCTGTTCCACGAAGTGCGGGTTCGGCGTGCCGCCGGCAAGGTTCCACTGGATAAAGAGCGGATCGTTGCCGCCTTCGCCCGCGGCCGCAGTGTCCGGGATGCCGATGTGGGCCCATTCGCCCTCGGTCCGGACATCCACCAGGATGGCTCCCGCCTCAAGCTTGGCCCACGCCTCCTGCGGGCTGAGGTCTCCGGCGTAGCTCATGCGTGGCCCGCGAAGGCCCCGTCGGCGCCAAACTCGTCGGCGTCGAGCTCATCAACCGCATTGGCGACGGCGGCGTCCGCACTGGCAATCGCGGCCGGCAGGACCAGCGCCTGCGCCACGATCACGGTGCTTCCGTTGAAGCTGGCGGCGGGGCTTCCATGCAGCACGTAGCCTTCGGCCAGGGCGGCTGACACCCGCTCGCAGAAGGCGCGGTCATCCGCGCCGGTGAACAGGCGGTAGGCCAGCCTCTCCTCGCCGCCGGGTGCGGTGCCGGGTGCGGCTGTTGTGGGTATTGACGTGTCGGGCACGACGGATCTCCTCTTTCACGCTTGCAGCTCGAATGGTCGATATGCCGAGTATTCACCTGAGGCACCCCGCCGCGAAAGGGAGGGTTGCCGACCGGCCAGTCAGGGCTTGGCACCGGTTCTCATTACTCCCCAAAAACGTAACACCTGCGACGCCGGCCCGCACCGCCGCCGTCGTCATGTTCCGTAACCGGGCCGCGGCCCGGGCGAGTAGTGGCGGGCTCCAGTTTCGGGTACAGCCCACTCGTGTCTGCCGGGACGTTTCGCCGTCTACTGGGGGGATTAGGTCCGACGGGTCGGGCGCAACGGCAGGTGATTCGAGCACTGTGTGAATCGAGCAGCCCGTGAATCGACTCGTCTGTCCATCAACAGGCTGTCTGAGAATCGGTGGCTGGAACGGTCGGAGCCGCAGCCGCGGTCCGGCCGGTCACGGCGGAATGGAGCAATCGTGGGCCCGCGCATACTCGTTACCGGGATTACAAGCGCCGCCGGACGGGCCGTCGCGGCCCAGCTCGAAGCCCGGGGCCTCCCGTACCTCGGCTCCGACGCCCGCGCCGACACCCGCGCCGACACCCGCCAGGGCGGGGAGGCTCCCGCCGCCGCGGTCAGGCTCCTGCCGGCGACGAACCCGGACATGATCCTGGACCTGCGCCGGGTGGTGGACCGCGAAGCCATCAACGTCATCATTCCGACCCTCACCGTGGAACTCCCGGTCCTCGCCGCGGCCCGCGCCGGATTCGCCCAGGACGTGCGGATCATCGTGGCCGACCCCGCCGCGGTGGCCCTCGCCAACGACCACCTGTTCACCACCTGGGCGCTGCAGGCAGCCGGCATCCCGGTGCCCCGGTTCGCGGTTCCGGGCGACCTCGCCGCCGCGCCGGCATCCCTCGCCGGCCTCAGCGGCCCCGTGGTGGTCAAGCCGCGGGTCTTCAAAGGCTCCCACGGTATCCACCTGCTGGCCGGAACCGACTCCGTTAGCTGGAAGAACATGCCGGCGGGGCAACTGGTCCAGGAATTTATCCCGGGCGCCGACTACGTGTGCCTGGTGTTCGGCACCCCGGCACGCAACGCGATGGCGCCGGTGGCGGTGGTCCTGGAGAAGACCAGGACTCCGTATGGGCGCGCCGGCAGCGACGAGGTCAGCCGCAGGGTGCCGGCGAACCAGGCCGGGGATGTGCGCAAGCTGGGCCTGGCCGCCGTCCGCACGCTCGGGCTGACCGGGCCGGTCCAGGTCCAGATCCGCCGCCGCACCGACGGAACGCCCGTGGTGCTGGGTGTCTGCGCGACCCTGGGGGAGAACAGCACCTGGGCCCCGGAAATGCTCGACGCCGTGCTGGCAACGTTCATGCTCCCGGCGTTCAACCCGGCCTCGTTCCGCCGGTGCCCGGCAGTGCCCGCGGACGCCCTGGGGTGAGCCCGCGTTACTATTCGATGGTCGCGAAGAGGGCGTTGAGTTCGGCCGTCAGCTGGCGCCGCAGTTCCGGGGTGCCGATTTCCTGCCCGTCGATGTGGTTCACCGGGGCCAAAAGCCGGATGCTGGAGATCAGCCAGACCGCGTCGGCGTCCAGCAGGTCTTTCGGCTCCAGCGGGCCGTAGCCCAGCTCCCAGCCGGCGGCCTTGGCGGCGGTGAAAAGGGCGCCTTGTGACGTGCCGGGCAGGATGCCGCTGTCCAGCTGGGGCGTGATGAGCCGCCGGATGGTGCGGACGCCGCCGGCGCCGTCGTCCGAGGTTTCCAGGTGCGCCAGCAGAACGGTCGACGTCGGACCCTCCAGCACCCGGCCGTCGGCGGACGTGAAGATGACGTCGTCGGCGCCCTGCCGGTGGGCGTAGCGCAGCGCTGCCATGTTCACGGCGTAGGAAAGGGTCTTGGCGCCGAGCAGGAGCCACGGGGCGCGCTCGCCGACTTCACTGTCGTAGCCGCGGTCGAGCAGGATCACGTCGATCCCGGTCTCGCGCTGCCGCCGGCCCGCGGCCGCAGGGGCGGAGGCCTGGACCCAGCACGTGGGGGCAGCCGCGCCCTCCGGCCCACGGGTGACAATCAGCTTCACCACCACCTCATCCTGCTCCGCGCCGCCCGTTGCGGCCGCGGCGGGTTCCTGCCCCCGGAACTCGCGGATGGCGGTTTCCACCGCCCGCCGCCATGCGTCCTCGGCGGGGATGTCCAGCTCCAGCAGCCGGGCCGAGCCCGCCAGCCGGGTCAGGTGCGCCTGGATCTTGCGGGGCCTGCCGCCGACGGCCAGCAGGGATTCGAAAACACCGTCGCCGCGGGTGGCGCCAAGGTCCGTGGCCATCAGCTGCGGCTGCGACGCGTCGGCAACCCGGCCGCCGTGGAACGCCGGGTCGAGGAAGACCAGAACGGTCGCGGGCGCGGGAACAGGGGCAGGAGTGGTCATGGCTAAAGCTTAGTCTCGGTGGTCCCGGGATAGGATTTGGTCACTGCCCGTTCGGAACTGTTCCGCGTGGCTTGTACGTTGAGGGGTTCGCCTGTGTTTTGGCCATTTCCGCTGGCGGAGACTTTACCGTCCTGGGCGATTCTGATTTTGACCGTGATCGACTTCGCCATCCGAGTGCTGGCACTGGGCATCATCCCCGGAAACCGGCGGCCCACCACCGCGATGGCGTGGCTGCTGGGCATCTTCATCGTGCCCACCATCGGCCTGCTCCTGTTCCTGCTGTTCGGCAACTTCCGGCTCTCCCGCAAGCGCCGCGCGCAGCAGGACGCGGTCAATACCCGGGTGCGCGCCGGGACCTCGGAACTGGCGATGCTGGAAAGCCGCTATGCCGGACCCGAATGGGTGGCTTCCGCCGCGGAACTGAACAAGACGCTGGGCTCGTTGCCGATGGTGGACGGTAACCAGGTGGAGCTGCTGCCCGGCTACCCCGACTCGATCAAGGCGATGGCCGCGGCGGTCCGCGGCGCAAAGTCCTTCGTCAACGCCGAGTTCTACATCATGAGCTCGGACCACGTCACGGACGATCTGCTGACCGCGCTGGAAGAGGCCGCCGAACGCGGGGTCGAGGTCCGTGTCCTGTTCGATCACCTTGGCACGCTTCGCATCAAGGGCTACCGCAAGCTGATCGCCCGGCTCAAGGCCAGCAAGATCCGCTGGCGGCCCATGCTGCCGCTCAACCCGCTGCAGGGGCAGTGGCGCCGGCCGGACCTGCGCAACCACCGCAAGATCATGGTGATCGACGGCGAGATCGCCTTCACCGGATCGCAGAACCTGATCGAGCCCTCCTACAACAACCCCAAGCACCGCAAGATCGGCCGCGAATGGGTCGAACTGATGGCCTGCCTGCGTGGACCGATCGTCACCACGCTCAACGTCGTTTTCGCCACCGACTGGCTCAGCGAGACCGACGAATCCATTGAGGAACAGCTCGCGCACCGGCCCGAACTGCACGCCGGCAACATCACCGCCCAGGTGGTGCCGAGTGGCCCCGGCTTCATCACTGAAAACAATCTGCGGCTCTTCAACACGCTGATTTACTCGGCCCAGCGCAAGATCTCGATCTGCAGCCCGTACTTCGTCCCGGATGACTCGCTGCTGTATGCGGTGACCACGGCGGCGCAGCGCGGCGTTGACGTCGAACTCTTCGTCTCGGAAAAGGGCGACCAGTTCCTGGTCCACCACGCCCAGCAGTCCTACTATGAGGCTCTGCTGGAAGCCGGGGTGCGGATCTACCTCTACAAGGCCCCCTTCGTGCTGCACGCCAAGCACTTCACGATCGACGACGACGTTGCCGTGCTGGGTTCCAGCAACATGGACATGCGCTCCTTCTCGCTGAACCTGGAGGTTTCGGTGATGCTCCTGGGGGAGGACATCGTGCGGCGGATCAGCGCCGTGGAGGACACCTACCGGGGCATTTCGCGCGAACTTACGCTCGAGGACTGGATGAAACGTCCGATGGGCGTCAAATACGTGGACAACGTCGCGCGGCTGACGGCGACCCTGCAGTAGCCGGGACGGCGGGACAGCCGACTCAGCCCGTGGGAAACTCGGCGCCGAGCGCCGAGAGGACGCCGAACGCTTTGGTCCGGATTTCCTCGTACTCCTCCTGCGGGGTCGAGTCGGCGGTGACGGCGCCGCCGACGCCGAGGCTCAGTTCCGCGGCACCCTCGCCAAGGGCGCTGACCACGAGGGTCCGGATTGCCACGGCGAGGTCGGCGGCCCCGTTCAGGGAGAAGTAGCCGATCGCCCCGGAGTACACGCCGCGCGGCGCGGCCTCCAGCCGGTCCAGGATGGCCATGGTGCTGACCTTCGGGGCGCCGGTCATCGAACCGGCGGGGAAACAGGCCGCGACCGCCTCGGCCCGCGGCATCCCGGGCCGCAGCCGGGCATCGATGGTGCTCACCATTTGGTGCACGGTGGCGTAGCTCTCGATCGCGCACAGCCGGCTGACGGCCACCGAACCCGGGACGGCGAAATGGCTCAAGTCGTTGCGCAACAGATCCACGATCATGATGTTTTCCGCCCGGTCCTTGGCCGAAGTTTCCAGTTCCTGGCGCAGGGCGGCATCCGTCCCCGGGTCTATGTCACGGCGGCGCGTGCCCTTGATCGGCTCGGCCCGCATCCTGCCGTCCGCGGCGATCTGCAGGAACCGCTCCGGCGACGTGCTGGCCACGGCGAGCCCGCCGAACCGCAGGAAGCTGGCGAACGGGGCCGGGTTCCGGCGCCGCAGGGCCAGGTAGGCCGGCCACGGATCCACGCCCAGAAGCCCCGCGGGCGAGGCCGCCGTGAGCACCGTGGTCAGGCAGACCTCGTAGGTGTTTCCTTCCGCGATCTCACGCTGGGCCTCGGTGACCTTCGCCTTGTAGCCGGCTTCCGCGTCCCGGGCGGCGAAGTGCGGGGCGGAGGGTTGCGGGGCGCTGAGACGCTGGGCCGGGGAAGCGTGCTCGGCCACTTGCGCCGACGCGGCCGCGGTGACGGCCGTGCGTGCCGTCTCAAGCCAGTCCCCGGCGTCGGGTGCGTCCAGGGTCAGCAGCCAGGCTGCGCCTTCGGCATGGTCAAGGACCACGGCGCGGCCGGCGAAGATCAGGCAGGCGTCCGGGGTGGCGGCGGTGACGTCGTTCCCGCCGGTTTCGCGCTTGAGCTCGTAGCCGAGGTAGCCGAGCCAGCCCAGGGTGAACTCGCACGGGTAGGCCTCGGGTGCGCGGAGCGCGCGGCGGCCCCACACGCCGTCGAGCCAGCGGAAGAACGGGCCATCGGTGGTCACGGTGGCCTGGCCCGTGCTGACGCGGGTCCGTCCGGAACTGTGCCGGACGGCCTGGCCGAAGCGGCCGCCGTCGTCGGCCAAAATGCTGAAGCGGCTCCGCTCCGCGGCCTCCGGGGCCAATCCTGCCGGGTCCAGGGAGGAGTCGAGCCACACGGCGTTGGGTGAACCGCCAAAGAGCGCCGCGAACAGCTGCCCGGCCTCGGGCCGGGCCTCGACCCGTTCTGCCAGCAACTGCAGCCCGCGCCGGGCGGCGAGTTCGGGCAGCAGGGCGGGGGCGACGGCGGGAAGGTACTGAAGGGCCTGCAGGACGTCGTCCGGGGCGGTGCCGTCCGCCAGGTTGAGCACGTGCACATCCGCGCGGGCCGGGACGTCATCGGCCGCCAGCCACTCCGCTTCCTGCGCAGCCCACTGGTCCCAAAACGGTTCGTAGGTCTCGCCGTCCCGGGCCAGCGCCCGGGCCCGGCGGTCCGCGTCGGAGGAGTCCGCCCAGATCACGGCGTCCAGCAGGGGCGCTGCGGCCGCCGCGGCGGCACCGACGCCCTCCACCAGGACGATTTCGGCCGGGCGTGTGGTGCGGGCCTCGCCGTCGTAGTGCCGTTCCCAGTCCCAGCTGACCCATTCCGCGTTCTCCCCGCGCCGCAAGGGCGAAAGCACGGTGGTGACGTAGCGTTCGATCCCCGCCGCCAGCCCGTTCCAGCCGGGATAGATGTCCTCGAGGTGGAAGAGCGAGACCTTGTGGTGCTCCCTGAGCCGCGCCGCCAGTTCGATGGCCAGGGTGGTCTTGCCGGAGCCGGAGCGCCCGTCGATTGCGATGATGACGGGTGCGGGGCTCATGAAATAGAGCGTACCGGCTGCTGTGCGTTGGGTTGATCGCTGCCGTGATGTTGCCCGTCCTGCCGCTCAAGCACGGCGCGTACGTGCTGCACGATCCCCGGAAGGGAGGCCCGGATAAGGTCCCAGGTGGTGTCGAAGTCGGTGTGGCCGCCGTACCACGGGTCCTCGATGCCCTGCTCCAGCGGGTCCTTGTCCGCCACGGCGGGGTCGAAGCTGCGGAGCATGCGGATCTTGGCCAGGGCGTCCCGGTCCGGTGCTGCCTGCCGGAGCCAGCCGTAGTGGTCGACGTCGAGGGCCAGGATCAGATCCCGGCTCGCGAACCATTCGGGCCGCCATTCGCGTGCCACGTGGCGGTCCGAAGCGATGTTCTGCGCCGTGAGTTTGCGCGCTGCCCGCGGATCGATGGGCCGGCCGGCCTCATACGCGGTGGTGCCTGCGGAATCGACCACGGCCCCCGTGAGGCGCTCGGCCCGGAATGCCTCCGCCAGCATAAGTTCCGCCATCGGGGACCGGCAGATGTTCCCGGTGCAGACCGCGATGATCCGGTACTGGCTCGACATTGAGGTCATAGCTAAGCATGAACGATCCCGGGCCGCTTGGCTAGCTGGCCCCCGCGAAGTATTACAAAAAATGTCAACTGACTTTTACTGCTTGTCATGCCCGGGTGCGGCTTGGTCCAGCCCAAGGTACCTGACCAGCGCGTCGAGGACCGGCAGCTGGCCCTTGACCAGCCTGGACCGGGCTGCTGGCTCGGTGCTCCATTCCGCGCGGTCGATCTCGGGGAAGCTGCCGATCGTGCCGGATCCCCTCGGCCACTCCAGCTCGAAGGTGTTGCTCACGATGCGTTCGGGCTGGAAGTCCGCTTCCGCCGTGAAGACCGCGATGATCTTGCCGGAGGGCTGGCGGAAGTCGCCGAGCAGGTGGTACTCGGCGGCGGGAGCCGGTGTGCCGATTTCCTCCGCGAACTCGCGGTGCGCGGCCGCCAGCGGGTCCTCGTCGGCGAGGTATTCACCCTTGGGGATGGACCAGCCGCGGGCGTCCTTGCGGGCCCAGAACGGTCCGCCCATGTGGGCTATCCAGACCTCGAGCTGCGGCGTGCTGCCGGATGCGCGCGCCCCGCCGGGCGGCGATGCGCTCCTTAGCCGGTACAGCAGAAGGCCGGCGCTGCGAACTGTCATGGTTCCCTCCTGCCCCGAGGGTATTCTTCCAGCGCTTGAGCGGCCGCCATCAGGCCGCCGGCCCCCACAGCGCCTTGCGGAGCAACCCCTTGAGTGTCGCGATCTCCGGGGCGCTGAGGCCGGCCAGGGCGGCGGATTCCGCGTCCCGCGCCGCGGCCTCGGCCCGCCGGAACAGGGCTTCCCCTTCCGGGGTCGAGGAAACAATCTTGGCACGCCGGTCCAGCTTCCCGGGCGCCCGGATCACCAGCCCGCGCTTCTCCAGCTCGTCGATCAGGGCGACAATCTGGCTCGGGTCCAGGCTAAGGAACTCGGCCATCTCCCGCTGGGTTGGTTCCAGCCCGCTGTTGGCCAGGGCCAGCACCGAGTAGGAGCGCTCCTTGAGATCGAACGCGGCCAGGGCGCGATTGTTCAGGACCGACCCGCCGGCATGCAGCTTGGCCAGCAGGAAGCCCGCGTCCAGGCTGATGGTTGCCGCCATGAGCTTCTCCGCCGGCTCGGTGCCCGGCTCGTCGTCAACTTCGGTCGCCATGCCAACTCCAATAGTCCTAAAAATAAATCGTTGACTTTTTCAACTATCCATATTTTCATGGATACAGAAAAGCATCCCATGCCGCGGGGCCGGATGTACAAGGCAGCTAGCAAAGGAGCGGCAATGAGCCTGTCAGGAAAAGTAGCAATCGTCACCGGAAGCGGACGGGGCCTCGGTCTGGCCTACGCCCGGGAACTTGCCCGTCAGGGCGCCGCCGTCGTCGTCAACGACGTGGACGCCGAGGTCGCCGCCGACGCTGTACGGACGATTCAGTCCGACGGGGGCCGCGCAGCCGCCGTCGTCGCACCGGTGGGCAGTTCCGACGTCGCCCGGCAGCTTGTGCAGGCAGCCGTCACGGAGTTCGGCCGGCTGGACATCTTGGTTGCCAACGCCGGCATCCTGCGGGACAAGAGCCTGCTGAAGATGACGGACGAGGACTTCGACGCCGTGATCAACGTCCACCTGCGCGGCACCTTCACCTGCGCCCGGGCGGCTTTTGGCTACTTCAAGGAGCACGGCATTCCCGGCCGCATCATCACCATCGGCTCCCCGACGGGCCAGCGCGGCAACTTCGGCCAGACCAACTACGCCGCCGCGAAGGCCGGAATCGTGGGCATGGTGCGCACCTGGGCGCTGGAAATGAAGAAAGCCGGCGTCACCGCGAATGCCGTTATTCCCGTGGCCGCCACCGCCATGACCAAGACCGTCCCGTACTTCCAGAAGGCCGTCGAGGCCGACGAGCGCGGCGAGACGATGCCGGCCTTCTTCCGCCACGACCTCGGCTTTGGCACGGCCGGCGACGTCGCCGGGCTGGTGGCATTCCTGGCCTCCGACGCTGCCGCAGGCGTCACCGGCCAGGCAATCGGAGCGGGCGGTGACCGGCTGCAACTCTGGACCCACCCCGACGCCGCCGCCACCGAATACCACGAGGGCGGCTGGGGCTACCAGGATCTTGTGGACAACTTCGGCGCGCTCTTCGGGGACAAGCTGCAAGGCGTGGGTGAGGACTTCCTGCCGCTGCCGGCGGAACTGCAGCCCGAACCGGCCGAGGTCCGCTGAGATGGCTGCCCAGCGCTACGAACTCGGCGTCGACGCCGCCTCACTCGATGCGATCGACATGCACGTCCACCTCGAAGTGGACGGTCACGGCCACGAGTCCCTTCCGGTGGCCCTGACCGAGGCCTCCGCCAAGTACTTCAAGGCCGAGGACCGGACCCCGTCACTGGACCGGATCGCCGAGGTCTACCGCGAACTGAACATGGCCGCCGTCGTCTTCACCGTCGACGCCCGGACCCAGCTCAAGCACGAGCCCAACAGCATCCCGGACCTCATTGCCGGGGCGGCGCGGAACAACGACGTCCTGATTCCCTTCGGAAGCGTGGACCCCCGTACCGGCGCTGAGGCCATCCACGGCGCCAAGCACCAGGCGATCGACCTCGGCGCGCGCGGATTCAAGTTCCACCCGAGCCTGCAGGGCTTCGACCCCTCCAACGAGCAGTTCTACCCGCTCTGGGAAACCCTGCAGGAACTGCGCTCGCCGGCCATCTTCCACACGGGACAGAACGGCATGGGGGCCGGGCTCCCCGGCGGCTACGGCATCAAGCTGGCCTACTCCAACCCGCTCCTGCTCGACGCCGTGGCCGCGGACTTCCCGGAGCTGCAAATCATCATGGCCCACCCCTCGGTGCCGTGGCAGGACGAGGCCAACTCGATCGCCACGCACAAGGCCAACGTCTTCATCGACCTCTCCGGCTGGTCCCCGAAGTACTTCCCGGAGTCCCTGGTCCGGATGGCCAACTCGGTCCTGCAGGACAAGGTCCTGTTCGGCACCGACTTCCCGCTCATCACACCGCAGAAATGGTTGGGCGCCTTCGCGGACCTGCCGCTGAAGGACGAAGTCCGCCCCAAGATCCTCAAGCGCAACGCCGTCCGCCTGCTCGGGCTCGGTGGCTGAGATGCCCGTTGAAACCGCGTCCCGGAAAACGGCCCAGGAGCGTCTCTACGGCCTTTGCGACTACTACGACGCCGAGTCCCTCCTCACCGACGCAGAGCGGAGGGTGCTGGGGCGGCTGCGGGGGTTCCTGGACACTCAGGCCCGCCCGCTCCTGGCCGACTACTGGGAGCGCGGCGAGTTCCCGAACCAGCTCGCCCGGCCGCTGGTCGATCTGGACCTCATGGAACCGTCGGAACTGACCGGCGCCCCGGGGGCGGGTCGGACACCGGCCCGGGGCATCTACCAGGGCTTCCGGATCTTCGAACTCGCCCGCACGGACGCCTCGCTGGCCACCTGGTACACGGCCCAGGCCGGGCTGTTCCGGACCGCCATCCGGGTCGGGGCCTCCGCGGAACAGCAGGCCGAATGGATGCCCAAGGTCATCGACTTCTCGCTCAAGGGCGTCTTCTCGCTGACCGAGCCGGAATCCGGCTCCGACATCGCCGGCGGACTCGCCACGACTGCCCGCAGGGAAAAGGGGCGCGAGGCTGGCCCGGGCGGCGACACCTGGGTCCTGGACGGCGCCAAGCGCTGGATCGGCGGCGCGGCAACGGCCGACGTCCTGGCCGTCTTCGCCCGCGACGTCGCCGACGGCCAGGTCAAGGCCTTCCTCGTGGACCGCGAGGCGGCCGGAGTGACCCTGGAGAAGATCCGCGGCAAGACCGCGCTGCGGATGATGCAGAACGCCCACATCACCCTCGACGGCGTCCGCGTCCCCGAGGCCAGGCGGCTCCACAACGTGAACTCGTTCAGGGACGTGGCGGCGATGCTGCGGGCCATGCGCTCGGACGTCGCGTGGATCGCCACCGGCATCCAGGCCGGGGCCTTCGAGGCGGCGTTGAAGTATGTCACCGGGCGCCAGCAGTTCGGCCGCCCGCTCGCGTCCTTCCAGCTCGTCCAGGAAAAGCTCGCCCGGATGCTCGGCAATGTCACCTCGGCGCTGTCCCTGCTGGTCCGGCTGACCGAACAGCAGGAGAAAGGCATCTACCGGGACCAGGACTCGGCCCTGGCCAAGATGCAGACCTCCCTGCTGATGCGCGAGACTGTGGCGCTGGCCCGGGAAGTGGTGGGCGGCAACGGCATCACGCTCGCGACCGACGTCGCCCGGTTCCATGCCGATGCCGAGGCCGTCTATTCCTACGAGGGCACCCACGAGATCAATGCCCTGATCGTCGGCCGGGCCCTCACCGGCCACAGCGCCTTCACCCACTGACTACGGCGCGCCGCCGTCGTCGTACAACCCAACCCAACCACTCCAGGAGCCTAAGATGCCCAACCTCGTCGTCGACTTCGACAAACTACTTACCCTCGCCGGCACCGACCTCGGCGTCACCGACTACCGCGAAATCACCCAGGAACAGATCAACAAATTCGCCGACGCCACCGGCGATGACCAGTGGATCCACGTGGACCCGGAACGGGCCAAGGACGGCCCCTTCGGCGCCCCGATCGCCCACGGCTTCCTCACCCTCTCGCTCATCATCCCGTTCTGGGGCGAGCTGTTCGACGTCGACGACGTCACCACCAAGGTCAACTACGGCCTCGACAAGGTCCGCTTCACCTCCCCCGTCAAGGTGGGTTCGCGCATCCGTATGCAGGCCACCATCGCGGAAGTCACCGAGGTCAAGGGCGGCGCCCAGATCAAGGTGGCCAACACGATCGAGATCGAAGGCCAGGAACGCCCGGCAGTCGTGGCCGAGTTCCTCGCCCGGTTCTACAAGTAAACCGCCACACCCCCTTCACCATCCCCTCTGCCATAAGGAACAACGATGTCCCAGATTTCGCAGTTGCAGGCCATGGACGCGGGTACGCGTCGCCGTGAAGCACGGACCGTCATTGCCTCCAGCTATCTCGGCAGCACCATCGAGTACTACGACTTCCTGCTCTACGCCACAGCTGCCGCGGTGGTCTTTCCCAAGGTGTTCTTCTCCGGCGCGGACGAATGGGTGGGGGTGGTGGCCGCATACGGGACGTTCGCCGCCGGCTACGTGGCGCGGCCCCTCGGCGGCATCATCTTCGGCCACTTCGGCGACCGGCTGGGACGCAAGAACATGCTGATTGTCTCAATGCTGGTCATGGGCATCGCCTCCACCCTGATCGGGCTGGTGCCAGGCGCCGCAGTGGCCGGAGCCTGGGGTGCCGTGATGCTCGTGATCCTTCGCGTCTGCCAGGGCATTGCCGTCGGAGGGGAGTGGGGCGGCGCCGCCCTCATGGCGCTTGAACACTCGGAATCGGGCAAGCGCGGCTTCGCGGCCTCGTTCGTCAACGCCGGCGCCCCCACTGGCGCGGTGCTGGGCACCCTGGTCATGGGCGCGTTCGCGGCCCTGCCCAACGAACAGTTCCTCGCCTGGGGCTGGCGCGTGCCCTTCCTGCTGTCCTTCGTCCTGCTGGGCATCGGCATGTTCGTCCGGCTCAAGGTCTCCGAAAGCCCCATCTTCAAGGCGGCACTGGAACAAGAGAAAGCCGAGCGGGAACAGGCCGAACGGGACAACACCCAGCCGCGGCAGGCGGCGCAGGGCCGAGTGCCGGTGCGCCGCGAGATTCCCCTCCTGCAGGTCCTGCGGCGGCCCAAGACCCTGATCTTCACCATGCTGGCCGGCGCGGCCGGGTTTGCGCTCCAGGTGGTGCTGGCCACGTTCTCCGTGACCTACGCCGTGTCCAAGGGTGCGGACCGGCAGGGCGTTCTCTACGCCTTCGCGGCCGCCTCCTTCGTGTCCATCGCCTTCGTGATCATGGGCGGCCGGCTCTCCGACAAGCTGGGACGGCGGCCCGTCATGATCGGCGGCCTGGTGCTCTTCATCCTGTACCTCACGCCGATGTTCCAGCTCCTGTCCTCCAACAACATCGGGCTGATCTTCGTGGCCTTCGCCGTGGGCCTCATGATCCACTCCACCCTGTTCGGCCCGCTCGCGGCGTTCGTGTCCGAGCAGTTCGGCACCACCTCGCGCTACACCGGCGCGTCGCTGGGCTACCAGCTCGCCACGCTCCTCGGCGCGGGATTCACACCGGGCATCGTGGCGCAGATCTTCAAGGATTCCGGACAGGACACCGCCGCCGTGGTCTGGTACCTGGCCATCATGTCCGTCGTGTCGATCGTCTTCATCCTGCTGACGCGCGAGCCCAAGAACAACGATCTGCAGGCTGTCCGGTCCTAACCCGGTCCGCAGGCACTACCGTCTAACTAGAAAGGATTTGCCGTGGAGAATTTTGGCATCGGCTCGTGGCTGCAACGGCGCCGCCCCAAGTCGGGCACCAAGACCGCAATCATCGCAGGGGACAGGGAGCTCAGCTACATCGAGCTCGCGGACCGTTCCAGCCGGCTCGCGAACGCCTTCCGGGACCGCGGGGTGGCCAAGGGCGACCGGGTGGCCTACCTCGGCGAAAACGATCCCGCCTTCCTGGAGACGCTCTTCGCCGCCGGCCTGGCCGGTGCCGTGTTCGTCCCGCTGAACACCCGGCTCGCGCCGCCCGAGATCCAGTTCCAGCTCCGGGACAGCGGCGCTGTCTTACTGGTCCACTCGGCGCCGCTCGCGGTGCTCGCGGAACGCGGCTCGGTGGAGACCGCTGTGGGTTCGCGGATCGTCGTCGACGAGTCGACAGCGCCAGCCAAAACAGTGCCCGAAGGCGGCGCTGGCCGGGGAACCGCTGCGGAGGCGTATGAGGCCGTCATCGCCTCCGGTGCTGCACTGGCGCCGGACGAGCCCGTGGGCCTGGACGACGGCGCCATGATCCTCTACACCTCTGGAACCACCGGAAACCCCAAAGGCGCGCTCCTGACCCACGGCAACATCACCTGGAACTGCATCAACGTGCTGGTCGATTTCGACTTTGCCTCCACCGACGTGGCCCTCATGATCTCCCCGATGTTCCACGTCGCCTCCCTGGGCATGGGCGTCCTCCCCACGCTCCTCAAAGGCGGCACCGTGATATTGGAGGCCAAGTTCGATCCCGGCCGGACGCTCGAACTCATCCAGCAGCACCACGCAACCACCATCAGCGGGGTGCCCACGACGTACCAGATGCTGTGCGAGCACCCGGACTGGGACGGCACGGACCTCAGCTCGTTGAACAAACTGACTTGCGGCGGGTCCGCGGTGCCGATGCGGGTCCTGGAAGCCTACGAGCGGAGGGGGCTGCGCTTCTCCAACGGCTACGGCATGACCGAGACGGCCCCGGGCGCCACCACGCTGCCGGCGGCGAGGTCCAGGGACAAGGCCGGGTCCTCCGGACTGCCGCATTTCTTCACCGATGTCCGGGTGGCCGATCCCCTCGAGCCGGCGTCCGGGCCCGCTGCGCCCGGAACGGTGGGGGAGATCCAGATCAAGGGTCCCAACGTCATCCATCAGTACTGGAACCGGCCCGAGGCCTCTGCGGACTCCTACACAGGGGACGGCTGGTTCAAGTCCGGCGACATGGGCTACAAAGACCCGGACGGTTTCGTGTTCATTTCCGACCGGCTCAAGGACATGATCATCTCCGGCGGGGAGAACATCTACCCGGCCGAGGTGGAGCAGGCGATCGCCGAACTCGACGCCGTCGGAAGCGTCGCGGTGATCGGGGTGCCGGACGAGAAATGGGGCGAGGTGCCGCGGGCCGTGGTGCTGCTGCGGAAGGGGGCCCGGCTCACGGAAGAGCAGCTGCGCTCCCACCTGGAGGGCCGGCTGGCGAGGTACAAGATCCCCAAATCCGTCGTCTTCGTGGACGAGATGCCCCGGACCGCGAGCGGCAAGATCCGGAAAGCGGACCTTCGGAAACTGGCGCCTGGCCGCGTCTGACAGGGGAGTGGGGACGCTCTTGGCACGAGCGTAGGAAGCGCAAGGAGGCCGGGGCCCGGCTGCGGTCCGGGGGCACTTTGGCGCGGACACGCCGCCGACAAAGGTGTCGGCGTCGAATATTGCCCGCAAAGTGCCCCCGGACGGACGCCGCCCGCTGAACGTTCCGCCGGTGCCGGGGCGCCGGCGGACGCGGTGCTTAGTGGATTGCGGCCAGGAGGACGCCGACGCCGACGAAGAGCCCGCCGAACGTCCGGTTTAGGACCTTTTGTCCGCGGGCGTCGTGGGTGAAGCGCTGGAAGGACCGGGCCGCAGCCGCGAAGAAGAACCACATGACCAGGACGTCGATCACGATCACGGTGGCGGCCAGGACCACGTACTGCGGCAGCAGCGGCTGCTCCGGCCGGATGAACTGCGGCATGAAGGCCAGGAAGAAGACCACGGCCTTGGGGTTGAGCAGATTGACCCAGAGGCCACGGCGGAACATGGACAGGCCCGGCTCGTTGCGCAGGGCGGCGGCCTTCTCCTGGTCCAGGTCCGGTTTGTGCAGGAACTGCCGGATGCCCAGATAGACCAAGTAGGCGGCGCCGGCGTAGCGGATCACGTTGAAGGCAACCGGTGAGCTCGCCACGAGCACTCCGACGCCGAGGGCCACGATCAGGATGTGCACCACGAGGGCGGCCTGCTGGCCCAGGATGCCCCAGAGGGACCGGCGGAATCCCGAGTTCAGGGAGTTGCTCATGGTGTTGATGGCGCCCGCGCCGGGAGTGAAGCTGATCAGGACGCCGGCGCCGGCCAAGGCCAGCCAAAGGGAGGGTTGCACCAGGTAAGTTTACGGCCCCGGCCGGGGCCGTCCTGGCGGGACGCCGGGACAACCGACGGGAGTCAGTCGCGGCGGAGGCCGTAGCTGAGAATCATGTTGCCTTTGCTGGTCTGCTGGGACGACTGCAGCTCCAGCCGGGTGAGGGCGTCGCCGTCGTTGAACAGCCGCCGCCCGCTGCCGGCGATCACGGGGTGGACGATCAGCATCAAGGTGTCGAGCAGCCCGGCGAACAGCAACTGGTGGACCAGCGAAATGCTGCTGAAGATCCCGATTTCGCCGCCGTCGCTGTTCTTCAGGGCCGCCACGAAGTCTTCCAGCGGGCCCTCGATCAGGCGTGAATTTTGCCATTCCAGCTCGCCTGTCAGGGTCCGGGACGCGACAAATTTCGGCAGCGGATTGATGAATCCGGCAAAGTCCGCGTCGCTTTCGGCGTTGGGCCAGTATTCCGCCCATTGCTGGTAGCCCACGCGGCCAAGGAGCGCGGTGTCGATCCGGCCCATCATCTCGCCCATCCCGGCACCGAGTTCTTCGTCGAAGCTGTCGAATTGCCACTTGAACGGGTCTTCAACCACGCCGTCCACAGAGCAGAAAAGGCCGGCCGTCAATTTGCGCATGGGTTTCTCCTTGCCGTGGGTCTCCAGTGCAGATATCTAATGCACCCTATCCGCAGACCCGGAAGCAGGGAATGGCTGCCGGCAACTCGACGGCGCACGCCCCGGAGGCCGGCCGTGCCGCCAGGATCGCAGGTCTTGGGCGTGCCCGGGGCGCGCCCAAGACCCGCTAAGGGTTAGCCGTTGGACGTGTAGCCATCCGTGGCGGTGTCCCCGGGGCCGCCATGGCCGCCACCGGGGCCGCCCTGGCCTTCCTGGGTTGCGGTCACCGTGAAGTTCGCATCCAGCAGGACAGTGGCGCGCGTGCCGTCCGCCTTCGTGATGTGGGCTTCATAGGTGGCGCCGTCGGCGTCGGTCTCCATCCGCTCGATCGTCGCATCCGGCTGGGCGGCCTTTACCGCCGCCTCGACCTTCGTGGCGGTGTCGCCGGTGAGGACCTCCTCCGTCTTTCCGTTGGCCTGGTGCGGGCCGCGCTGGCCCCCGGTGCCGTAGCCGTCGGTGGCCTGGGTCGAGGATGAGCTGCCGGTGGTATCGGCAGCCATCGCGGGGATGGCCGATGCGCCGATGGCGCCGCCGCCGATCACCGCGGCGAGCATGATGCCCGCGGTGGTCTTGTTGATCTTTGCCATGGTGAAACTCCTTTGCTGGGGCCCGGGTTACCGGGCCGGCCGAGGATTCGGCCTGTACCCAGCCTCAGGCGCGGAGTTATGGCTGCACTTTCGGCGGGCTGTGCCGGTGCTGTGACCGCCGGCCGCCGCTCACGCCCGGGCGATGATCTCGCCGTTGGGAATCAGGAACCAGCCGTCGTCGGTGGAGCCCCACCGGTGCCAGCCCGCGGAAATCCGGGCCAGGTCCGCCTCGCTGGCCAGGCCGTACTCGAGCGCCTGGTCGGCAAAGGATGAATGCAGCACCCGCTCGCCCCACACCCTGGCCTGCCAGCGCCGCTGCTGCCCGGTGGCGTAGAGCCAGTTGCTGCTGGACGGCGCCACGTCCGTGAACCCGGCGGCCTGCGCCCAGGACACGAGCCGGCGGCCGGCGTCGGGCTCGGCGCCATTGCGTCGGGCGATCCGCTGGTAGAGCTCCATCCAGTCGTCGAGCTCGGGGATGGCCGGGTACCAGCTCATGCCGTGGAAGTCGGCGTCGCGCACTGCCACCATCCCGCCTGCCTTGGCCGCCCGCCGCATCTCCCGCAGCGCGGCAACGGGATCGGTGAGGTGCTGGAGGACCTGATGGGCGTGGACGACGTCGAAGGATTCGTCCGGGAAGTCGAGGTCATAGATGTTGCCGGCGGCAAAGCCGACGTTGTCCACGCCGCGCTCGACGGCGAGGGCCGCGGCCTGGGCGATGATGTCGGGGGAGCGGTCCAGGCCCGTGACCCTGCCCGGCGCCACCAGCTCCGCGAAGTCGCACGTGATGCTTCCCGGTCCGCAGCCGACGTCGAGGACGGAGGTCCCGGGCGTGAGATGCGGCAGCACGAACGCTGCCGAGTTTTCCGCCGTGCGGGAGGCATGGGCACGGACCACCGACTCGTGGTGGCCGTGCGTGTACACATCGTCAGGCTGCTGCGCACTCATAAAGGAACGCTACCCTCCCGCGCCCGGAAAAGGGTGGATCCCCAACTGCGGGTCAGCAGGCGCGCTCCGGCAGGCAGTTTTTCGCGGGTGGCCGTCAGTTTTGCCGCTTCCGGCGCCGGCGATTCTACGGATGAATGGAGGGGTGAAAGTCAACAACAGCAATGACGCCGCCGGCAACGGACTGGGCCTGTTCCGGGCCACCGGAATCTATGTCGGCGCGATCCTGGGCTCGGGTGTCCTGGTGCTTCCCGCCATCGCCGCGAAGGAGGCCGGCCCGGCGTCGCTCCTGGCCTGGGCCGTCCTGCTGGTGTTCTGCATTCCGGTTGCCTTCAGCTTCGCCGAAATGAGCCGGCAGCAGCCCGACGCCGGTGGGATCGCCCACTTCGTCAAGCGTGCCTTCGGCCGCCGCGCCTCGGTGGTGGCCGGGTACCTCTTCTACTTTTCGATCCCCTTCGGGGCCCCGGCCACGGCCGTGATCGGCGGCAACTACATCGCCCACGCCGTCGGCGGCGGCCGGGACACCGCAGTCCTCGCGGCGGCGGTGATCCTGCTGGCCGCCTTCGCGAGCAACGCCGTCGGCATCAGGGTTTCCAGCCGCATGCAACTGGCGCTCATGGTGCTGCTCGTGGCGCTGCTCGCGCTCGCGGTCGTGCTCGCGGCACCGCACGCCAAAGCGGAAAATTTCCAGCCCTTCGCCCCGCACGGCTACTGGGCGGTCGGCGGTGCCGCGAGCCTGCTGTTCTTCTGCTTCGCCGGTTGGGAAGCCGTCTCGCACCTGGCCGGAGAGTTCCGGAACCCCGGGCGCGATCTCCGGCGGGCCACGTGGCTCACGCTGATAGTGGTGGGCGCGGTCTACATTGGCGTTGTCGCCGCCTCGGTGGCCGTCCTCGGCCCGGAGCTGCCCGCTACGGCGGTGCCCGTCGCGGCGTTGCTGGAGAAGGGGTTGGGCTCATTGGCGGCCCCGCTCACCGCGGTTGCGGCGGCGGTTTTGACGTTCGGCCCCATCAACACCTTCGTGGCCGGGGCCAGCCGGCTCGGGGCCGCCCTGGCGACCGACGGCGTGCTGCCGCCCGCCCTGGCACGCGGTGCCGGGCGCGGACAGGTGCCCGCCGGAAGCCTGGCAACACTGGCCGTCCTGACCTTGCTGTCCTTCGCCGCGGCCGTCGCCGGACTCACCGACATGCAGTTCCAGATCGGCGCCGCCTCGGCGTGTTTCACGGCCGTCACCGCGTTTGGGCTGGCGGCCGGCATCCGGCTGCTGCAGCCGCGGACGGTTGCCTGGTACGGCGTGATCGTGGCGGCCGGGGTCATGGTGGCCGTCCTGCTCTTTAGCGGCTGGGCGCTGGGGGTTCCGCTGGCCCTGGCTGCGGCCGCCGTCGGCGTCGGCAGGCGCTTTGGCGGGACCCCAGAACCGGAAACGACGCCGGAAACGGCGCCTTCCGCACTGGCGGAGGCGCTCCCTGGTGGCCGGCCGCAGGCCGCCGCGCACCCTTAACGCCCGGGCTGCGAATCAGCCGGGGTGCTGCCCCGGCTCCTGTTCCGGCTGCTGTTCCGGCCCGGGGCCGCGGGCCGCTTCCTCACCGGCCCGGACGGTGGCGTCGATCATGGAGTTCATGAACCGGGTGACGATCTCCAGTTCCTCCGGCGTGAAGTTCGCCATGGCTGCGCCCATGTGGCGGGCCAGCGGGAGGAACATGGCGCCGCCGTCCCGGTAGGCCTTGGGCGTCATGCGCAGCTGCACCTGGCGGCGGTCCGCGCCCTCGCGCTCACGGACCACGTGCCCGGAACTGTGGAGCCGGTCGATCAGTGCGGTGGTGGCCGGGGAGCTGAGGTTCAGCTCTTTCCTCAGCACCCCTGGAGTGACAATCTGGTCCCGCGCCGTGTGCCGCATGATGACGGCGAGGGCGTTGAGGTCCGTGCGGTGCATGTCATTGCGTCCGCCGGCGGAATCCACATAGCGGTTGGCTTCGAGGGTGAATTCCTGCAGGAGCCGGACGAGGGGCGGCGGACCGGCGGCTTCGGGCGGGACTGTGTTCCTGGGCGGGACCGCGTCTTCGGACGGGCCGGCGTCTTCGGACAGGCCCGGGTATTCGGCTGACACGGCGGACCTCCTTCGTCCCTTGATCCTGCCCCGGCGGTCTGACCGCGGCAGGCCGGCGCTGTCGACGGCGCCTTCGGGAGTCTACTGCAGGGTCTGCGCAGCGGCCTGGCGCCGGTTGTCTCTTCATTCTCCTCCGGCGCCCCGGCTCACTGAATTATCTCTATGATGGAGATAGTCTACTATGGAGTTGATCTCTGGTCCCACTCCGAGGCGCACCCTGGAAGGAAACATGAAAACCACTTCGTCCGCGGCGACGCGTGTACCGTTCTGGCTGCGTTGGCTGATCCCCGCAGTGCTCGTCCTGGCCTGGCTGGCGATCGCCGGCGTCGGCGGCCCTACATTCGGCCGCCTGAGCGAGGTGTCATCGAATGACCAGGCATCGTTCCTTCCCGCCGGGGCCGAGGCCACCGAGGCCGCGGACTGGCAGGCCAAGTTCAGGGACTCCAAGGAGATCCCGGCAGTGATCGTGGTTGAGAGCGACTCCGCCTTCACCCCGGCCCAGCTCCGCGAGGCCGCGGCCCTCAAGGGCAAGCTGGAGGCCCTGCAGGCCGGGAGCACGGTGATCGGTCCCATCCCCTCCGAAGACGCCAAGGCAGTCCAGTTCGTGGTGCCCATTGATTCCTCGGCGGAAGTGAAAACGGTCGTCAAGGAACTGCGCAACGCGGTCCAGGCATCCGCGCCGGCCGGAATGCAGACCTTCGTCACCGGACCGGCCGGACTCACTGCAGACCTGGTGAGTGCCTTTGCCGGCATCGACGGCATCCTGCTGCTCGTGGCCCTGGGCGCCGTGTTCCTGATCCTGCTGATCGTCTACCGGTCCCTGCTGCTGCCCGTCATGGTGCTGTTCACCTCGGTCTTCGCGCTGTGCGCCGCGATCCTGCTGGTGTTCGGCATGGCCAAGGCCGGCTGGATCCAGTTGAACGGCCAGAGCCAGGGCATCCTGTCTATCCTGGTGATCGGCGCAGCCACCGACTACGCCCTGCTGTACGTGGCCCGGTTCCGCGAAGCCCTGACCCACACCACCAACCGGACGGCCGCCGCCGTCACCGCATGGAAGGCGGCCTGGGAACCGATCCTGGCCTCCGGCGCCACCGTGATCATCGCTCTGCTCTGCCTGCTGTTCTCCGACCTCAACTCCAACAAGGCCCTCGGCCCGGTGGCGGCGGCGGGCATCCTCTGCGCGCTCTTCGCCGCCCTGACCCTGCTGCCGGCCCTGATGGCACTGCTGGGCCGGGCCGCGTTCTGGCCGTTCCGGCCCAAACTGCTCCCGGAAACCGATCGGGAACCCGAACTGGTCACCGGCCTCGAGGGGCAGAAGGGACTCTGGCGGGCCACCGGTTCGCTCGTATCCCGCCGGCCGCGCACGGTCTGGGTCGCCTCGGTGCTGCTGCTCCTGGTGGCCGCTACCGGCCTCCTGCAGCTCAAAGCCAACGGCGTCGCCCAGACCGACGTCATCCTCACCGCCTCCAATGCCGTCGACGGGCAGGATGCCCTGGGCCGGCACTTCGACGCCGGGTCCGGCAGCCCCGCGGTGATCGTGGCCGACGAGGCAAAGGCCCAGGACGTGCTGGCGAAGCTAAAGACCAGCGACGGCGTCGGGGACGCCTATCTGCTGGCCGAAGGCGGTGCCCCGGTCATCACGGGTGCCCCGGCTGCCCCGGGTGCCCCGGCTGCCCCGGGTGCCCCGGCTGCCCCGGCTGCCCCGGGCGCCCCGGCTGCCCCGGCAACCAGGGACGGGAAGGTCCTGATTAACGCCACGCTGAACCACGCCGCGGACTCCGCCGAGGCCGAAAACGCCGTGGTGTCGCTTCGCCAGGACCTGAAGAAGATTGACGCCGGTGTGCTGGTCGGCGGTGTGACGGCCACGGCGCTGGATACCAACACCACTGCCCAGCGCGACCTCGTCACCATCATCCCGGTGGTCCTGGGCGTCATCCTGGTCATCCTCATGCTGCTGCTGCGCTCGGTGCTCGCGCCGGTCCTGCTCGTCGCCTCCGTGGTCCTGTCCTACGCCGCCGCGACGGGCGTCTCCGCCTTCGTGTTCAACAATGTCTTCGGCTTCCCGGGCGCGGATGCGACGGTGCCCCTGTTCGGCTTCGTCTTCCTCGTGGCACTGGGCGTCGACTACAACATCTTCCTGATGAGCCGGGTCCGGGAGGAATCCCTCAAGCACGGCACCCGGGCCGGCATCCTGCGCGGCCTCGTAGTGACGGGCGGGGTCATCACCTCTGCCGGGGTGGTCCTGGCTGCCACGTTCGCGGCCCTCGGCGTCATCCCGATCATGTTCCTGGTCCAGCTCGCCTTCATCGTCGCGTTCGGCGTCCTGCTGGACACGGTGCTGGTCCGCTCCCTGCTGGTGCCCGCGCTGGCCTACGACATCGGCCCGCGGCTTTGGTGGCCCGGCAAGCTCGGCCGGCCCGGGAGCGGGGCCGCGGCCCGCGACGGCGCCCGGGCCACGCTGTCTGCCGAAAATCCGAAGGCAGACCCGGCTGAAAATGAGGCGGCCGGGGTCCGCTAGGCGGAACCGAAGACCGCAGCCGCCGTCACCGTCCCCCAGTCACCGCCCACCGTCCCGCCACCAGGCGACGGTGGCGGCGGCTGCCTCCTGCAGCGGGGTCGGTGTGAGCCCCAGGGCGGCCTGGCTCGCCGTGGAATCCATGACGAAGGGGTGCTCGAACTGGTACAGGGTCTCGGTCAGGTCCCGCATATCCGGAGAAAACACCCCCATTGCCCTCACTGCCCACCCGGGAATACCGGCGACGCGCGGTGCCCGGGCGCCGGCCGCCCTGGCGAATGCCCCCGCGATCTCGCGCTGGGTCAGTGCAGGTCCGGTGGGCGCGTGCCATACCCGGTTCCACACCTGAGGCCTGTCAGCCGCGGCAATCATGGCGGCCGCAAGGTCCGGGACGTACGTGAAGGAATGCGGCTGGTCCGCCCGCCCGATCACCTGCATTGGCTTGCCGGTCGCGACGGGCCGGACCATGCGCTCGCCGGCGTGCGAGTTGCGGACCCGCGGCCCGAAGAAATCGCCGGCCACCATGCTCACGGTGGCGGTGGGGGAGGCCGCCCGGGCCGCGAGCAGTGCGGTCCGGACTCCGCGCTTGCCGCCCTGCGCCTGCCGGGGGCTGTCCTCGGTCATGATGTTGTCCGGGGCGCTGTAGGAGTACAGGCTTTCCGGAAAGACCGCGACGGCGCCCACCGCACCCGCCGCGGCGAGCACATTCAGCTCGGCGGGCGGCAGTTCCCTGGCCCACACCTCGGCGTTGTACCGCGAGCCGTGGATGCAGTGAAAAACGGCCGCGGCGCCCTGGAGGGCCTCGCCGAGCGGAGCGGGCTCGGAGACGTCGAGCGACAGCCGTTCCACCAGCGGGTGTGCGGGTCCGCTGCCGGACCTCGTCAGGAGGCGCACCCGGTGGCCCGCCGCTGCCAACTGTTCGGCGACGGTCCAGCCCACCGGGCCGGCCCCTGTGACGACATGGAGCCTGGACGGTTGGTGCCCGGAGGCTGCAGGTTGGGACATTCCGATCTCCTTTTGAAATAACGAGAGCAGTGCTCTCCTATTTAGGATGCGACGCGGTGGCCGGCAAGTCAAGAGTGGTGCTCACATTTGTTGACAGTGCTCTTGGATGTGGAATGCTGGACTCATGCCAGACGCCAGGATTGAATCCGCGATAGACGCCGGCGTTGCAGCCAGCCAGTCCGGCCCGGCCGGTGCGGCCCCGGCGGCGGTGCGGCTGCGCACCCCGCGCGAGCGTGCCCGCGCCCAGACGGTGGCCGATATTGTCCGCCTGGGCCGTGAGCATCTGGCGGTGCACGGTGCCGCCGCGCTGTCCCTCCGTGCCGTGGCCCGTGATCTCGGGGTCGTTTCTTCGGCAGTCTACCGCTACGTGGAGAGCCGCGAGGAGCTGCTGACCCTTCTGCTGATTGATGCGTACAACGAACTTGGCGATGCCGTGGATGCCGCCGTCGGGGCCGCGCCGGAGGATGACTTCTACGGGCGCTTCGCGGCGCTGGGCGGCGCGGTGCGGGACTGGGCGCTGCACGAGCCATCGCGCTACGCACTGCTCTTTGGCAGTCCGGTGCCCGGTTACCGGGCCCCGGCGGAGCGGACCACCGGTCCCGGGACGAGGGTGATTACGGCCCTCGTTCGCATCCTCGACGGCGCCTTCCGGGCCGGACGGCTCTCCACGACCGGCCGGCAGGGTCCCGCCGTGCCCGCCGGACTGGCGGGGGACCTGGCGAAAATCCGCGCCGAGTTCGGCCTGGCGGTGCCGGATGACCTCCTGGCCCGCGGCGCACTGGCCTGGACCTCACTCTTCGGCGCCGTCAGCTTCGAGGTTTTCGGCCAGTACGGCCCAGACACGTTCACTGCCCGGGAGGAGCTCTTCGGCCACCACCTCGCGGTGCTTGCCGACGTCGCGGGGCTCCCTCCGGCCGGCGCTGCCCGGTAAACCAGGTTCCCCTGTTGCCCTGCCGTGGCGATCGATAGACTGCCCCTGCGCCCGCACGGGCGCGCCAGATGCGTCCAGGAAGGATCCATCCATGTCTGAAGAGACCAGGCCTGAAGAGAACAGGCCTGCAGAGAACACGCCTGAAGAGAATGTCCCCGGAAAAGCGGCGCCCCGGAACGTCGATGCCGTTCCCGCGGACGATGAGGCTGAGGCCGCGGCACCCGAGGGGCAATACGTCGAGGGCGACTACGGCTCCGCCGGCACGGCAGGCCAAGTCCCGCCCACCGCCGTCGAGGGGGAGTATGCGGCGGGAGACTACGGCGAGGCCGGCGTGGCCGGAGCCGCCGTCGTCGGCGACGTGGAAGGCGACTATCCCGAGGGCGACTACGGCGAGGGCGGGGTCTCCGGTGAGCCCGCCGGCGTCGCCGGTGAGTCGGCCGGCGTCGCCGAAGAAGGTGAATACCCCGAAGGCGACTACGGGAGCGCCGGCACGTCCCGTCCCGAGGGATCCGCCCGGCCGGCAGCGGGAGAACCTGCCGACGGCGACGCCGCTCAGGGCGACAACTAAAGAGTCCCGCCCAGGGCTGTGCCCCGGCGCCCCGGGTGCAGGTTCGCGCAGGGCGAAACGCCGCCCGGGGCGCGCCGGTAATGCAGGATTGCGGGGAATTTTGGCGGCGGGAAGCTGCCGCGGGCGGACCGGGAAATCAAAGTTGAGTCGACTTCACTCAACTTTGAATTGACTTATGTCCCCCTCTGGGTAAAGTTGAGTGTAGATCGCTCAATAACGGTCGGACCCAATGCGGTTAGAGCCACTGTGGTGAGAGCCATTGTGGTTTGAGCCACTGCGGGTCCGCGGCCATCTCCGCAAGATTCCAAGGAAGTAAGGAAACAATCCATGTCACGTGCAGTAGGTATTGACCTCGGAACCACTAACTCCGTCGTCTCCGTTCTCGAAGGTGGCGAGCCCACCGTCATTGCCAACGCCGAGGGTGGCCGCACCACGCCGTCGGTTGTTGCCTTCTCCAAGTCCGGCGAGGTCCTGGTCGGCGAGATCGCCAAGCGCCAGGCCGTCAACAACATCGACCGCACCATCGCGTCCGTCAAGCGCCACATGGGCACTGACTGGACCGTCGCCATTGACGACAAGAAGTACACGGCGCAGGAAATTTCCGCCCGTATCCTCATGAAGCTCAAGAACGACGCCGAGTCCTACCTCGGTGAAAAGGTCACCGACGCCGTCGTCACCGTGCCGGCCTACTTCAACGACGCCCAGCGCCAGGCCACCAAGGAGGCCGGCGAAATCGCAGGCCTGAACGTCCTGCGCATCGTCAACGAGCCCACCGCGGCCGCCCTGGCCTACGGCCTGGACAAGGGCAAGGAAGACGAGCTCATCCTGGTCTTCGACCTCGGCGGCGGAACCTTTGACGTCTCCCTCCTGGAGGTCGGCAAGGATGAGGACAACTTCTCCACCATCCAGGTCCGCGCCACCGCCGGTGACAATCACCTCGGCGGCGACGACTGGGACCAGCGCGTCGTGGAGTACCTGCTGAACCAGCTCAAGGTCAAGGGCATCGACCTCACGAAGGACAAGATCGCCCTGCAGCGTCTCCGCGAAGCCGCGGAGCAGGCCAAGAAGGAACTCTCTTCCTCCTCCAGCACCAACGTTTCCCTCCAGTACCTGTCCGTCACCCCCGACGGCCCGGTCCACCTGGACGAGCAGCTGACCCGCGCCAAGTTCCAGGACCTCACCAAGGACCTGCTGGACCGCACCAAGAAGCCGTTCCAGGACGTCATCAAGGAAGCCGGCATCAAGCTCTCCGAGATCGACCACATCGTGCTCGTCGGCGGCTCCACCCGCATGCCGGCCGTCTACGACCTCGTCAAGGAACTGGCCGGCGGCAAGGAGCCCAACAAGGGCGTCAACCCCGATGAGGTCGTCGCCGTCGGCGCAGCCCTGCAGGCCGGTGTCCTCAAGGGCGAGCGCAAGGACGTGCTGCTGATCGACGTCACCCCGTTGTCGCTTGGCATCGAAACCAAGGGCGGCATCATGACGCACCTGATCGAGCGCAACACCGCCATCCCGACCAAGCGGAGCGAGACCTTCACGACTGCGGATGACAACCAGCCGTCCGTGGCCATCCAGGTCTTCCAGGGCGAGCGTGAGTTCACCCGCGACAACAAGCCGCTGGGCACGTTCGAGCTGACCGGCATCGCGCCGGCCCCCCGCGGCGTTCCGCAGGTCGAGGTCACCTTCGACATCGACGCCAACGGCATCGTGCACGTTTCGGCGAAGGACAAGGGCACCGGCAAGGAACAGTCCATGACCATCACCGGCGGCACCGCGCTGTCCAAGGAAGACATCGACCGCATGGTCCACGACGCCGAAGAGCACGCAGCCGAGGACAAGGCCCGCCGCGAGGCAACCGACACCCGCAACACGGCCGAGCAGCTCGCCTACTCCGTGGACAAGCTGATCGCTGACAACGCCGACAAGCTGCCCGAAGAGGTCAAGACCGAGGTCAAGGCAGACGTCGACGCCCTCAAGAAGGCCCTCGAAGGCACCGATGACGCCGCCGTGAAGACCGCGTTCGAGAAGCTCCAGGCTTCCCAGACCAAGCTCGGCGAAGCCATCTACGCACAGGCCGGTTCCCCCGACGGCCACGCCGGTGCGCAGGGCGCCCCCGCAGGCGAGCCGGCAGCGGGCTCCGACGAGGACATCGTCGACGCCGAAATCGTTGACGAAGACGAGAAGAAGTAATCATGCCGCACCACGGTAACGAAGAAGAGCACGGTTCTTCCGAGAGCCGGCGCGACGCGGAACAGCAGGAGAACGAGCCGCAGAAGCCGGTGATCCACGACAACCGCAAGGTTGATCCGAAGACCGGCCAGGCCCGCCACCCCGGCCAGGAGCACGCAGCTGCCCCCGCAGACTCCGGGGACGCCCTGTCCCAGGCGGAGGACATCCTCAACAGTGTTGAGGTGCCCGCCGCGGAATCCGTAGCCCAGGGCGCGCCCGCTGCCGAGGCGGAGGAGCTCAGGAATGACCTCCGCCGCCTGCAGGCCGAGTACGTCAACTACCGCAAGCGGGTCGAGCGCGACCGGGCCGTGGCGGGCGAGATGGCCGTCATCGGCGTCCTGAACGCGCTGCTGCCGGTACTGGACGACGTCGACGCCGCCCGCCAGCACGGCGACCTCGCGGACGGCCCTTTCGCCGCGATCGCCGCCAAACTGGAGGCTGCGCTGAAGACGTACGGACTGGTCCGCATCGATGAGACCGGCGTGGAGTTCGATCCGACCATCCACGAGGCCCTCATCCAGCAGCCCGGCACGGATATCGAAATCGACACCGTCAGCCAGGTGCTGCGCTCGGGCTACAAGTCCGGCGACCGCGTCCTCCGCGCGGCCCAGGTGATCGTGGCGGTACCGGCGTAGGTTGCCTCTGGCGCTCCGCCGGATAGGGGGCGGTGCCCGCTTCGCGGTGCCCTCCACACCGCCGCCCCCTATCCGGCCTCCGCGCCAGCGTGTTGCTCGCCTAAAGTGAGTTGAGAAACAGCGCGAAGCAGATGATGGGCCCCGGGAGTGGCATCGGGCCTGTCGGAGCGTGGTGGCCTGGTCCGTCAGGACCAGGCCACCACGCGAAGGGGCTGGGGGCCCATCATCTGCGAAGCGCACTCTGCACGACTTTTGAAAGGAAACGCCATTGGCTAGCCAGGACTGGGTGGACAAGGACTTCTACAAGATCCTTGGTGTCGCCAAGGACGCTTCCGACGCCGACATCAAGAAGGCTTACCGCAAACTTGCCCGGCAGCACCACCCGGACACCAATGCGGGGAACGTCGCGTCGGAGAAGAAGTTCAAGGACATCTCCGAGGCCTATTCCGTGCTCTCGGACCCCGATGAGCGCCAGCAGTACGACGCGATCCGGGCCATGGGCGGCGGCGCACGCTTTGCCCCCGGCGGCAGCGGCGGGGCCGGCGGCGGAGCGGGCTTCGAGGACCTCTTCGGCGGGCTCTTTACCGGCGGCGGGGGCCGCCACTCCGGCGGCTACAGCACGGCCGGCGGCATTCCGCCCGAGTTCGCAGATCTCTTCGGCGGCGGCGGATTCGGCGGCGGAGGCCAGTCCTTCCAGCGGGCTCCGCAGAAGGGCTCGGACCGCACCGCGTCCACCTCGATCTCATTCGGCGGGTCCATCCGCGGCACCACGATCGGCCTGCGTGAACCGGACGGTGAGGTCATCGACGTCCGCATCCCGGCCGGCATCAAGGACGGACAAAAGGTCCGCGTCCGCGGCAAGGGGCAGTACGCCCCCGCCGGCAACGGCGACCTCATGGTCACCGTCTCGGTAAAGCCGCACGAATTCTACGTCCGCGACGGCGACAACCTCCGGATCCACGTCCCGGTCTCCTTCCCGGAGGCGGCCCTGGGCGCAGACATCGAGGTTCCGACGATCGACGGCGACACGGTCAAGGTCAGGGTTCCGGCAGGGACGCCTTCGGGCAGGACCCTGCGCGTCAAAGGCCGCGGCGTCAAGCACGCCAAAGCCACCGGCGATCTGCTGGTGACGATCGACGTCGCTGTTCCGCGGAAGCTGAACAAGGAAGCGGAGGAGGCCGTGAAGGCCTTCGCCGCGGCCACCGCCAATGAGGACGTCCGCGCGGGCCTGGCAGCCAAGGCCCGGCTCTAGGAACGGGATCCAGCCATGGCCATCGACTTCGACCAGCCGATCTTCGTCATCTCCGTTGCCGCGGAACTGGCGGACATGCACCCGCAGACGCTGCGCCAGTACGACCGGCTGGGCATCGTCTCGCCCAGCCGTGCCCCGGGCAAGTCGCGGCGTTACTCGCAGCGGGATGTGAACATGCTCCGCGAGGTCCAGCGGCTCTCCCAGGAGGGGGTCTCGCTGGAGGGCATCAAGCGGATCCTGCAGCTGGAGAACCAGGTGGCCGCCCTGCAGCGCCGGGTCGGTGAACTGACTGAGGAACTGGTCCGGCGCCGCCAAGGGGCCGATTCGCGGATCTTCGCCGCAGGAACTGCCGGCGACGTCGTCAGCCTGGCCCGCGGCAAGCGTCCGCAGGCGCGGTCGCAGGCGCTGGTGGTGTGGCGGCCGCGGGGCATGGGCTAGGACTCATCGACTAGCAACAACAGCTGTGCCCGGGACCACTGGTCCCGGGCACAGCTGTTGTTGCGTCCAGCGGGGCTGCCGTGGGGGCCGTTAGAAGCGTGAAGTGCTGGTGCTGGTGAAAGTGGTAAGGCCGAGGGAGTTGCCAGCGATGTCCTTGATCCCGTCTGACGGCGTGTAGGACGGGGCCGCGGGCTGTTCCGTTCCGTTGGATGGGTTACCGGTGATCACGTCTCCCAGTGTGACGGTGAGCTTATTGGTGGTTGAATCCCAACTGACTGCGGAGGCGTTAACACCCGTGCCTTTGTACGTGACCGTTCCCGTCGCAGGTCCGTAGTTGGTGCCGATGCCTAGCCCGACGGTGCCGATTCTCCACGTCGGGCAGGCCGCGCTATCCACTGTGACCGTCAGGACGTTACGGGAGCTGATGGTGACAGTGACCTGGTTGTTCCCGTTCACTGTGCCGCTGGCACCGGCAGCCCAGCTGCTGCAGATCGTCGAGGCGTCCAGGGCTTCGGAGTAGGCGAGGGTGACCTTGTCCTTGGGCTCGATCTTGCCGTTATCTTTTCCGTTGCCCCCGCCACCGGACAGCGCTACCGCTGTCACCGCAGGGGCGGTGACGTCCTTGGTTGAGGTCGTCGTGCCCGCCGCTGTGCCCTTGTTGCCCGCGGTGTCGGTTGCGATGGCGCTGTAGGTGACCGTTCCGGCGTTCAGGGACGACAGATCGAAGGCGGCGTTCCAGGCTCCCGAGCCGTTCGCGGTCACGGTTTTGGTGACAGTGTGCGCAGCGCCCGCGTCCGTAACAGTCAGGGCGATGGATGCCCCTGCCTCGGTGGTGCCGCTGACCGGCACGGAGGTGACGGTGGTGGAGTTGAGGTAGGCCGGGGCCGCTACTGTGGGGGCGCCTGGCGGTGTGGTGTCAACGGCGGCGCCGGCGCTCCGGACGCTCTCAACTCCCTGCCACTGCCCGAGCACCGGGGTGACCGTGTAGTGCCAGGTGCCGGTCGGGACCCCTTGGTCAATGCAGCCCAGCCCGGCGATAGGTTGGGCCGCGCAGGTTCCCCCCGCGGGAACTTTGGTGCCTCCGGAGGCGGAGGAATAACGAGCCACCGTGTAACCGGTGACGGGACGGCCGGCCAGGGTGGTGCTGGCAGTCCATGCCAGCGTGACATTTCCCGCAGACACCGACGTCGACGGTGTTGTGCCGGCGGCCACGGCGTCTGCGACAGCGGCCGCGCCACCACCGTTGGAGACAGCAGTCCAGAAGGCGTTGGCCCCGGGACCGGCCCACGAGAGGAGGGCCGCGCCGGCAACGATGACGGCTATGCGGCTTCGGATTCGCGAGCGTGCCTCGCGGGTGTTGTGACGGCTCATCGCCGGGCCTCCACGGTGACGGGAACCTTGAAGGTAGCGCCCTGGCAGGCGGACTGTGAGTCAGTGGACATGCTCGCCGCGCCCGGCAGGGTCACCAGCAGGGAAGAGTTCGCCGGGATGATGATGGCGGGTGCGAGCGGTGCGGCAGGGGCCGTGAAAGACACCCCCATGGTGGTGCACCCGGCGTGGGCGGCATCGGCCGTGACCGGTCCGGTAGAGACCACTGCGTACAGCTGAACCGCGAACGCGTTAGGGTTGCTGGTCCGGAGGATGACGTCCGCAGTGCCGCCCGGGACCAGGCTGGTCCGGTTCGAGTCGCCGGCTACAAACGCATCGACGGTGACAGCGTTCATCGTGGCGGCGGCTGCGGCGCCGGAACCTGCGCCGGCGGTGGCCCAGTAGGCGTAGGCCGTGCCCCCGCCGGCCAGCAGGCAGAGCGCGGCGGCTGCGGCGGAAGCGGTGCCGGCGATTCTGGTGCCGCGGAGCATGGATCGTGTGGATTGCATGTCAGTTTCCTTGCCCTGATCCCGAGTAGGCCAACTGGAGGACTGCACCCTTGCAGCCGTCCTGCAGGCGAGGCGTGTCGAGCATGGCGATCCGGGGCCATTGGGCGGACGGGACACCAAGGTGAGAGAGCGAGCTGCTGCCGGACGGAACCGTCAAGGGATAGGTCCCGCTGTATTGCACCACGGCATAGTCCTGCGCCGTGCAGGGCAGGTTGGCCGCGATCGCCTTCGCCGTGCGGACCACACCCGTGATCGAGACCGTCAGGTTGCCGACGTCGATGCCCTTGTCCGGGTTGGTGAATCCCAGATCCATGGACCTGCTCGTACCTGGCGCGAGCAGGCCGGACACATCGCCCGAGAGTCCGAACACGCGCAAGGGTGCCTTGACCCGCAACTGGGTCTTTACGGCGGCCGACTGGACCGCCCCGCTCTGGCCTGTCAGGGTCAGCTCGTAGTCTCCGGCGGCAGTGCTGGATGCCGTCGACACGGTCATGCTCAGCTGGGCGATGCTCCCGGCCGTCAGCTTGACGGACGACGGCGAGAATCCTGGCGCTGCCCCCGCCGGAAGGCCGGCGACAGCCAGCAATACCGTGCCGGAAAAGCCGCCGGTGGAACTGACGGTAGCGGAGTAGCTCGTGGCCAGTCCCTGGTCCACGTTCCTGCTGGACGGCGTGATCTGCACCAGGATTCCAGGCTTTTGCGGAGCAGACTGCTGCCCCGCCGCGTAGAGCGTGCCCGCGGGCAGGAAAATGGCCAGCAGGCCAATGATGAGAACGCGGCCGGCGAGGCCCGCATGTTCTGTGGCGAGCCGGACGAACCGCAGTGGATGCTGCATTCCTTATCCTCCTTGGACCCGGCAACCTAGCTCGGATCGTGGGTGTCGACGGTTGCTGATGCGTTGTTGCGCGGTGGCCCGAAGGCCGCCCGGGGGCCGTTCGTCCGGCCCCCGGGGACACCAGCTACACGCTGCCGACGCTGACCGTGACGACGGCCGACTTGCAGGCATCCTGATTGGCGGTGCTATTGAGGAACTCCAATGTTCCCGACCCCACCTGGGTGCCCGTGCTGTTCGCTGCCACGGGGGTGTTCGATGTGTTGGCGCTGACCGTGAACCATGCCGGCAGGCATTCGGGCACGCTCGTGGTCACGGTCGCGGAGAGAGCGCCGACGACGGTGCCGGTGTTGGTGCTGTTGTCCGCCGTGTAGGTCACAGGCACCGAGTTGCCCGGAGCCAGACCGGCCGCGAAGCTGGCGTGCAGGGTCACGGTGCCGCCGCCGGCCGAGTTGGCCGCGGTGCCGGTGCCGGCGCCGGTGGTGGTCCAGTAGGCGTAGGCAGTGCCGCCGCCGACGGCCACGAGGGCGACTGAGGCCGCAACGGCGATGACCTTGCTCTTCTTGGTGAGCTTGCGCATTTGTGAGACTCCTTGTGTGGGTGGCACCCGGACAGGAGTCATCAGGCCGGAGCCGCATTCCCCCAATCCTGCGGTTGCCGCGCTGAATCGATGGCCCAATCGTTGCGGCGAACTGCGGACGGAACAACGCGTAGTTGTACTCGTCTTTTGGCTCCAGCACTACGTGCCTGCGAGGAAAGTACTCGTGTTCCGGCGCGGAGAGCCTCTGGAATCCGGCCGAAAAACACCCGGCCGGAAGCACCTGGGAGCAATTAATGGGGCGAACCTACCTGCCTCCGGCCGGTGCCGGGCAAGTGGGTCCGGCCAGGAGCAGTGGAGCAAGTAGTCTGCTTTTTGCTCGATCAGCCGGCCGCCAGGCTGTGGCGCGAATTCGCCGGGGCAAGTAGCGGCAGGAGCGAACTGAGTACACCGGAACGCAATCAGGTACCCGACCATCCGATAGTCGGGTACCTCATTTGCGTGACTTCATGACCATTCCGCGCGTTGAATTGGAGTGTCAGAAAAGGCTGGCATGACACGCCCATAGCTCCCACGGGAAGCCCGGGCGCCGAGCCAGCGCACGAGCAGCGTAGACGCCGGGGGGCATCGCATGCATGATTCAAGCGAGTTTGATCCGTTCACCGCCGATTCCTCACGGCCAGCTGCTTTGACGGGCGCGCCGTGAGCCCGGGGCTCCAGGCGGCCGTCCTGTTTGCCGGCTCCCTGCCGGGGCACATCCTGATGTCCCTGGGGCAGGCTCTGGTGGTCGTCTGCCTGTGCTTCGACTTCGTCCGCGCCGTCTCCGTGCCGCGATCACGCAGCCGGTACGTCGCCAACACGTGGTTCCGGACCCTTGCACTGCCTTCCATCCTGGCCATGGCGTTCAGCGTGCTCCTCGATGCCGCCTCCGGCTCTTGGCCCGAGGTCACCGCCGGAGTGTTCGTCATGGTCGCCGTGATCTTCCGGTGGCACCATGGCAGCGACGAGGACAGCTGGTGGAAGGGCAAAGGCAAGGCCCTGGGCCGTTGGCTCCGCAACCGGGCAGCCTCCGGGTCCCTGGTTGCTCCGGCCACGGCCTGAAAAAGACCTTGCTGTCCGGGCGTCCCAGGGTGTCCAATCCTTAACACAAGGCCCTGCAGGGCACGAGTGGATGCGACGCCGGGAGGTTCTCATGCCGTCGAAAGGCGCCAAAACGCCGTCAAGGGGACCGGTCCGGGGTACGTCTGACCTCCGGCGGGCAGACGCCAACGGCGTCGCGCCGCCGGAACAGCCGGACAAGGTCCGCAATGTGGCACTCGTGGGGCATTCCGGTTCCGGAAAAACGATGCTCACCGAGGCCCTGCTTGCCGCCACCGGAGCCATCACAAGGAAGGGCTCGATCGCCGAGGGCACTACGGTGAGCGACTCGGATCCTTCCGCCATCGCGCAGCAGCGCTCCGTGGCGCTCGCGGTGGTGCCGGTGATGGTGGGGGACATCAAGGTCAACCTGCTGGACACTCCGGGCTATACGGATTTCATCGGCGAGCTGAGGGCAGGGCTCCGGGCGGCCGATGCGGTGCTGTTCGTCGTCTCGGCCACCGACGATGTCGACGCAGCGACCACGGCGCTTTGGAGCGAGTGCCAGCGGCTCGGGATGCCGCGGGCCGTGGTCATCAGCCGCCTGGACCATCCGCGCGCGGATTTCGACGCCGCCGTAGCCCGCTGCCGCCTGGCATTCGGCGACTCCATCCTTCCGCTCTATCTGCCGGTCCCCGCGGACGGTCCCGTCACCGGGGTGCTGGGACTGCTGACCGGCACGGTCTCCGACTACAGTGATGCGGAACCGGCGCCGGCCACGCGGGCCGCGACCGGCGTCGAACTCGCCGCCGCGGAGTCCGCACGCGGCGCGCTGATCGAGGGGATCATTGCCGAGAGCGAAGACGAGACGCTCATGGACCGCTACCTCGGAGGCGAGGAAATCGCCCCCGACGTCCTGATCACCGATCTGGAGACGGCCGTGGCCCGCGGGTCCTTCCACCCGGTGCTGCCGGCGTCGGCAGAGTCCGGGCTCGGCCTGGCGGAACTGCTCGAGGTCCTGGTGCGTGCGTTTCCGACGCCGGCGGAGCGCGGCGTCCCCGCAGCGACCGACCTCGACGGGGTGCCCGCCGGCGCGCTCGGCTGCGACCCCGACGGTCCGCTGCTCGGCGAAGTGGTCCGAACGACGATCGACCCGTTCCTTGGCCGCGTCTGCCTGGTGCGCGTCTTCTCCGGCGTGGTGCGGGAGGACGCCGCCATCCATGTGGGCGGCCGCGGAATGGCCGACCGCGGCCACGAAGACCACGACAGCGACGAGCGCGTCACCCACCTGTACTCGCCGCTGGGATCAGGACTGCGGCCAGTGCCGTTCTGCGTCGCGGGGGATATCTGCGCGCTGACCAAGCTGGGCACCGCCGAGACCGGCGACACGATTTCGGCCAAGGAGCTGCCGCTGCTGGTGGCCACCTGGGACATGCCGGACCCGCTCATGCCGGTCGCCATCGAAGCCGCCACGCACGGCGACGAGGACGCCCTGGCCAGAAACCTGGGGAAGGTCACGGCCGGGGACCCGACGCTGCGGGTGGAACGCAACTCCGAAACCCACCAGCTGATCCTGTGGTGCATGGGCGAGGCGCACGCCGACGTCGTCCTGGGCAGGCTGCGGGACCAGGGCGTTAACCTGCAGAGCGTCCCGGTCATCACGCCGCTGCGGGAGACGTTCGCCGCGCCGGCCGCCGGGCACGGGCGCTACGTCAAACAATCCGGCGGCCACGGCCAGTACGCGGTGTGCGACATCGAGGTGGAACCACTCGACCGCGGCGCCGGGTTCGAGTTCGTCGACAAGACCGTCGGTGGCGTGATTCCCGGGCCGTTCATTACCTCGGTGGAAAAGGGCGTGCGGGCCCAGATGCAGAAAGGCGTCTCGGCCGGGTTCCCGGTGGTGGATATCAAGGTCACGCTGATCGGCGGCAAGACGCACAGCGTGGATTCTTCCGATGCTGCCTTCCAGGCGGCCGGGGCGCTGGCCCTCCGGGAGGCGGCCGGGGCAACCCGCATCCAGTTCCTGGAGCCGGTCTCGTCCGTGACCATCAGCGTTTCGGAGGACCACGTGGGCGCCGTGATGAGCGACTTGTCCTCCCGGCGGGCACGCCTGACCGGAACCACCTCCGCCGGCGCCGACGGCACCGAGATCAGCGCCGAGGTTCCGGACCAGGAACTGTTGCGGTACGCGGTGGAGTTGCGGGCCCTGACCGCCGGCAGCGGCCGGTTCCGGCGCAGCTACCTGCGGCACGAACCCGTGCCGCAGGCGCTGCACTGATGGCTTCTGCTGAGTGCAGCGTCAGCCGTTGATGACCTGCGGAACGCCGAGGGCCTTGAGGCCTTCGACACCGAATTCGAGTCCGTAGCCGGACTGCTTCGCGCCGCCGAACGGGATGCGGGGGTCCACAGCACCGTGCTTGTTGATCCAGACAGTGCCGGCCTCGAGCCGGGCCGCCACCTTGCGGGCTTCGGCGGGGTCGGAGGACCAGACCGAGGCGCCGAGTCCGACGTCCACGGCGTTGGCCATGGCGACCGCCTCGTCCACGGTGCCGTAGCGGATGATCGGCAGGGCGGGGCCGAACTGCTCCTCGGCGACCAGCGGGTTGCTGTTGGCGATGTCCGCGACGAGGGTGGTGGGGTAGAAGTTCCCGGGCTGGTCGGCCTCCGGGTTGCCGCCGAGGAGAATCCTGGCGCCGGAGTCGCGGGCTGCCTCGACGAGCCTGGCGACGATGTCGAACTGCTGGCGGTTCTGCAGCGGGCCGAGCACGTTGGCCTCGTCGAGTCCGTTGCCCATGGGCATGGCCCGGCCGACGGTGGCGAGTTCCTCGCAGACGGCATCGTAGATCGCGTCGTGGACGTAGAGGCGCTTGAGCGCCGCGCAGGTCTGGCCGGTGTTGATGAAGGCGCCCCAGAACAAGCCCTCGGCGATCGCCTTCGGGTCGGCGTCGGGCAGGACGATGCCGGCGTCGTTGCCGCCCAGCTCCAGGGTGAGGCGTTTGACGGTGTCGGCGGAGGATTTGATGATGGCCTTGCCGGTGGCGGTGGAGCCGGTGAACATGATCTTGCCGATCGCGGGGTGTCCGGCCAGGGCCTCGCCGACGTCGCGGCCGCCGGAGACCGCCGTGAGGAGGCCTTCGGGGAGTTCCTGGTTGAGGACTTCGACGAGGGCAAGGACGGACAGCGGGGTGTATTCGGACGGCTTGATGACGACGGCGTTGCCCATGCGCAGGGCCGGGGCGAGCTGCCAGACAGTGATCATCATGGGCCAGTTCCAGGGGCCGATCGCGCCGACGACGCCGATGGGCCGGTAGTGCAGTTCGGCGCGGGTTTCGCCGTCGTCCACCACGGTTTCGGGGTCCAGGGGCGTCCCGGCGGCGACGCGGAGCCAGGCGGCGCAGGCGCCGACCTCAAAGCGGGCGTTCGGCCCGTTCAGCGGTTTGCCCTGCTCGCGGGAGAGCAGGCGGGCGAGTTCCTCGGCGGAGCGTTCGACGGCGTCGGCGGCCTTGAGCAGCGCGGCGGACCGGGCATCGTGGCCCAGCGCAGCCCAGGCCGGCTGCGCGGCGGCTGCGGCGGCGATGGCGGCTTCTAGGTCCTGGACGGTGTGGACCGGTGCTTCGCCGACCGGCTGTCCCGTGGCCGGGTCAAAGATGGTGCGGGTTTCCCCGGACACCGGGGTGATCGAGGCGAGAAGGGCATCGTAGGTTTCCATGGGGGTACTCCACATCGAGTAGGTCAGAGAACGCGGCCGGTGCGGCCTAAGGGGTGCTGTTTCAAGCGTGCTCCGGCGAGGGCCGAGGGGCTTGTCTATCCGCGAAGAGCTGTTGTGCGGGAGCGAACGGAACACCGGGAGGGTTTCCTGAGGGCTACGGACGGGACGGCGTCCTCCCCGCCGTGCCGGCGGCGCAGGGCCTGGTGCTGACTACGCTCAGGAACAACAACCGGTCGCTAATCGACAAAAGCGTGACGGGCGCCACCTGCCATGCTGGATTTCACGGTGCAACGCACCCCCCATTTCCCAGACCGCCGTTTCCAAGACTCATGACCGTTAAGAAGGATCCGATGAGTATTTCAAATTCAGATTCCCGGACCGCAGAATCCAGCCCCCGCACGGAGCACTCCACCGCGCTGCGCGCCGGCAGCGTCGGCGTCATGGGCATTCTTTTCTTCGTTTTGTCAGCCCAGGCGCCGCTGACCGGAATCGTCGGGGCGTCACCGCTGGCCGCAGCCCTCGGCAACGGCGCCGGCGCGCCCGGCGCGTACCTCGTCGTCGGCATTGTGATCGTGATCTTCGCCGTCGGCTTCGTCGCGATGAGCCGGAAGATCCAGGCCAACGGCGCCTTCTACGCCTATGTCACCGCCGCCTTCGGACGCAAGGTCGGCGCGGGAGCGGCGTGGCTCGCGCTCCTCGCGTACAGCACGGTCCAGGCCGCGATGTATGGGCTGTACGGCGCGGCGTTCTCGGGCCTCCTCGGATCTGCCGGGCTCGTGGTCCCTTGGTGGCTGCTGGCCGTCGTCACCATGGCGGGCGTGCAGGCGCTGGGCTCGCTCAACATCGAACTCGGGGCACGGGTCCTGGCGGTGCTCGTGGGCCTGGAGGTCGCCATCCTGCTCATGTTCGGGTTCACCGTGCTGTTGCGGGGCGGCGGGCCGGAGGGGATCAGCCTGGCGGCGTCCTTCTCTCCCGCGGCGATCGGCGCAGGCGCCCCGGGCGTTGCCATTATGTTCGCCGTCGCCTCCATGTTCGGCTTCGAATCGACGGCCATCTACTCGGCCGAGGCCAAGGACGCCCACCGCACCGTCGCCCGGGCCACGTACCTTTCGGTAGGGGTCATCGCGGTCTTCTTCTCCTTCATTTCCTGGATGCTGGTCAGCTACTACGGTCCCTCGCACGTCATCGACGCCGCGGGCGCGGCCCTCGAATCGGGCGATTCCACCGCGTTCGTGCTGACGCCGATGGTGGAGCTGTTCGGGCCGTGGGCCGGAACGGTCACCGGCATGCTGCTCGTAACCTCACTGCTGGCCGGCATCATCGCCTTCCACAACGGCATCAACCGCTACCTCCATTCGCTGGCCCTGCGCGGGTCGATGCCCCGCGGCGTGGCCCGGACCAACCGGCATAAGGCGCCCGCCGTCGCTGCGCGGATCCAGACCGTGGTCGCCTTCCTGCTCGTGGCGCCGTTCGCGGTGCTGTCCCTGGATCCTGTCCTCACCCTCTTTTCCTGGTTCAGCGGACTGGCCGTGGCCGCGCTCCTGGTGCTGTACATGCTCTGCTCGCTGGCCGTCGTCGCGTACTTCCGGCGGGAAAGGGTGTCCGGCCAGCTCTGGCAGACAACGGTGGCACCGGTGCTCGCCACCTTGCTGCTTGGCTGGGTCCTGTCCCTCGTCATCATCAACTTCACCGCTCTGATCGGCGGCAGTGCCGAAACGGCCGTGGGCCTGCTGCTGACCGTACCCATTGTGTTTACCGCCGGTGTGCTGGTGGAAATTGCCGTGGAGCGCAGGGCCGCGCGCGCAGGGGTCACTGCCTGAGGCCGGGGTGGGCGTCAGCATTGGAAGAAGAAGGGGCGGTGCCGGACAGATCCGGCCCCGCCCCTTCTGCGTCCGTAGTTTCCGGGGCGCCGACGACGGCAGGTGCTGACGACGGCGGGTGCTCTCAGCAGGGGGTGAAGGCCAGGCTCAGGCGCCGCGCCGCCAGACGCTGGGGGACTCACCGAAGGCATCACGGAAGGAGCGGCTGAAATGGGCCGCATCCAGGAAGCCCCAGCGCGCGGCCACGGCCCCCACAGGCATTCCGGCCAGGAGCGGATCCCGCAGTTCGCGGCGCGCACCCTCCAGCCGCTGGGTCCGGATCCAGCTCGCCACGGTGGTCCCGGATTCATGGAAGACGTTGTGCAGGTGCCGAGTGGAGATGAAATGGGCCGCCGCGATGGACGCCGGCGACAGCAGCGGATCGGCCAGGTGGGCATCGATATACTCGCGGACGGATGCCGCCAACAGGGCCTGGGGCCTCATGCGGTCCGGGGACATGTCCAGTTCCGAATGCAGCATCGTGGAGACGAGATCAAGGGCATTGGTGGCGAGGCGGGAGCCGCTGGGGCCGCTGAGTGCATCCAGGTTCTCCGCGAGGTGGGCGATGAAGGGACCGACGATCGCGGCGAGGCCGCCGCCAGAAGCCATCCGCACGGCCGAAAGCTGCGCGATGCAGTCCGGCGGCAGGGACAGCGCGTCCCAGGGAAACATCATCACCATGAGCCGGGCGTCGCCCTCGAAGGCAAGCGTGTAAGGTCGGCTGGTGTCATAGATGGAGAGATCGCCCGGATGCAGGACTGCCTCGCGGTTGTCCTGGATGAGGAGCCCGGTGCCCTGCAGCTGGAGATTGAGCTTGAAATAGCGCTGGTTGGACTGCGCGATCAGCGCCGGCGTGCGGTGGACCTCATGGCTCGAGGAGGAGACCTCGACGAGTGCCACACGGTCCAGCCTGCGGGCCCGCATGCGGCCGCGGAAGTTGTCCGCATCGGCGCTCGAGGCGGCCAGGGGAACGAAGGACTCCGCGACCAGGTGCCTCCAGTGGTCGAAAGATTCTGCTGTGCTGGTGAGGACATCCTGTCCGGCGGGGGAGGCCACTGGGCGGGTTGCAACTGCAGTCATCGAGGATCCTGACGCCGTCGTAATTCTTGGAATGTGTCATGGGACACAGTCCTTTCAGGGTAGCGGCGCGGCCCGCCGATGTCATCTTTTTTCGACGCTCGGCGAATAAAGATTGTCTGGGGCCTAGCAGGCCAGCAGGGTCAGGAAGCCCTCCAGCTGCCCGTTCAGCCCGAGTTCCACCTGGCCTTCCGGGGCAAGTGCCGCCGTAATCTGCGCGCCGAGGAGGAGATTGAGCAGCTGCCCGGCCAGGGCGGCGTCGTCGACGGCGGTGGTGACGGCGCCGGCCTGCCGCGCCTCGGCAAGGTACTGCCGCATCGTCGCAAGCCACTGTTCCATCGAATCCCGGTGGATCCGGGCCTTGCCGGGGTCATTGATGGCCTTCTGCCAGAACGGGATGACAATCCGGGCCTCGTTGATCCGCTCCTCATCCAGCGGAAGCACCTCGACGCAAAACGACCGCAGGGCCGCCAGTCCGGCCTGCCCGGCGGTGACTCCTGCGATGCGCTCGTTGGTGCGGTTGAAGACGTGCCCGAAAGCGAAGGTCAGCAGGTCATCCTTGGTGGGGAAGTAGGGCTTGAGGGCGCCGTTCGCGAAGCCTGCCTCAAGGGCAATTTCCCGCATGGTGGCACTTTCAATCCCGAGCCGGGCGATGATCCGCCACGTGGCGTCGACGAGTTCAATCCGCCTCTGGTCGTGGTCGACAATCTTTGGCACCGGACAGCTCCCCAAATATCTTGCTTCGGACTCTTGTGGCACAGCTTACATTTCCGTATTCTCTACAACTATAGAAAATAAAAGTTCTGACCCGCCGAGGTCACCGAACGAAGGCCGTCATGATGACCGCACACACTGACACCCGCACCTCGTTTAGTCAATACAGCCCTTACAGTCCGTACAGCCTGGCCACGGGCGCCGAAATCACCGCGGTCCGGGGCATCCTGCGTTCCGCGGGACTGCTGGGCGAGACCCGGCGCATCGCGTACCTCGGTCTGCTGGATCCCGCAAGGAACGCGCCGGCCGAAAGTGAGGACCGCCGATTCCGGGTCTTCATCCACGACATCTCGGGAGGGCGCCCGGCCGATGTGACGGTTTCGGCGTCCAGCGGCACGGTGGTCTCCGTCGTCGAGCTGGACACGGCGGCGACCGGCGAGCTCCCGGTCCTGGAAGAGGAATTCGAAGTCGTCGAACAGCTCCTGGCCACGGACGAGCGCTGGCTCAAGGCCCTGGCCAGCCGTGGCCTGGACGTCAGCAAGGTCCGCGTCGCCCCGCTGTCCGCCGGCGTCTTCGAGTACCCCGAGGAAAAGGGCCGCCGGATCCTGCGTGGCCTGGCCTTCGTGCAGGACTTCCCCGAGGACAGCGCCTGGGCGCACCCGGTGGACGGGCTCGTGGCCTATGTCGACGTCGTGAGCCAGGAAGTGACGCAGGTGCTGGACACCGGCGCCGTCCCGATTCCCGCGGAGCACGGCAACTACACCGATCCGGAGCTCACCGGCCCGCTGCGCACCACGCAGAAGCCCATCAACATCACGCAGCCGGACGGGCCCAGCTTCACGGTCACCGGCGGCAACCACGTCGAATGGGAAAAATGGAGCCTCGACGTCGGCTTCGACGTCCGCGAGGGGGTGGTGCTGCACAACCTCGCCTTCCAGGACGGCGACCGCCTGCGTCCCGTCATCAACCGCGCATCCATCGCCGAAATGGTGGTCCCGTACGGGGACCCGTCGCCCATCCGGTCCTGGCAGAACTACTTCGACACCGGCGAATACCTCGTGGGCCAGTACGCCAACTCCCTGGAACTCGGCTGCGACTGCCTGGGCGAGATCACCTACCTCAGCCCCGTCATCAGCGACGCCTTCGGCAACCCCCGCGAGATCCGCAACGGCATCTGCATGCACGAGGAGGACTGGGGGATCCTGGCCAAGCACAGCGACCTCTGGACGGGCATCAACTACACCCGCCGCAACCGCCGCCTGGTGATCTCCTTCTTCACCACCATCGGCAACTACGACTACGGCTTCTACTGGTACCTCTACCTCGACGGCACCATCGAGTTCGAGGCCAAAGCCACCGGCGTCGTCTTCACCTCCGCCTACCCCGAAGGCGGCTCGGCCAACATCTCCCAGCTGGCCCCGGGCCTGGGCGCCCCGTACCACCAGCACCTGTTCAGCGCCCGCCTCGACATGGCGGTCGACGGCCTCACCAACCGGGTCGAAGAGGAGGACGTGGTCCGCCAGGGAATGGGCGAGGGCAACGAACGCGGCAACGCGTTCTCCCGGCGGCGCACGCTCATCGCCCGCGAATCCGAGGGTGCGCGCGAGGCCGATGCCCGCAACGGGCGGACCTGGGTCATCTCCAACCCGCAGTCACGGAACCGCCTCGGCGAACCCGTGGGATACAAGCTCCACGCCCAGGGCCAGCCCACGCTCCTGGCGGACCCGGAGTCCTCCATTGCCCGGCGGGCCGCCTTTGCCACGAAGGACCTGTGGGTGACCCGGTTTGCGGACGAGGAACGGTACCCCACGGGCGACTTCATCAACCAGCACGCCGGGGGAGCGGGCCTGCCGGCCTACATTGCCCAGGACCGCGACGTCGACGGCCAGGACATCGTGGTGTGGCACACCTTCGGCCTGACCCACTTCCCGCGTCCGGAGGACTGGCCCATCATGCCGGTCGACACTGTCGGCTTCAAGCTCCGGCCCGAGGGCTTCTTCGACCGCAGCCCCGTGCTGGACGTGCCGGCCAACGCTCAACAGTCCTCTGGTTGCCATGGCGATGGCGACGCCGGCGCGCACTGCCACAGCTAGGCCGGCGCCGTGAGTGTCGCAGCCGGCTGGGGCCGCCGGGCCGGCCTCGCCGGCCTCGTCTTCCATTCCCGGATCTGCGCAGCCGTGACCGCGGCGTCGTGCCTCGCGCATCTGTGGCTGGCTGCCGGGAGCCAGCACGGGACCTGGCTGAACGTGCTCATGCTCGCCATGGTTGCAGTGTGCCTGCCGTGCACCCTGCACATCTGGCGCCACGGCAGGCCCAGGGCCCTTCGTCAGGTGATGGCCGCAGCACTGGCGATGACCGGCGTCCACGCGGTCCTGCTCCTCGGCACAGGAGCCGGCGGCGCGGGCCACAGCCACCATGGAACCGCAGCGGCCGCCGCCGCCGGCGCAGCGCCCCCGGGTTCCGGGGCGCTGCTGGCGGTCATCGCGCTGGAAATGACGACGGCGCTAATCGCCGCGACGCTGCTGGCCCGGCTGCGGGCGGAGCCCCGGTTGGCCGAATCAGGGTTGAAGCGCAGCTGAAGCGCTGCTTCCCGGCTGGACAGCGTCAGTCGTTGAACAACCCCGCCAGGTCCTCCGCCGTCAGGGCGCCGCCGGTGAGCGCATCGCCTTCCATGACGTCGGCGAAGAGCTGCGACTTTTTCGCCTTGAGCGCCATGACCTTCTCCTCGATCGTGTCCTTGGCGACCAGCCGGTAGACCATGACGTTCCGGGCCTGGCCGATCCGGTGGGTCCGGTCCACGGCCTGGGCCTCCGATGCCGGGTTCCACCACGGGTCCAGCAGGAAAACGTAGTCGGCCTCGGTCAGGTTCAGGCCGAAGCCGCCGGCCTTGAGGCTGATGAGGAACACCGGCGCGGCGCCGTTCTTGAACTCGTTCACGACGTCGGTGCGGTTGCGTGTGCCGCCGTCGAGGTAGCAGAACTCGATGTTCTCCTCGACCAGGCGCTCCCGGACCTTGCCCAGGAAACCGGTGAACTGGCTGAAGATCAGGGCCCGGTGCCCTTCGGCCACCAGGTCCGCGAGCTGCTCGAACAGGACATCGAGCTTGCTGGAACGCACCCCGGACAGGGAGGGATCGATCAGCGAGGGATCCAGGCTCAGCTGCCGGAGCAGGGTCAGCGACTGGAAGATGGTGAACCTGTTCTTGTTGACGTCCTCAATCAGGCCCAGGATCTTTTGGCGCTCCCGCTGCAGGTGGGTCTGGTAGACCTTCTGGTGCCGCGGGTTCAGCACGACTTCCAGGATCTGCTCCTGCTTGGGCGGCAGGTCACTGATGACCTGTTCCTTGGTGCGCCGCATCATGAGCGGCCGGACGCGGCGCCGGAGTTTATCCAGCTGCCCCTTGTCGCCGTTCTTCTCCACCGGCTTCTGGTAATACTCGGCGAACCGTTTGGGGCTGGCAAAGAGCCCGGGAGCCACGATCGAGGTCAAGGCCCAGAACTCCATCAGGTTGTTCTCCAGCGGCGTGCCGGTGATGGCGAGTTTGAAGGCGGCGGGAAGTTTGCGGGCGCACTGGTAGGCCTTGGACTGATGGTTCTTGACGAACTGCGCCTCGTCCAGGACCAGCCCGGCCCAGGTCTGGGAGGCGTAGGCCTCGTAGTCGATCCGGAACAGGGCGTAGGAGGTGATGATGATGTCCGCGCCGGCCATCGCCTCGGCCGGGTGCGACCCGCTCTTGGCGAAGGTTTCGCCGATGGCGCGCACGCTGAGCCCGGGCGCGAACCGTGCCGTTTCCGCCTCCCAGTTGCCCACCACGGAAGTGGGGGCCACGACAAGGAACGGGGCGGCCCCGGTCCCGGCTTCGTCGGCTGCGGCGGCGTCTTTTGCGGCGCAGATCAGCGCGAGGGCCTGGACGGTCTTGCCCAGGCCCATGTCGTCGGCCAGCACGCCGCCGAGGCCGTGGCGGTACAGGAAGCTCAGCCAGTTGAAGCCCTCCAGCTGGTAAGGGCGCAGCTCGGCGTTCAGCGACCCGGGCAGGGGAAGGCCCTTGATGCCACCTTCAAGGAGGCCGCCCACGGACTCGCGCCACGCCGCGGCCTGTTCATCCACGATGCCCAGGTGTGCGAGCTCGTCCCACAGCCCGGCCTGGAAGCGGCTGATCTGCAGCGGGGCGTCCTTGTCGCCGGGGTTGTCCTGCAGGGAGCGGGCCTCGTCGATCAGGGCCCGCAGCTGGTGCAGCTCCGGCAGGTCCAGCGCGAAGTACGCCCCGCTGGGGAGCAACATGCGGGTCTGGCCGGCGGCGAGGGCGGAAAACAGCGCCGCGAAGGAAACCGGCTGGCCCTCCAGGGTGATGACGATGCCCAGATCGAACCAGTCGCGGCTGTCCGTCGCCTTTGTGGAGATCGCCACCACCGGGGCTTCTTCGGCTTCGCGGTAGTCCGCAATCTCGCCGGAGGTATCCACGGAGACGTCGGGGAGGTCGCGGAGCCGGGGGAGCACGTCCTCGGTGAAGGCGAGGGTGTCCAGTCCGGCCAGTTCGGCCGTGGCCGCCAGTCGCGGCGTGCCCCAGCCGCCGGTCGCGGATTCGCCCAGGGCCGGGACGACGTCCCAGGGCTGCCCCACCGCCTCGAGGATGCGCGCCTCGGCCGGGTCGTCCCGGTAGCCGTGATCGCCCGGGTGCCGCCACAGCGGCTGCGCCGTGACGAGGTTTCCTGACGTGTAGTGCCATTCCCAATGCAGCCGGACCCGGTGGTCGGCCCCGTAATTGGCCAGCAGGGACAGGGTGGGGACGGCGAGCGTGGGCAGTTCCACCGACTCGTCGGAGGCGGTAACCCGGGCGGTTTGCTTGAGCTTGGGGTAAAAGCCGGTCAGGAAGCGGCTTTCGTCCCGTGCGGGGATGTGCAGGGTTGTCCCGCCCGTGACGAAGGTCAGAAGTTCCTCGCTGAGACCGCTTTCCAGTGGTGCGAGGGTGATGACGGGGTCGGCGGGGGCCGTGCCGGGCAGGGCGTCGCCGTCGGACGTCAGGAAGATTCCGTGCGCCGGGCGCCCGATGGTCCCGACCGACGCCGGATCCACCACCTCACCTTTGACCGTGATGGTCGGCGCGAGCTCGAGACCGCCGTCGTTTCCGCCGGTGCCGATGCGCGCCAGGTTAAGTCCGACGGCGGCAGGCTGCTCGACCAGCCGCACCGGCTCGTCGCCGCGGCTGTGGACCAGGGCGACGCCGATTTTCTGGGCCTGGGACAGCAGGCTCCACAGGTTCTTGCCGGCGTAGGTGTTCAGTCCCAGCCACAGTCCGGTGCCGGAGTGCTGGCGGTTTGCCACAGCGGTGTGCGAGGCGAGGAATTCCTGCATCCACTCGACGTGCGCCTCGTTGCATTCGCGCCGGTAGTTCAGGTAGCTCAGCGTGCTCCAGGAGACGTCGCCGCGGATCCACTTGCCCTTGGCGCCCATGATGACGGGGCGTGCCTTGAGCTGGCGGACGCTGCGGAGCGGATCGCGCCGGCCCGTGTAGGAAAAGTGCGGGGCGGGTTCCTCGACGTCGAACTGGAGCGCCAGCGGAGTGCCGTTGGCGGACGGCGTGATCCCCGGGTGGGCGATCAGGGGGCTAAGGGCCTGCTCCCAATCGGCCATTTCCGGCGGGGCGCTTTGGCGGGACAGCCGCGTGCCCTCGGCGGGGGCCAGCAGCTGCATCCGGGTGGCCGGGTTGTCTTCGGCCGCGAAGAGCAGGGCCGCCACGTGCTTGCAGTCCTTGCGGACCGGGCAGCTGCAGACGCCCACCGTGCAGCTCCAGCCGCCTGCCTTCCGGACCAGCTTCGCCGTGGTGGAATAGGGCACGTCGGAACCGCCCCGCACCTTGCCCAGCAGCAGGCCTGTGGCGGCGTCGAAGGAGATCCCGGAAACGCGGCTCCCCATGGCGTAGGCGAGCCCGGCCGCGAGGGAGCGGTCGTTGATCGCGGGAGTCTGTATTGCCAGTGCCGCACTCTCGTCCGGATGGGATGGCATGTGCGCGCTACTTTCGGCAGGTGGTCATCTGATCCATCTTACCGAGCCGGCCGGGACCCCGGAACTTCGCCGCCGCCGCGCAAGCGCCGCTTAAACTTCGCCTGACGTTCAACCGGGGCTCGGCCGCCCGCCGTGACGACGGACCTACCTTGGAGAGGTCCGGAGTATCAGCAGTGCCAGCAGTAAGGATTCCGCATGACCAACAGTGAGCCCACCATCCAGTCCGCCCACAGCTACCCCACTGTGCTGACCACCGAAAGCCTCAACGGCGGCCACGAGGACGTTGTCGAGGCGAACGTCAACGTGGTCAACGCCATGTTCGAGGAGTTGCTGGACACGGAAGAGATCTCCCCGGCCGCGCTGCGCAGCTACTATGTGGACTTCTACCTGACGCAGGCGCTGGCCGGGGGTTTCGCGCAGTACGTGTTCACCGCGCCCGAACGCGAGGAAGTCGACCCCTATGTCCGGGAGGGCCTGGAGGCCATGGGTGCCGCCGCGCACCTGGACCTCTTCAACCGCACGGTAACCGCCTTCGGCGCCCTGAGCGACACCGACGTCGACAGCTACCTCGACGGCGGCAGCGGCGGGGCCGCCGGAGGCAGTACAGAGGACGGCGAAGCGGGCCGCGGGGTCTCCGACGCCGTTCGGCGCGTTGAAGAACTGGACGGGGAATTCGAGTCGATCCTCGCCACAGAAGACATCGGTGCGCTGAATGCCGCGTGGCTGCGCGGCCAGGAGGACTTGCTGGTCCTATCCGACGACGACGTCGACGCCCATATTGCCGGGCGGGTGGCCCGGCTTTCCGACCTCGCCGAGCGCCAGGCGGCCGCCGCCGAGGAAGTGCTCCTGGATGCGCCGGAGTTCGAACAGATCATCCGCGAGCTGTGCGAGCTTGCGGGCCACAGCCTGGTGCGGATCACCATGGGCGATCCGAATTATGAGCACAACGGGGAGGCCACCCTGGCCTGGCACTTCACCACGGAACAGGGCGACTTCCTCATGCTGGAAGACGACGATGAGGCCTTCATGCTCAATCCGCGGACCCAGGAAATCCTCGCGGCTGTGGAGTTCGAAGAGGCCGGGGAGTTCGAAGGGGCCGGGGAGTTCGAAGGGTCGGCGGAGTTCGAAAAGGCCCGCGCGTAAGCGGCCTTCCCCGACGGTTTTCGGTACGGCCGGCGTCTGCCCCCCAAATGCAGGCGCCGGCCGTGCCGCGCTTAGTACCGGTTGGTATCCCGGCCCGGGCGGACCCGGCCGGGCGGATCCGCGGCCGGCGAGCCTACCCGGCCGGTGGTGCCGTGATCATTTCCCCGGAGGGGGAGACGAGGTACCAGACCCCGCCGACGCCCTGGCCGTTGATGTCCCCCGCGGTCTGGTCCTTGGAGTAGTAGTAAATCGGCAGCCCGTTGATGGTCACCTGCATCTTTCCGTCAGCCGTGGGAATGGTTCCGACCTTGCCGGTGACGCCATTAACTGGGGGGGTCGCCGTCGGCGACGTGACAGCGGGCCACGACGTCAGGCACGCGCCGGTGCAGACGCTGTTCCCGGAATCCTTCGTGTTCTTGGCGAAGAAATAGACGCTCAGTCCTTGGTCGGCCACCACGATCTGGCCCGCCTTGGACTCGCCCACCGAGAGCACCGCGGCGGACATGGACGACGGCGTGGAACTGGCCGGCGCACTGGACTCTGCGGGGGCGGACGTGGCCGGTGCCGCCGACGTCGGCGTCGTGGTCGTTCCGCCGCCGCAGCCGGACAGGAGGGCCGCCAGAGCGAACGCGGACAAGCCAATGCTGAGATGCTTCTTCATTTGCTGCTCCTAGACTCGAGCCAGCCCAACTCGGAGGCCGGCGCTACGAGATACGACGCCATGGAGAGCGGAATGGTTCATGGCGGAACCGACATGTCCGTGTCGGGCTGTCCTGGGGCACACTGAACTATTGGGCCTGCCCGTACGTCGTACTGGGGCAGAACACGAATTCCCGGGAGGTGGGCAATGCCGCTGGACGAAGACGTCGTGGCTGCGATCTACCGCGACCACGGAACGGCCCTGAAACGCTTCGTCCTCAGCGTCTCCCGGGATCCCCAGCTCGCCGACGACGTCGTCCAGGAGACGGTGCTGCGGGTCTGGCAGCAGGCGCCGCAGATCACAGGCAGCCTGCGCAGCTACCTGTTCCGGACGGCCCGCAACATCATGATCGACAATTACCGCAAGGCCCAACGGCGGCCGCAGGAAGCCGGCGACCGCGATGTCCAGGCCCTCCCGGAAGGCGCCGTCGGCGCCGGGCGGATCGATGAGCTGCTCAACAAAGTGCTGATGGAAGAGGCGTTGCTGCGGCTCAGCGCGGAACACCGCGAAGTCCTTGTTGCGCTCCACTACCGCCGCTCCACAGTCCAGGAGGCATCCGCCCAATTGAAGATCCCCAGCGGCACCGTGAAGTCCCGGGCGTTCTACGCTGTCCGGGCCCTACGGACCATCCTCGATGAAATGGGGGTGCAGCAATGAACGGGACCGAGCTGCATCACCTCCTCGGCGCGTACCTGCTCGGCGGGCTCGAGCCGGCCGAAGCCGCGGCCTTCGAGCAGCATCTTGCCGAGTGCGGGGACTGCCGCCAGGAGCTGGACGACCTTGCCAGCCTCCCCGCGCTGCTGGACGCGATCCCGGTGTCCGACGCCGTCGCACTCACCGCGGCGGCGGCGGCCGCCCGGGACCGCGCGCTGGTCCCGCCGGAACCCGAACCTGTTTCACGCCGGCTCCTGGACGAGCTCGCCGCCCGTCGCCGGAAGGCGCGGCGCCGGTGGACGTCGGCGGTGGCCGCGGCGGCGGCCGCCTGCCTGGGGCTGGGGATCTTGGCCGGTCCGCTGCTGAACCAACCCGCCAAACCGGACGCGAGCTATTCCGTAGCGGCCAGCAGCGGGTTGGAGGTCACGGTGGGGCTCGTCAAGAAAACCTGGGGCACCGAACTGGCGGTGGACGGCCGCAGCCTGCCCGTCGCCGGGACCCTCTCGCTCTGGGTAAAGGACCGCGACGGCGGCGTGGACCGCGCCTGCGCGTGGACAGCCACGCCCACCGGCAGGGTCCGGATCACCGGGGCCACGCCGGTGCAGCTGGCCAGGATCGCCAGTGTCGAAATGCGCGATGAGCAGCAGCAGACCGTTGCTGTCATCGCGGTGCCGCAGGGGTAGCCCACTCCCGGGGAGCGGGGGTCCGGGGATCCGGAAGATCCGTCCGGGAGCCGGCAACCGGCGCGGGCCTCTACATTTTCGCGAGCTTGGCCCGGACCGCCATGTAGATGCCGTAACAGATCAGCCCTACACCCACTGCGGCCAGCAAGTACACGCCGAACGGCTGCTCCCGCAGGGCCTTCAGGCTGCCGTCGAGCCCGGTTGACTCTTCGGGGTGTGCCTTCACCGTGGCGATGATGATGAGCAGGCCCACCAGCAGCAGGGCAAAGCCCTTGGCAACGTAGCCCACCATGCCGATGACCGTCACTGCGGTGCGCGCCTGCGGCTGGGACGGCATCCGCAGGTACTTGATGAAGGACTTCTTGAAGCCGCGGATCGCGTAGACGATCCCGGTGACGGCTACCGCGGCGCCGATGACCACCAGGAGTGCGACGCCGCCCGGTGCCTTCATGAGGTTTACGGTCATATCGGAAGTCGACTCGCGGTTGTCGGAGCCTGCCCCGGTGGCGACCGACGCGAGAGTCAGGGCGAACGCGGTGTACACCACGGCCTGCAGGGCTGCCTTGAGTTTCTTGCCGACCTTTTTCTTGGTCGGCAGGTGGCCGAAATCGAAAATGGCGTCGGACGCCTGCCAGATGGCCAGCGCGACGCAGGCGGCAAACGACGTCCAGAGCAGCACCGGCCCCGCCGGCTGCCCGGCAAGCTCTTCCACCGCGCCGCTGACATCGGCCTGGCCCTGGCCGCCCATGGCAAGCCGGATCGCGACCAGCCCGATGAGGAAGTGCAGCAACCCCGACACGGCAAACCCGGCCCGCGCTGCGATTTCGAGGGGCTTCGAATTGGTGACGTCCTCGGCGACGTCAGCAGCGTCGTTCAGTTCTCGTTTGATGATCGTTTCCTTAGTACTACCCAGCCTGGTTGGTTCCGTTATCGTGCCACGCGAAGCCGCTCAGCAAAAGATACCCGCGCGCCGGGGTGCCTAAATTCGGCGGTAGCTGAGGTCGAAGATCAGGCGACCGGCTTCGTGCGCCTTGTTTTCGAAACTGGTCAGAATGCGGCCCTCAAACCGCGGGGCCCACCCGCCGGTCCCGTCGACGCCCTCGTTGGGTCCGGTGTGCTCGGTACTGACCGGCGCCCGGCCTTCCTTGACCGGGGCTCCGCCCACGCGGGATTCGACGCCGGATTCCCACACCTGGGTCAGGGGGCTGTCCGCGCCGGCGCGCTCGCCCTCGTGCAGGTTCTCGAACTCCGCCGAGCCCGCCATGACCTCGCGGACGTGAACGGCGTAGTTGGACCAGTCGGTCGCGATCCGGAAGATGCCGCCGGGTTTGATGGCCCGGGCGGCGAGATCAGCGAACGCCGGTTGAATGAGGCGGCGCTTGTGATGCCGGGACTTGTGCCACGGATCCGGGAAGAACACCCATAGTTCCGTGACGGAGCCGGCCGGGAGCATGGTTGCGAGCACCTCAGGGGCGTTCGCCTCGACCACCCGCACGTTGCTCAGTCCGCGGCTGTTGATTTTGATCAAGGTGTTGGCCAAGCCGGGGGTGTAAACCTCCACGGCCAGGAAGTCCTTGTCCGGGTTTTGCTCCGCGGCGTGGCAAACGGCGTCGCCCAGTCCGGAGCCGATCTCGACGACCAGCGGAGCCGTGCGGCCGAATTCGGCCTCTGCATCGAACACATAGTCCGGGTGGACGGAGGTGTTGGCGACATGGCGGGGGACCTCAACCGCCCAGCGGTCCGCGTGTTCCTCCCAGGCCGCCTGGCGGCGGCCCTGAAGGCGCGTGCCGCGGCGCACGAAGCTGACCGGACGGCCTCCGTAGGTGCCGAACGAGGCCTGGCTGCCGGGGGTCACGGGGCGCGGCAACTGGCTCTCGTCCGGGGCGCCGGGCTCCGGGTTTGCCTGCAGGCCGGGGGATTCTGGGGATTCGCTCATCCCTTCCAGAATAGTTGAGTTCGCCGGGCCCGGCCGCCCGGGGGATCCCGCGGACTCCCCGGCGGACCGGCCCCGGAGGAGGGGTTGAGCCGCGGAGGGGGATTGAAGGGAAGGGGTGAAGATACGGGGCTGCAAGAATGGGGCGGGTGACCTCAACTGGGAAAACTGACGAGTTGGACCTTTCGGCCGGCGCCGTTCTCCGGGACGGCCCCGCCGGGCCGCCGCGCGCCGCAGGCCGGCGGCAGCTCGCGTATTTGGGGATCTGCCTGGTCCTGATCGGGCTGAACCTCCGCACAGTCTTTTCGAGCTTCGCTGCGGTACTGCCGGAGGTGACGGCCGACGCCGGGCTTCCGGCCTGGGCGGTCATGGTGCTCACCACCGTCCCGGTGACGCTGCTCGGGGTGTTCGCTCCGCTCGCCCCTGGGCTGGCACGGCGGTTCGGGGCCGAACGGGTGCTGCTCGGTGCCATGGCGGTGCTCACCGCCGGGCTGCTGCTGCGGCCCGTGGAGCTGCCGGCGGCCGGCCACCTTCCGGCTCTGCTCGCCGGGACCGCCGCGTGCGGGGCTGCGATTTCACTGTGCAACGTGCTGCTGCCGGGCGTGGTCAAGCGTGACTTCCCGCATCGCCTGGGCCTCATGGGCGGCCTCTACACCACGGCGATCTGTGCCTCGGCCGCGCTCGGTGCCGGCTTCACGTTCCCGGTCTTCCGCGCGAGCGGGGAATGGACGGCGGCGCTCTGGTTCTGGGCGCTGCCGGCCGGCGTCGTCCTTCTGCTGTTCCTGCCGCCGGCGCTCCGGGCCCGTCCCGGCGGGGCCGCGCGGCCGGCCGGCGGCGTCAGCGTCTGGCGTTCCGCCGTGGCCTGGCAGGTGACCGGGTTCATGGTCCTGCAGGCCATGATGTCCTTCAGTGTCTTCGCCTGGCTGGCGCCGATCCTGCGCGAACGCGGGGTGGATGGCGGCACGGCCGGCCTGATCGTCTCGGCCTCGATTGTGCTGCAGATGCTGGGCTCGCTGTTCGCGCCGGCGCTGGCCACCAGGTTCCGGGACCAGCGTGCCCTGAACACGGTGGTGGCGCTCATGACCGGCGGTGGTTTCGCGCTGAGCATTTTCGGGCCTGTCGAACTCCTGTGGCTGTGGACCGGGCTGCTCGGCCTGGGGCAGGGAAGCCTGACCGCCGCCGCGCTGACGCTGATCATGGTCCGCACCCGGGACGGGCATACTGCGGCCCATCTTTCCGGCATGATGCAGGGCGTGGGCTACGGGATTGGTTCCAGCGGCACGCTCCTGGTCGGCCAGCTGCACCAGTCCACCGGGTCCTTTGCCGCGGCGGGTGTGCTGTTCATGCTGGTGGGCTCGCTCGCAGCGGTGTTCGGGTACCGGGCCGGGCGGGACCGCTACATCGGCGACTGACCCTTTCCCCCTGCAAAAACGTGATGAGCCATCGGTTGTGGCTGTCCTGAAGCCTCCAGAACAGCCACTACCGATAGCTCAACCGGACCGGATCAGAGCGTGAGGTCCTTGCCCTTGGTTTCCGGGATGGTGAAGACGCAGGCCGCGGAGATGGCGAGCAGCAGCACGGCGTACACATTGAACAACTGCGGCATCTGCACGGTGGTGCCGAGCCACTGCTGCAGATAGGGCGCGGTTCCGCCGAACACGGCCACACAGATCGAGTAGGGCACTCCGACGCCCACGGTGCGGATGCTGGTGGGGAACAGCTCGGCGTAGACGGCCGGGACGATCGCCGCGCTGGCGGCGATGAAGATCAGCATGACGGACATGCTGACGGCCAGCTGCCAGGCGGAATCCTTGAGCAGGGCGGTCATCGGGAAGTGCATGATGCCGGCGCCGATCGCACCGGCCCACAGCACTTTCTTGCGTCCGATCCGGTCCGCCAGCTTGCCCCAGAAGGGCAGCGCCGCGATGAACACGATGTTGCCGATCACACCGGCCCACAGGGCCTCGCCCCGGTCGATCTTCAGGGCGGTGGTGGCGTAGCTGGGGGCGACGACACCCCAGATGTAGTAGATCACGGTCAGGCCGACCGTCAACCCGATCACCTGGAGGGCCTGCTTGCGGTGGCGGACAATCTGCGGCCAGATCGGAGCACGCTTCTCCGTCGCTGCCTCACCCTCGAAGACGTCCGTTTCGTGCAGCCGGGACCGCATGATCAGGGCGTAGAGACCCATGGCCGCGCCGATCAGGAACGGGATGCGCCAGCCCCACGCGTTCATGAGTTCGGTGCTCAGCGTCATGTTCAGCACGGCACCGAGCAGGGTTCCGAACAGGATGCCCACGGTGCCGGAGGTGTAGATCAGGGTGGCCCAGAAGCCGCGATGTTCCTTCGGCGCCATTTCGGACAGGTACGTCTGCGACGACGGCAGCTCGCCGCCGTGGGCCAGGCCCTGGATCAGGCGCGCCACCAGGAGCGTGAGCGATGCCCAGACGCCGACCGCCGCGAACGTCGGAGCGATGCCGATCATCAGGCTGCCCACCGACGCCAGCCCCACGGCCAGGGTCATGGAAGCCTTCCGGCCGATCCGGTCACCGATCCAACCGAACAGGAAGCCGCCGAAAGGGCGGGCAACGAAGCCGACGGCGAAAATCGCCAGCGTGGACAGCACCGCGGACGCAGGATCCGACTTGCTGAAAAGCTGGCTGGCGATGAACGGCGTGAACGTGGCGTAGATGGCCCAGTCGTACCATTCGACGGCATTGCCGATGCCGGTGCCGACGAGCGTCTTGCGGGTGGATGTTCGGGTTGCCGCCGGCGTGATCGTGGCTGCAGTCATGGTCTTCTCCCTCGGGGGTGCGGGCTAGGAAAGGGCGGAGGCGGCGGCGACAGTGTTGGCCGCGGCGGGAGCGTCGGCGGCCGCGAGTGCGGCCAGCCTTGAGATGGCGAGCTCGGCGTAGAGTGCGGCGCCGTCAGCCAGCACGCCGTCGTCGAACGTGGCGTACGGGGAGTGGTTGAACGCGGAAGTGGCGTGGTCGGCGTCCCGGGGGACGGCGCTCAGCCCGATGAACGTGCCGGGGACCTCGGCCAGAACCCTCGAGAAGTCTTCGGAGCCGCTCAGCGGGGTGGCCCAGCGGGAGAGCCGGGACTCGCCGAACAGGCCGGCAATGACATTCTCCGCGGTGTGCGTTTCGTCCTCGTCCGTGATGGTCAGCGGGTACTCCTGCTGGTAGTCGACGTCGACGTCCAGGCCGTGTGCCGCCGCGATGCCCTTCAGCAGCCGCGGCACGGCGTCCATCATCTTCTGCCGGGCTTCCGCGGAGAAGGTCCTGATGGTGGCCTCGATGCGTGCGGTTTCCGGGATGATGTTGCGCTTGGTGCCGGCCTGGAGGACCCCCACGGAGAGGACTACGGGGTCGAACATGTTGAACTGGCGGGTGATCATGACCTGGAGGGCGGTGACCATCTCGGCGGCCGCCGTGACGGGGTCCTTGGCGGAGTGCGGGGCCGACCCGTGGCCGCCGGCGCCGAGCACGGTGACCACCAGGCCGTCGGAGGAACTCAGCATGACGCCGGGCTTGGTGCAGAACGTGCCGTGCGGTTCGAGGGCGGAAAACACGTGCATGCCGTAGGCGGCGTCCACACGCCGGCCGGGGGCATCCAGCACGCCTTCGCGGATCATGTGGCTGGCGCCGTCGAAGCCTTCCTCGCCGGGCTGGAACATCAGGACGACGTCGCCGGCCAGTTGGTGCCGGCGTTCGGCCAGGAGGGTGGCGGCCCCTGCCAGCATGGAGGTGTGCAGGTCGTGGCCGCAGGCGTGCATGGCGCCGTCGATCCTGGAGGTGTAGTCCACGCCCGTCTTCTCCTGCACCGGCAGGCCGTCCATGTCAGCGCGCAGCAGCACCGCCGGGCGGGAGCCCCCCTCGGTCCCGGGCCCCTGGCCCCGCAGTACCGCGGTGACCGACGTCGTGTCCTGGCCCAGGGTGATCTCGTAGGGAAGTCCGTCCAAGGCCTTGAGCACCTTCTCCTGCGTGCGGGGCAGCGCGAGGCCGATCTCGGGTTCCCGGTGCAGTTCGTGGCGGAGCCGGGCAAGGTCGGTCTGCATTTCCCGGGCATCTGCGGTGATCGGCACGTGTTCTCCTTGTTGGTCGAAATTCGCCTGGTTGGCGACGGTTTTTTTCGAAGTGGATTGGTTCACGTCCGGCGGGGACGTCCTGCGTCTATTCTCAAGTGACACAGTTCACACCCGTCCGAAGGCCAGAAAAAATGCACGAATAGACTGTTATCGCAGGTTTCGTGCATGGATGAAGGGAAAAGTGATGGAACTCAGCGAGGACGATCTAGCCCTGATCAACGTCCTGCAGATTGCCCCGCGCCTGAGCTGGGCGGATGCGGCCCAGGTGCTGGGCGTGCACGCCACCACCCTGGCAGCCCGGTGGGAGCGGCTGCTGGACTCGGGCGTGTCCTGGATCACCGCCCACCTGATCGGTGACCCCCAGCAGATGTGCCTGGCGTTCGTCGCCGTGGATTGCGAAATGCACCGGCGCGAGGAAGTCACCGCCAGACTCGCCGGGATGCCGGAAATCGTCACGGTGGAGGAGGCGGCCAGCCACAGGGACCTCATGCTGACTGTCATTACGCCCTCCCTGGACGATTTCAGCCTGAAAGTCATCTCGCGCCTGAAGGAGATTGACGGCCTCCTCAAATATCAGACCGCCCTGTGCACCAGGCTGCACGCAAGCGGCGGCTCCTGGCGGCTGAACGTGTTGAACCGCGCGCAGCAGGCCGCCGTTCGGGCGTTGGCCGGGCCCCAGGCCACCGGAGTTGCCCAGGCTGCCGCCCGGGAAGCGTTGCCGGAAAGCCACCTGGCGCTCCTGCCGTTCCTGGCCAGGGACGGGCGGGCCACGGCGGCAGAGATTGCCCGCGGCCTGGGCAGGCACCCGGCCACCGTCCAGCGCCAGCTCAACCGTGTGCTCGCCAGCGGCATCCTGTCATTCCGGTGCGAGGTGGCCCAGAAGCTGTCCGCTTTCCCCGTGACCTGCCAATGGTTCGTCAACGTCCCCGCCGGGCGGCACGAGGCCGCCGCCGCCGAGCTGAGGACCATGCGGAATGTCCGGCTCAGTGCCTCCACCACGGGGCCCACGAATTTCGTGATCATCATGTGGCTACAGTCCCTGGCTGACGTCATGAACATCGAGGTGGCCCTGCAGCAAAAGGTGCCCGGGATCGAGCTCGTGGAAAGCGTCGTCATGCTGAGCACCGTCAAGCGTGTGGGCTGGATGCTGAACCCGGACTCCAGGGCCAGTGGCGCCGTCGTGGTTCCGGCCCAGGGGTTCGAGGAGGCGGAGTGACGGCGGCGGACCGGCAGCTGATACGCCCACCGGCCAGCTGATAAGCCCACAGACGGGCGGGCTGCGGGGCCCGGTTGTAAGCTGTGGCACGTGCCCCAGACCGACCCGCCCCCTCACCAGGAATTCCGTCCGAAATCCGTCCCGGAATCGGCCGGCATCTTCCACCGCAGCTACCTGCTGGTGACCCTCGGCGCCTGCGCGCTGGTGTTCCTGGCGGCCTTCGAGTCCCTGGCGGTGACCACCATCATGCCGCTCGTCAGCCGGGAACTGGACGGTGCGGGACTCTACGCCTTGGCCTTCGCCGGGCCGCTCGCCACCGGGGTGATCGGGATGGTGGCCGCGGGCAGCTGGTCGGACCGCAAGGGGCCGGTGGCGCCGCTCCTGGCCGCAGTGGGCATGTTCGTGCTCGGCCTGCTCATAGCCGGTACCGCCGGAACAATGCCGGTCCTCGTGTCCGGACGGCTGGTGCAGGGACTCGGCGGGGGCGGGCTTACCGTGGCCCTGTACGTGGTGATTGCCCGGGTCTACCCGCCGGTCCTGCATCCGAAAATCTTCGCCGCCTTCTCCGCGGCCTGGGTCATCCCGTCCCTCGTGGGACCGTTCGCGGCCGGCGCCGTGGCCCAGCTGGCCGGCTGGCAGTGGGTCTTTCTCGGCGTGGTCGGCCTCGTGGTGCCGGCCCTGCTACTGACGGCCCCGGCCCTGCGCGGCCTGAACGGCAGCGCGGGCGCCGGCGGAGATTCCCCGGCCGCTGGGCCGGGGCCCCAAGGCCGTCCACCGGGAGGCCTTGCCAAGTTGGCGCTGGCGGCGCTGGCAGCGCTCGCCGTGCTGGGCCTGAACCTGTCCGCCGCGGTCCCGGTCGCCGGCGGGGTGCTGGCGGCGGCCGCCGTCGCCGTCGCGCTCCTGGCCGTCCGTCCCCTCATGCCGCGCGGAACGCTGACCGCCCGGCGCGGCCTGCCGAGCGTGATCCTCACCCGCGGCCTGGCATCCGCGGCGTTTTTTGGCGCCGAGGTCTACCTGCCCTACCTGCTCGTGGAACGCTACGCCTTCGCCCCGACGTTTGCCGGCCTCACACTCACCGGCGGCGCCATCGCCTGGGCGGCGGCGTCGGCCATCCAGGGCCGGCTGGGGACCCGGCTGGAGCACCGGAGGGCGGTGCGGATCGGATCGGCCCTGGTCCTTGGCGCCGTCGTCCTGGCCCTCGTGACCACGGTGCTGGCCTGGCCGGCCGCCGTCGCGATCGCGGGATGGATCTTCGCCGGGGGCGGCATGGGCCTGATGTATCCGCGGCTGAGCGTCATGACCCTGGCACTCTCCACCAAGGACACCGAGGGCTTCAACAGTTCGGCGATGTCCATTTCGGATTCCCTCGGCGGCGCCCTGGCTCTCGCCGGCACCGGGATCGTGTTCGCAGCCTTTGCGACGGCGGCTCCGTCGGCGTCGTTTGCCGGGGTGTTCGCGCTGACGGCGGTAATCGGGATCGCCGCCGTGGCCGTCGCGCCGCGCGTCGCCGTCGTCCCGGCCGCCGTCAGCAAACGCGCGTAGTGGCACGGCACCATGACAAGCACTGCACAGGAGCCCCGGCCGGATGATCCGGCCGGGGCTCCTGTGTTTCAGCGCTCGCTTGTTTCAGCGCTCTTAAGTTTGCGCGCTCGGATCAGGCAGCCGCGCGGGCTTCCTCCTGCGAGCGGACGGCCTTCCATTCCACAATCCGGGCCTGCTGCAGCGGGGACTTCCGGTTGAAGTACCAGGCCGCGCCCAGCAGCAGGAACCACACGGGCGCCACGAAGAGTGCCAGCCGGGTGTCGTCGGCCTGCCCCAGGGCCACCAGCATGAACACGAAGAACGCGAGCACGACGTACGGCATGAAGGCGGAGCCGGGCATCTTGAAGGACGAAGCCTCGTGCAGGGCCGGCCGGCGGCGGCGGAAGACGATGTAGCTGACCAGGATCATGGACCAGACAAACATGGTCAGCACGGACGCCACGGACGTGACCACCGTGAACGCGCCGATCACGGAGTCGCCGGAATAGAGCAGGACCAGGCCGGCCAGCAGGAAGATGCAGGAGAACAGCAGCGCGTTCTGCGGTACCTTGCGGACGCTGAGCTTGCCGAACGCTTTGGGCGCGTTCCCGTCCTGGGCGAGGCCGTAGACCATCCGGGAGGTTGAGTAGATTCCGGAGTTGGCGCTGGAGGCCGCGGAGGTCAGGACCACGAGGTTGATGACCACCGCGGCGATCCCCAGCCCGGCGAGGGTGAACATGCCGATGAACGGGCTGCTGGCGGGGTCGATGGTGCGCCACGGATTGACGGCCATGATGACCACCAGGGCGCCCACGTAGAAGAGGAGAACGCGGACCGGGATGGAGTTGATGGCGCGCGGCAGGTTCTTCTCCGGGTCCTTGGTTTCGGCGGCGGCGGTGCCCACCAGTTCGATTCCGGCGAAAGCGAAGATGGCGATCTGGAAGCCGAGGACGAAGCCGAACATGCCGTGCGGGAACATGCCGCCGTCGTTCCACATGTTGGCGAGGTTGGCTTCAGCGCCGTTCGGGGACGTGAAGTGGGTGGCGATCATGACCGCGCCGGTGACGATCAGGGCCACGATGGCGACCACCTTGATGATGGCAAACCAGAACTCCGCTTCACCGAACGCCTTCACGGTGGGAAGGTTCAGGAGGATCAAGACCACGGGCGTAAGCAGTGCAGGGATCCACAGGGGCGTGCCCGGAGCGAGCTTGTCCACGTAGCCGGAAATGGCGACGATGTCCGCCACCCCGGTGACCACCCAGAAGAACCAGTAGGACCATCCGGTGAAGAAGCCGGCCCATGGCCCCAGGAGGTCACCGGCGAAGTCGCTGAAGGACTTGTAGTTCAGGTTGGAGAGCAGGATCTCGCCCATGGCACGCATCACGAAGAACAGCATGAAGCCGATGATCATGTAGACGAAGATGACGGAGGGCCCGGCGAGAGAGATGGTCTTCCCGGACCCCATGAACAGGCCGGTGCCAATCGCGCCGCCGATGGCGAGCAGCTGGATGTGGCGGTTGCCGAGGGCCCGGGCGAGGTGCGGCTCGCGGTTCCCGGCGCCGGAGTCACCGTTGGTGGAGGTAGCAGTTCCGGATTGGGCAATGTCAGATTCTGCAGTGGCCGAAGCGGCCGTGGTGGTGCGTTCAGACATGAGGCTTCTTCCTTGTCACAGGCGGTCGCCGGCGGGGGTTCCGCAGTGCGGTCCGCACGGATCCGTCAGAGTGTGACGGAGGTAACAGTTTTGGCGGGTAGATCAAGGTTAGGGCCGGTATTTCGTGGTCCCTGTGGTCGGAGCGGGCCGCGTATGTGGACCGGCTGGTCGGTGGGGTGCTGCCGCGCTCCCGGCAGGACGGAGCTCCCGGAAGGCGCGGGAACCGGTCCGGGACCCGCATCTTCCGCCGGGCTTCAGGGAAAATTGCGACGCCGGCACGCCAGCCCGCTGCGGGGCTTCGAATCACATTGACGCGGATCACGCGCCCAGGGGCGGGTTCGACAGCTGTCGACCATCTTAGCTTCAGTTGTCGTCCGCTGTCTTTTGTCATATTTTGCGGGCCGGGGCTTCCGGGACGTAGCCGATGCCGATCTGGACGACGCCAACCTGGACGTTCACAGGGTGCGGGCGCAAGTGCCGCCGCCCCGCGGCGGCCACCCAGGCCATCCAGGCAGCGGCCCGACAGGTCGTTGAGCCGTCTACTGGGCGGCCAGGCGCGTGGCCCGCAGCACGGCATCCGTGAGGGACACTGCCTCGCCGTCGGGGCCGACGGCGCTTCGACGCCGGCTGTCCAGGACCTCGGCGCGCCACAGCGGCTCCTCGATCCGGAGTTCCCGGGCAAGGTCTTCGGCCGTGAAGAACTTCTCCGGCGTATGGTGCGCTCCCCACGGAGGCAGCCCGTCAGGGTGATGGCCGACGATCAGCAGCGTCCCGCCTGTCCGCACCGCGGCCGCGGCGAGCTGCAACGCTTGCTGCCACGGCATCTGGGTGGAATGCAGGAACTGGGCCGTGACGAGGTCGAACAACCGGTCCGGGACCCACGTGGCAAGATCCTGCTGCACCCACTCGATGGCGGCGTCCTGGCCCCGTTCCCGGGCGTGGGCGGCCGCGCGCTCCAGGGCGACGGCGGAAACGTCGAGTCCTGTCACGCTCCAACCGCGGGCGGCAAGCCAAATCGCGTCCGCGCCCTCGCCGCACCCCAGGTCAAGAGCCTCGCCGGCAGGAAGGTCCGCCGCCTCGGCGACGAGTTGCGGATTCGGCTCCCCGCTCCACATCCTGGACCGGCTGCTGTACTTTTCATCCCACATCCGGGCTGCGGTACCGGGCGCCGTATCCTCGGCGGCCGCTTGCTCGGCGGCGTCATGCTCGTCGCTGTGGCTGCGTTTTGTCATGGTTTCTCCTCATCACGGCGGTTCGCCGGGTTTCGCTGTCTGTTTTCAGGCACGACGGCGGTGACGAACCCTCCCGGCGCGGACCGGCGCCGGGTCTCCCTGCCGAAATTCCTGTGCTCCTCAAGGACCAGTCCGAAGCCCCCAACAAAGTCCGCGGCGCTCTTCCTGGCCGGGGGAGTGTTGTCGATCCCAAAGGTCAGGGGCTCGCCGACGAATCGCGCGGTAGCCCGCGCGTACCGCATGTAGGGCGATCCCGAGGTGATCGTTTCCCTCGAAAAGTAGTCGAAGGCCACGATGCTGCCCGGGGCGGTGCCGGCGATCCTGCGCAGCGTCGCCTCGACGGAGGTGCGGTCCAGATACATGGTCACCGCTTCCCAGAGGAATAATGCGGGCCGGTTCGGGTCGAAACCGGCAGCGAGCAGCTTCTCCATCCAATCCTCGGTTTCGAAATCGGCGGGCACGTACGTGGAGAGGCCCGCTTTTTCGAGCATCGCGAGTTTGAACGCCTGGGTCCGGGGCAGGTCGAGTTCAAAGCAACGCACGCCGTCCCCGGGCACAAGCCGGAACGCCCGGGTGTCGAATCCCGCCCCGAGGATCACCAACTGGTCGATGCCCCCGCGATGCCGTTGAACGGCCGCGTCATAGAGGCTGGTCCGTGCCGTCGGCTGATGGCGCATCGGGGCCCGCCCCGGATACGGATAGCGGTAGAGCCTGGGCACGTAGCCTGTGATCAGGTGGGCGGCGAGGGTGGGGGCTGTCTCCATCTGGATGCCAGTCGCGGACACGTTCGGCAGGACGGCCATGAGCCGGGCCGCGGGGACGTCCGGCCGTGTTCCCAGGCGGTGCTGCATCCAGCGCGTGTAGAGGGATGCGAGCAGCGTGGCCGACGTGCCGGTGCGCCGGCTGTAGGCGAGCATCCCGGGGACGGACGTGACGTAGCCGGCCGCACTCAAGGGAAACAACCCCAGTTGGATGACCCGAAACAGGCCAGCGGAGACTATTTCCGGCATTGCGTCCGACTCCCCTCACGGCCCGCCCGTCGTGCGGCCCTTTCCGCCCACCATGGTCCTCCCGGACGTAACGGCGGTCAATACACCGTCCGGGCTTCCCTCCGTGCGCAGCGCAGGCGGACGGACACGCGGAAATCACGCTCCGGAAACCAACCTGAAACCTGCGTCATGAATGCTGGGCACAAGAGATTGAACGCTGGGGAAGGGCAATGACCATGGACGTTGACGAAGCACGGCAGATCCGCAGCTCGGCCGAGTTGAACGTGGGGGACGAGATCGAGGCGTGGCACAACGGGAAGCTCTTCCACCGGGGCCCGGTGACCCAGACCGTCACGGGCGTGGACCTGTTCTGGATCCTGGATGCCCGGACGGGGACCCGCCGCCTCATCGACGCCGAAGCGCTCGTGATCCTGCGGCCAGCCGCCGCGGGCCCGGCCAAGGCACCGTCACGGGCGCCCATCCACAAATCCACTCATACATCCACCCAGCCGTCCCATATGCCGCTGTTCCAAGCCCCCGGCCTGGCGGGCTAGGGGCCGGGCCGAGGCCACGGATACGGGACCCGGCCCTGCCGGGTGATAGACTGCTATAACTTGATGTGCAGTGATGCCCACTTTTGATTCGGTTGACCGGCTTCGGCCCGTCATCCGGGTCCCTGCCGGATTCCTTCGGGAATCCGCACGCAGGCAGTGGGATTTTTTCATGTGAGAGGTACATCCTGCGTCGATGAACGCGTTCCATTTGGTCCCGGCGGCCGCTTGCTGAAGTCTGGCAACAGCCCGGTTGATCACCTGACTTTTCTTCGGCGAACCCTTGAGCCAACCGGCATCGGGGGCCGATATCCGCACGGATACCGCCTGAAAGACTTTGAAACACATGACTACATTTGCTGCCCTCGGCACGCCCAAAGCACTTGCCGACACCCTGACCGCACAGGGGATCGTGGAGCCCTTCCCGATCCAGGTCAAGACCCTTCCCGACACCCTCTCCGGACGCGACGTCCTGGGCCGCGGCCGCACCGGCTCCGGCAAGACCATCGCATTCGCCATCCCGCTGGTGGCACGACTCGCCGAGCGCGAAGCCAAGCACTTCCGCAAGCCCGGCCGCCCGATGGGCCTGGTCCTGGCGCCCACCCGCGAGCTGGCCACGCAGATCAACGCGACCATCGAGCCGATGGCCAAGGCCATGGGCCTGACCACCACCGTGATCTACGGCGGCATCTCCCAGGCCCGCCAGGAAAAGGCCCTGCGCGCCGGCGTCGACATCGTCATCGCCTGCCCGGGCCGCCTGGAGGACCTGATCCGCCAGCGCATCCTGACCCTCGAAGCAGTCGAGATCACCGTCCTGGACGAGGCCGACCACATGGCCGACCTTGGCTTCCTCCCGGTGGTCAAGAAGCTCATGGACATGACCCCCACCCAGGGCCAGCGCCTGCTGTTCTCCGCCACCCTGGACAACGGCGTGGACAAGATCGTCCAGCGCTACCTGTCCAACCCGCTGACCCACTCCGTGGACGACCCGCAGGCCGCGGTGACCACCATGGAACACCACGTGCTGGTGGTCAACGACCAGACCGTCAAGAAGCAGCTGATCGTCGAGCTCGCCTCCGGCGCCGGCCGCCGCGTGCTCTTCATGCGCACCAAGCACCACGCCCGCAAGCTGGCCAAGACCCTGACCGACGCCGGCATCCCCGCCGTCGATCTGCACGGCAACCTCTCGCAGAACGCCCGTGACCGCAACCTGGCCGAGTTCTCCTCCGGCGATGTCCGCGTCCTGGTGGCCACCGACGTCGCGGCCCGCGGCGTCCACGTCGACGACGTCGAACTGGTCATCCACGTGGATCCGCCCACGGAGCACAAGGCGTACCTGCACCGCTCGGGCCGTACGGCCCGCGCCGGTTCCGACGGCACTGTGGTCACGCTGACCCTGCCCGAGCAGCAGTCCGACGTCAAGAAGCTGATGAAGGCTGCCGGCGTCGAGGTCAACTTCGAGCGCGTCACCGCCAACTCCCCGCTGGTTGCTGAACTGGTCGGCGAAATGGCCGACAAGATCGATCCGCGCACCCGTGCCGCCCTGCTGGCAGCCAAAGCTGCCCAGCATGGTGGCGGCACCTCCACCGGTGCCAACGCCGAGCGCAAGCGCGCCCGCCGCACCACCCAGGCTGCACCCACCGCGGGTGGCCGTGGTGGCCGTGGCGGACGTGGACGGGTGTCCGCCGAGGCGCCGCGGACCGACCTGCCGCGCGCCGAGCGCCGCGCCGTCGCCTACGAAGGCAAGGCGGCTGCCCGCAACGCCGCCGACCGTGTCGCCGAGCAGAACCAGGACCGCGCCGACGCCGAGCGCGCCGAACGCCGGAATGCGCGTGGCCGCGGCCGCACCACCGCCTATGCGCACCACAACGATGTTCCGGCCGCCGGCGGCCGTGCCGCAGCCGGCCGCGGTTCGGACGGACGTGCCGCAGACGGGCGCAGCGACGCCCGGGGCGCTTCGGCTCCCCGCAGCGGAGCACCCCGCACAGGTGGCGCTCCCCGCACCGGCGCTTCGACCGGCGGCCAGCGCAGCGGACGCCCTGCAACCGGCCAGCGTGCAGCTGCCGGCGCCAAGTCCGCCGGCAGCAAATCCGGAGGCAGCGCGGCTGTCTGGTCCTCCAACACCGGTGGCACCTCGGGCGGATCCTACGCCGGCGGCGGCAATGGCCGTTCCGGTGAAGGACGTCCGGCCCGCGGCTCCGGCCCCCGCCGCGCATCGGCTCCGGCCTCGAACGAACGCCGCAGCCGCTAGTCCCCAACCGCTCCCTAACCTCGCAAGCTCGGTCAGGGGACCCGGCGGTCGTGGCCCCCAGCTAACCACCATCGAGTGCTCCCCACCGGCACCCTAGCCTCGCAAGCTCGGCCAGCTAACCACCATCGAGTGCTCCAGAACTGCCGTTTAGAAGGTTCATAACGGCGTTTATGGAGCACTCGATGAGGTCTTCCGGCCTACCAGCCGCGGGCGCGCCACTCTTCCAGGTGCGGCCGTTCCGCCCCGAGGGTGGTGGGCTGGCCGTGTCCCGGATGCACCACGGTGTCATCCGGATACACATCGAACAGCCGCTCGCTCACATCGGTGATCAGCTGGGCAAAGCGCGCCGGATCCTTCTGCGTGTTGCCCACCCCGCCGGGGAACAGCGAATCGCCGGAAAAGATGTGGGCCGGGCCCTCGGGGTCCTGGTACACAAGGGCGATCGAACCCGGTGTGTGGCCTCGCAGATGTACAGCCGTCACGTCGAAGCCGTCGAAGTTGCCGACGTCCCCGTGATCCAGCAGTACATCCACCGGCACCGGCAGTTCCGGGGCATCCTCTGTCCCGGCCGCCGTTTTCACACCGGTGGCTTCCACCAGGCCCGGCAGCGCCCGGACATGGTCCCAGTGCTGGTGGGTGGTGGCAACCAGCGCCAGCTTCGGCGTCGCGGAAGTATCCGCGGCGGCGTCCGCAAGCAGCCCCTGGATGGCGGCCAGATCATCGGCCGCATCGATCAGGACCTGCGCGCCGGACGCCCTGGCCGTGAGCAGGTAAACATTGTTGTCCATCTCGCCGACCGAAATCCGGCGGATGGTGATGTCACGTGACGAGTGAATGAGCGAGTCCATGGCATCAGTCTACGGAGCCGCTATTCACGGCCCTGGGACACCCAGTTGGGGTCCGCGGAGCGGGAGCCGACGACGGCGTCCGCGGCGGACTCGAGCGTCCTCAGTTGCGCTGCGGTGAAGTCGAGGGCCAGGGCGCCCAGGTTTTCGTCGATCCGGTCCGCCTTGCGCGTGCCGGGAACGGGGACCACGGGCAGTCCCAGCTGGCGGCCCTGCGCAAGCAGCCAGGCCAGCGCCACCTGGGCAGGAGTTGCAGCCTGCCCGGCAACGCTCAGTTCCGCAGCGACCGCCTGCACGGCCGCCACCACAACCTGGTTGGCGCTGGCAGCGTCCGCGGCGAAACGCGGGATGTTGCGGCGGAAGTCGTTGCTGCCCAGCGTCGAGGCGTCCACGGTGCCGGTGAGGAATCCCCGGCCCAGCGGCGAATACGGCACAAATCCCACCCCGAGTTCGGCGGCGGCGGGCACCACGTTGCGTTCCACGTCGCGGCTCCAGATGGACCATTCGCTCTGGACCGCGGCGATCGGGTGGATGCGGCTGGCCTCGCGCAGCTCCTCGGCCGTCACTTCTGACAGGCCCAGGTGCCGCACCTTGCCGGCCTGCACCAGCCCCGCCATGGCCTCCACGGTTTCCACTATCGGAACGCGGAGGTCACGGCGGTGCAGGTAGTACAGGTCAATGGTGTCGGTGCCCAGCCGTTGCAGGCTGCGGTCCACGGCCTGCCGCACATAGGTGGCGTCGCCGCGGATGTCCGTGTAGCCGGCCGACGGTGTGCCCACGAGGCCGAACTTGGTGGCCAGCTGGACTTCGCCGCGGCGTTCCTTGAGCAGCCGAGCGATCAGCTCCTCGTTGCTGCCGCCGCCGTAAATGTCCGCCGTGTCAATGAAGCTGACGCCGGCGTCCACCGCATGATGCAGGGTCCGCAGGGCCTCGGCCGGGTCCACCTCGCCGTAGACAGGGGTCAGGGCCATGCCGCCGAACCCCAGGGGGCTGACCATAAGGCCGTCGCCGAGCCGGACTGTTGCTGCCGTCATCTTGGTCTCCATTCGCGCACTGAATAGTTCCGTAGGACTTCCGTCCCTGCCAAGAACCCCGGGATGTGCGCGGCTATTCCGGCGCCCTGTTAGGCGCCCTGTTATCGGCCGGGCCGACGATTCTCCCCACCCTTGACTGCTGCACGGCCGGTACGACGGCGCAGCAGTGAAAGGTAGGGCGACGCCGTCGTACTGCCCTAAACGTGGGGAGTTTCCGCGGGGGAGGGGAGGACAGGGTCTTTTGCAGGTTGCTCTGCCGGCAGGAGCTTGAGGCCCGCCGCGCAGCCGACGATTCCGGCGATGAACAGCAGCTTGAGCGGACTGGCCGGTTCGACGCCGGTGGCCATCGCCCAGCCGACCGTCAGTGCGGCGCCGATCCCCACCCAGATGGCGTAGGCGGTGCCGAGCGGAATACGCTTCACGGCCAAGCCGAGCCCAACCATGCTGAGGGTCGCCGTCACGGCGAACACGAGGGTCGGCAACGGGCGGGAGAACCCCTCGGACAGGCCCAGTGCCGTGGCCCAGACCGCCTCCAGCACGGCGGAAGCGAGCAGGATCATCCATGACATTGCAGCTGATTTCACCATGGTCACGCCACCAGCTTCAGGCCGGCGACGCTCGCGGCAATCCCGCCAAGAAGCAGGATCCGTGCCGCGGTCGGGCGCTCAACTTTGGCGGCTATCGCGTAGCCGGACGTCAGGACGACGCCGACCCCCACCCACACGGCGTAGGCCGTTCCGGTAGGGATGGACTGCATGGCGACGGCGAGCCCGCCGGTGCTGGCGAGGACGGAAACGAGGAAAACGAGGGCCGGGACCAGCCGGCGGCGGCCCCTGGCTTGGGCGGTCCGGTGCAGGGCGGCGGCCCAAACGGCCTCCAGCGCCCCGGAAAGAATGAGTATTAGCCACGACATGACAGCTCCTGTGGCCAGTCTTGTCGCGTGCCGGGTACTGAACCGTCGTCCGGAGGCCCGGAAGAGGGGCCTTGGCCCCCAAGTCTAGCAAATTGGCATCAGAGCCCGAGGGCGTCGCTGCAGAGAATGAACGTGCGCCCCACGGGGTATTGCGCGCATGGCTCGTTCGGCGCGGTAAGGTCGCCGGCGTCGATATCGGGCGCCGCCGACACGATGGCCCGGCCGTCGGCATTGGCCAGGGTGGCGCGGCCGCCGACCCGCCGCAGCGCCGCCATGGCTCCGCGTTCCAGGCGCTGAACGGTCACGTCGATGCCCACGATTCCCGCGACCGGGCCGTCCGGGCGGGTAAACACCGGGTGCGTGAAGGTCAGGACGTACTCGTCGGTGCAGAGGAAATCCACGTAGGGACCGGTGACGTGGGCCCGTCCTGTTTCCACGGGGATCCGGAACCACTCGGCCTTGACATAGCGGCTGATGGAGTTGGGACTGAAGTTGGCCAGCGCGTCGACGTGCTCCAGATCCGGGCCCTGCCACCACGCGATATAGCTGCGCTCGGGCCCGAGCAGCCCGGCGTTGGCGATGAACCCCGCGCCGGCCGCGTAGCCCCCGGGCAGCTGCACCAGTTCCTCGACCGCCGGACGGATGAGCTTGTCCACGGCCGTGCCCGTGACTTTTCCGGACATGGCGGCCAGGGCGGCCCCGGTGTCAGCGGCCCACTCCATCAGGCGGTGCTCGATGCCGGCGATGGTGGCGTCGAGTTCGGCTGCGGCCAGCTGGGCCGCCTTCTGAACAGTGCCGGGCTGGACCGGCGCTGCCATGGACGCTGCGGTGGGGCCTGCGGTGGAGGTGGTTTCGGACATCGTTGCTGCCTTAGCTCGAAGGTGCCGGACATTTGCGGTCAAAGGTGGCCACGATCGTGGCTCCGGGATGCGGGCGAGGTCAATAGCTTTTGGCCTGCTCGGTCAGCAGCCAGTCGGTGGTGGCGGAGATGAGGGCCTTGACCCCAGTTTCGGCGGCCCCGGGATCGTGGGTCTCGATGGCGGCTGCCACGTCCCCGAGGATCACGGCGGTGCGTCCGCGGTAGCCGGGGTCGGCGCAGGGCAGCAGTGTCAGGGTGCCGTGATCTGCCTGCAGCCGGATGAGCTCCCGGGCAAGCCGGGCAGAGCGGGCAATGGCCGCGACTTCCAGCAGGAACTCCGAGAGGGCCAGACGCCAGCTCAGGGAGTCATCGTCCGCTGCGGGGATGAACGAGCGCAGCGTGGCGATGTCGGCGGCGTCGGAGCGGCGGGCCGCCACGCCCGCGCAGGCCGCGGCGATCGCCTGGTAATGCAGCCCGAGGTCCCTGATCTGCAGCCGGCTCAGCTCATGCAGTTGCGCCAGGGCCCGTTCCCGGGAGGGCAGCACGTCGTCGGCGATGAAGCTTCCGCCGCTGCGGCCGCGCGCCGTCCGGATGATTCCCGAGGCACGCAGCTGGGAGAGGGCCTCCCGTGCCGTTACCGCGGACACGCCGAGGGCCGCGGCCAGCTCGGTTTCGTTCGGCAGCCGCTGGCCGCTGGTGAGCAGCCCGGTTTCCACGGCCTGTTCGATCCGGCCGCACACCTCATCCACAAGCCCGCGCGATTTGATCGGCGTGAACACCGCCGCCAGGCTCCGGGAGGCGCCCGTGGGCGACAACACCATTCGGGCCTCCCTTCCCTCCGGCGGTTTCCGCCCCGCCCCGGCCGGCATCCCTGCGGCTTCCGCGGTGCCGCCGCGCGTCGACGGGGCTGATGACATCCTAATCCGGGCTTTGCCGGAGGGTCTATACACAAAACCTATGGAGTAATAGCATTTGGCCCAGCAGCCTAGTGTGGACTGGATCACATTCGGCTGCGTGGTTCCTGTGGACGATCCGGCAACGGAGTAAGGCGCACCCCATGACCGAAACACTGGCCGCCGGCACCTCGACCGGAAACGAAGAGGTTCCGGCGATCCGTCTGCGTAAGCTCACCAAGGTTTTCGGGGACACCGTCGCGGTAGATGGCGTGGACCTGGACATCCGCCACGGGGAATTCTTCTCCATGCTTGGCCCGTCCGGCTCCGGCAAGACGACGGTCCTGCGCCTGATCGCCGGCTTCGAGCTGCCGACGTCCGGGAGTATCGAACTCGAGGGCAAGGACGTCACGGGCATGGCGCCCTTCCAGCGGGACGTCAACACCGTATTTCAGGACTACGCGCTGTTCCCGCACATGTCCCTCGTGGACAACGTCGCCTACGGGCTGCGGGTGCGCGGCATGCCCGGGAACCTGCGGCGGGAGCGGGCCCGGGAAGCCTTGGACCGCGTCCAGCTCGGGAAGTTCCTCGGCCGCAAACCCGCCCAGCTTTCCGGCGGCCAGCGGCAGCGCGTTGCCCTGGCCCGGGCGCTGGTGGTCGAGCCCAAGGTCCTCCTCCTGGACGAGCCGCTCGGTGCCCTGGACCTCAAGCTCCGGCAGCAGATGCAGGTCGAACTCAAGGAACTGCAGCGCTCGCTGGGTATCACCTTCATCTTCGTCACCCACGACCAGGAGGAGGCCCTGACCATGAGCGACAGGATCGGCGTGTTCAACAACGGCGGCATCGAACAGATCGGCACCGCGCACGAAATCTACGAGCGCCCGGGTGGCATCTTCGTGGCCAACTTCGTCGGCACCTCCAACATTTTCGACGCCGGCCAGGCCCAGGCGATCTATGGCCGGCCAGAGCCGCTGTGCATCCGTCCCGAGCGGCTGCGCGTCGCCTGGACCGGCGAACCGGAGCGCCGTTCCGGCACCACCTCCCGGCCCGGGACAGTGACGTCGTTCGTTTACGTCGGCCACGCCACCCAGGTGCGGGTGCAGCTCGACGGCGGACCCGCCGTCGTCGCGCTCGTTCCGGAAAAGCTGCCCGGCAGCGACACCGATCTGGTGAACGGGCCCGTCAGGGTCAGCTGGGACGACGACGCCGTCGTTTGGCTTCCGGCCCCCGGCACCTGACGCCGGGCGATGCCGGGCGGGGTTCCCGTCCGTGCCGCGGCGCAGCGTTCCAGTCCAGGGTTTTTCTCCACAGCGAAAGGTACGGATCATGGCACCAAGAACTAAGGCCTCCCTCGTAGTCGGGGTGGTTGCGGCCGCAGCCCTCGCGCTGTCGGCCTGCGGAACCAGCGGCGGTTCGGGTTCCGCACAGTCGGCGCAGCCGGTCAAAACCGAGATCGGCACCGGCGAAGGCCAGGTGTCCATCCTCGGATGGCCCGGCTACGTCGAGGACGGCAGCAACGACCCGGCCGTCGACTGGGTGCATCCGTTCGAACAGGAAACCCAGTGCAAGGTCAGCTTCAAGCCGTTCGGCACCTCGGACGAGGCCGTGACGCTCATGCGCACGGGACAGTACGACGTCGTCTCGGCCTCCGGGGATGCGTCGCTGCGCCTGATCGCCGGCCAGGACGTGCAACCGGTCAACATGAGCCTGCTGAAGAACTACCCGGACATCTACCCGTTCCTGAAGGACAAAGCCTGGAACACGGTCAACGGCGTCAATTACGGAATGCCCCACGGCTGGGGTGCCAACCTGCTGATGTACTCCACGGACAAGGTCACCCCGGCACCGGCCTCCTGGAGCGCGGTGTTTGACGACGCTGCCAAGAACACCGGCAAGGTCACGGCCTACGACTCGCCCATCTACATCGCCGATGCCGCCATGTACCTCATGGCCCACAAGCCGGACCTCGGCATCAAGAACCCCTATGCCCTCGACAAGGACCAGCTGGCCGCGGCCGTCGACCTGCTCAAGCAGCAGCGCACGCACATCGGCGAGTACTGGAGCGACGTCGTCAAGGAGGTCCAGGCGTTTACGTCCGGGAGCACCGTGGTCGGCACCACCTGGCAGGTGGGGGCCAACATCGCGACGGCAGACGGCGCCAAGGTCGCAACCCTCGTCCCTGACGAGGGCGCCACCGGCTGGTCGGACACCTGGATGATCGGTTCCAAGACCAAGAACCCGAACTGCGCCTACAAGTGGCTCGACTACATCGCCAGCCCCAAGGCGAACGCTCAGGTGGCGGAGTACTTTGGCGAATCCCCGGCCAACGCGAAAGCCTGCGAGCTGACCAAGGATCCCAAACACTGCGAGACGTACCACTCAGGTGATGCGGCCTACGCCGACAAGATCTGGTTCTGGACCACACCGGTGGCCGAGTGCCTCGATGGCCGCAAGGACGTCAAATGCACCGACTACTCGGAATGGACCAAGGCCTGGACGGAAATCAAGGGTTGATTCCGGCTCCGCACCAAACCCGTACGAGCGGGCCGGCCCCGGCGGCCGGCAGAGATTAAGGCGAGATGGCACTTCCTACGCAACAGCTGCCGTCCGGGGCGCCCGGTGATGCCGGGGCCGTGCCACGGGCGAAAACCAACGCCTTCTCGGCGTTGCTGCACCGCTCGCCCCGGCTGAGGCTGGCGGCCCTGCTCACCGCCCCGGCGGGCTGGCTGGTGCTGGTGTATATCGCCGCTTTGGCGGCACTGCTCATCACCGCGTTCTGGACCGTGGACACCTTCACCGGGGAGGTGTCCACGGTGTGGACCACGGAAAACATCGTCACGGTCCTGACCGATCCGGTGTATCAGCGGATCACCCTGCGGACATTGTGGATCGCCGTGGCGGTCACCGTGATTGACATGATCCTGGCACTGCCCATCGCGTTCTTCATCGCCAAAGTCGCCCCCGCCCGCTGGGAGAAACTGCTCGTGGTGGCCGTGCTGATGCCGCTGTGGGCAAGCTACCTGGTCAAGGCCTACGCCTGGCGGAATGTCCTGTCCGAGGGCGGGCTGCTGGAGTGGCTGGGGGCCCCGATCGGCCTGTCCTCGCCGGGCTACGGCGAAACCGCCGTCATCCTGACCCTGTCCTACATCTGGCTGCCGTACATGATCCTGCCGATCTACGCGGGCTTCGACCGGGTCCCCGACTCCCTGCTGGAGGCCTCCGGGGACCTGGGCGCGAAGCCGCTCACCACCATGCGCCTGGTCATGCTTCCGCTGCTTGTCCCCTCCATCATCGCTGGCACGATCTTCACGTTCTCCCTGTCCCTGGGTGACTACATCACTGCGCAAATCGTCGGCGGGACCACCCAGATGCTGGGCACCGTGATTTACGCCAACGTCGGAGCGGCCAACAACCTGCCGTTCGCCGCCGCGGTATCGCTGGTGCCGATCGCCATCATCATGTTCTACCTCTTCGTCGTGCGCCGCACTGGCGCACTGAACAGCCTGTAGTGCGAGGAGCATCATGAGACTTTCCCGTAGCGCCAAGGTGGTCCTGGGCATTGTCACGGCGCTGGTGTTGTTGTTCATCTACACACCGCTGCTGCTGGTGGTGGTGAACTCGTTCAACGCAGACCGGACTTTCGGCTGGCCGCCCAAGGGCTTCACGCTGGAATGGTGGGGCAAGGCCTTTGACTCGCCCGGCGTCAGGGAGGCCGTCGTGTCCTCCCTGTGGGTGGCAGTCGTATCGACCATCATTTCGCTGGTGCTGGGGACGCTGCTGGCGATCTCATTGCAGCGCTATGAGTTCTTCGGCCGTGACGTCATCAACCTCCTGGTAATCCTGCCCATCGCGTTGCCCGGGGTTGTCACGGGCATCGCGCTGAACAACATGTTCACCACGATCCTGGGCGTCCCGCTGAGCCTGTGGACGGTGGTGATCGCCCACGCCACGTTCTGCATGGTGACAGTGTTCAATAACGCCATTGCACGGCTCCGCCGCACCAGCGCCGGCCTCGAGGAAGCCTCTGCCGACCTCGGCGCCGGTGTTTTCACCACGTTCGGCCTGGTGACCTTCCCCCAGCTCCGCTCCGCGCTGCTGGCCGGCGGCCTGCTGGCCTTCGCGCTGAGCTTCGACGAGATCATCGTTACCACGTTCACGATCGGGGCCGGCGAGACCACACTGCCGATCTGGATCCTGCAGAACCTCTTCCGTCCGAACCAGGCGCCGGTGGTCAATGTTGTGGCGGTCGTGCTGATCGTGGTCTCGATCGTCCCGATCTGGCTCGCGCAGCGGCTGTCCGGGGACTCGGTGCGTGTCAGCGGCGCCCGGGTGAAGGCGGACGAGAGCTAAACGGTGCCGGCTTCCGCGGCGTCGATGGAGATGACAGCCAGGAATCCGCGGCCCACGATTTCCGGCGTCGCGGTATCGGCGCCGACGACGGCGTCATAACGGTTCAGGTCGACGCGCTCCGGCTCCGGGACGACCGCGGCGGCCGTCCCGGTGGGAGCGCCGCCGGCAGTCCCGGGACTGACGGTCCCCTGCCCCTGCAGGAGGATGCCGAATTGGCCTGCGAACACCGGATGGGCGCGCTTCTTGGACAGCTCGATGATGGAGGTGTAGCCCTTGAAGGCGCCGTTGCGGGTGATGACGTTCAAATCCCGGATGTCGCCGGTGGGCAGTGCCCCCGCCGAGTCCGCGTCGCCGGAGAACCGGAACGGCCGGTACTTCTCCAGCGGGTGCTCGGCCCCGTCCACGCTCAGCAGCAGCAAGTCGCCGTCAATCACTGTCAGTACACGGTCCATCCCGGCGTAGGCGGAGAAGGGACCCGCCTTGGAGACTTCGGCAATGCTGACGCGCCAGTCCCAGGCGCTGTCCTGCCCTGTATCCTGCGGGGCGGTCTGCGGGGACGGGGTCCGTGGATGGCGCGCCACTTCGCGCGTCACCCCGCCGCCGTTGCGCCAGGGGTGGGCTTTGAGGTCGGCATAGCGGATGATCTCCATGGCCTCAGCCTATCGGCCCGTTTCGGGGACGGCGCCCGCGCCGACGCCGCTGGGCCGACGCCGCCGGGTCGACGGCGGGGCTGCGCACGCCCATGCCGACGCAAAGTCGGCGGCCGGGGTCCGGCCTTGCTAACGTCGGAGGCAGGAAGCGCCCGGAAGGAGCCCCAATGTTTGTCAAAGTGTGCGGCCTGAGCACCCCGGATGCGGTCCGCGTCGCGGCAGGCGCCGGCGCAGACGCCGTCGGCTTCGTCCTGACCCGCAGCCCCCGGGAGGTCACGCCGGAACAGGTCAGGAACCTCCTCGCCCATGTCCCGGACGGAGTGCCCGCGGTGGGGGTTTTCCGGCACGAACCGGCCGCCGACGCCGTCGCCGTCGCCCGTGAGGCGGGCCTGGACTGGGTCCAGCTCCACGGGGACCGCTCACCCGCCGACGTCCGGACAGTGCACGACGCCGGGTTGAAACTCATCAGGGCCGTCACTATGGCCGCCGCCGCGGAGGCCTTCACCGACTGGGGCGAGGATTTGCTCCTGATCGACGCCGCCGTGCCAGGCTCAGGTGAGGCCTGGGACTACGGTTCGGTCCGGGCCAAGGCCCTGACCGGACGCAAGTGGCTGCTCGCCGGCGGTCTCGATCCAGCCAACGTCGCCCGGGCAGCGGCGGAGGCCGGGGCGTGGGGTGTCGATGTGTCCTCCGGCGTCGAGTCGGCGCGCGGCATCAAGGACTTGGCCAAGATCGGGGATTTCGTGCGGGCGGCCAAGGCGCCTGAATGAGGCTGGGCCGCCCGCGGACCATCTGAGTGGGGCTAGGAGCGTTTGATGACGACGTCATCGATATATTCGTCGCCCTTTTGCCGGTTGTGCTCGGCCCCGAGCTGAACTTTGCTCAGGCTGCTCCCGAGCATCTGGACACTCGAGCTGCTGTAGCGCTGCACGCCGTCGAACCATACCTGGATTGTCGACGAACTGCCGTTGGCGGTCACCCGCATGGACACATGGTGCCAGGCGCTCAGAGAGATGCTGCTGGAGATCAGCTTCGTGTAGACAAAGCTGCCACTCGGTGACGTGACCCGGAGCCACAACTGCCCGTTGCTGTTATAGCGGTAGATGTCCGCGACACGGGTGGAACCGGAGAAGAAACGGAAGTACGGGACGTCATTGCCGGAAACGCCGGCAACAGTGATATTGAACCAGCCGTCTGCGTACGAGGTCTTGGTCCCCGAGGAAAACGAAGGGGAGGAGAGGTTTGCGAGCGAGCCGGAATCCGTGGTCACATGCAGCTTGGTTGAGTGTGTTCCGGTATGCGCCCGTGAGCTGGAAATCGTTGCGGTGCCGGTGCCGGACACCTTGGGGACGAGGCCGCAAAAGCCGCCCGCTTCAAAACTGGTGGCGAGCACAACGGTGCCCGGATAGGAATTTGTCGGTGCCGGGCTGCAGGTCGCGGCGGTGGCAGCCTGGGCGGAACCGAAGACAAGGGAACTGGCTACGAGCATTCCGAGCGTCCCAACCATGCTGAGTGTTCTAAGTTTTCTCATTGAAGTACTTTCCGTGATTGGTTCGACTTGTTGATGTCCGCCCGGTGCCGCGGCACCGGGCGGATGGTTTAGGTCATACCAGCTGTGCCAGATGCACCAATTGCATGACCACCGCGACGCCGACTATGGCCAGCAGGGCTGCCGTGGTGATCACCACGGCGCGCGGAAGTGCCTTGTCCGGCTGCAACACGCGAATCACATCGCAGCTCACGAGGGCCGTCATGGTGGCCAGTCCCGTCAGGAGGATGATCATTTCGCACGCACCAGGGCACGCTTTGGCCGCTTGAGCTCAAGGCCCAGGAATACTAGGGTCAGGGCCGACAGGAGGCATACCGCCGCCGGCGGTGACCAGAGACGTGCGTAAATCATCGCCGTCGCCACGAGGGTGGACATCGCGAGGCTGAAGGCGATTGCGATGGCGATGCTGAGGGGAAGCGCACCAGTGGCCTGGGCTGAGCGCGGGGGGTCGAAGCGGAGGAACAGCACCAGCGCCGTTCCAGGCCCGGCCAGCATCAGCAGGCCTATCACCGCCAGGCGCAGGCCCTCGGGGCCGACAAACGAGAGCGGTATGGCTGCTACGGCGACAGCTGCCGTCGCATAGCTCACGTAGCTGCGTTCAGTTGCCATTGCTAACTCCTTCGATGTGAAAAATCACGCCGCCTGCGTTTTCAAAGACCTTTGTCCAGCCCGGACTCGTGGCGCATGTGGCGGTAAAACGTTGAAGGTCGCCGGTGGGAGTCGAACCGCGAAGTTCGGCTGCCTCCTGCTGGCTTTCGGTAACGATGAGGTACGCGCCCGCTTTGTGGGCGATCTGGTTGGCCGCGTCACAGCTGAGCGGCGCGGCGTTGGGAATGGGCTCGGCAGCAACGAGCGCCCGGTAGTCGTAATCCGCGTAGTGCTGGTATCTCCACGGGGTGTTGCGAACAGCCTCAATGAGGACGGAACCGGTGGGCGCAGTCGCATAGAGGTGGTTCACTAAGGCGATTTCGTCGTCGTTGAAGCTTTCCATGCCGTCATTTCCGTAACGGGAGACGACAGTGGCTGTAGCCAGTACCGCGCCCATCAGCAGCAGCGCAAGGGCCCGGCGCAGGCTCAGCCCGGCGGCACTGTCTGACATCAGTGGCAGCACCGCCAGGCAGACGGCGAACGGAAGGCTGAAGAGATACAGGCGCAGAAGCAGTTCACCGCCATATGGCTGGAGGGGAATCAGGACCAGCGGCGCCAGCGCCGCGGCCGCGGCCGCCAGCCACGGTGCCTTCCGCCGGTAGCCCGCTATGGCGCCGGCAACGGCGAGCACCCAGACCAGGGCAACCTCGGCCATACGCGTATAAACCACGAACATGTGGGCGTCGCTGCCTGAGACCCTGCTGCTCAGCGCGCCGAGGCTGTTCGCACCGATGTCACCGAGCGAGCCGAGTAGCTGGCCGAAATGCCCCTCCACGAATGTGGAGGCCGCAAAGAGCAGCCAGCCGACGGGCAGGACCACGGCCAGGACCGGCAGGAAGCGCAGCCGGAGCCGTCCGGTCAGCAGGAGCGCGGCCAGGATGGGGATCGCGGCGAAGGGGCTGAGCTGATGTGAGGCCGTCATGGCAAGCAGGATCAGCGCGCAGACCACCACGAGAATCGCCGTGTCCGCCCGGTGCGGTTCTGCGGCGCCATACCGCGGGACCGAGCTGTCCAGTTTGCTGACACTTCGGGCAAGCCACCGGGAGAACCGGGTGCGCTCCGTGGGCCAGGCCCAACCCCCGAAGACGCTGAGCAGGCAGGCAACCAGGGTGAGCAGGAGGAGGAACGAATAGGCCTGCGGTGACAGGTAGTCCTGGCCAATCCAGCTGGCCACGTAGAAGATCCAGACAGCCGCCCACGCCTGGCGCGGATTTGCCGTCAACCGCCGGGCCAGGGCCAGCAGTGGTGCGAGCAGGAGGATGTTGATGCCCACCGGCGCCCACGTTGCGATCCCGAAAAGATCCTTGGCGCCCGTCGCCCCGGAGAGCATTCCCAGCACGTTGAAGAATCCTGGCCAGTTGAAGTAGGCGTCCAGGGTCGGATCCAGCTGGCCCGATTGGCTAATGGTGTCCGCGATGCCCAGATGCCGGTAGCTGGCCTCGAGCCGGGGCAGGCCATGAATGATGGGGTCGGCACCGTCGAGGAGAACCACTGTGACCAGGAGTTGCCAGGTCAGAAGCGCCGGAACCAGGCGGCGGAGGCTCAGCGAGGCGACAAATCCGGCGAGGCTGAGCGCGAGCGCAACGAAATAGGCCGGCGGGAGGGCATCAATCAGCCCGGCCCCGCCGATCTGAAAGGGATTGACCTGGTTCATGCTCCACACGCCGAGGGCGAGCGCGGCCGCGGCGGCCGCGGCCAGGGCACCGACATGCCACGACGGCGTGAGTCCGAGGTTGCGGTGGGTGGGCGGCTTAGCACCGCCGACGTGCGCGTGCGCCTCGTGCCGGTGGGCGGTGCGCACCGGGAGGCTTGTTGCCGTTTCGTGTGTCATCATTTCTCGATTCAGGTCGGCTGGTGGCGCGCCGCTGAAGGAATCTCGCCTGCGGTGGAGGCGGGCTTCATCCGGGTCAGGGTGATCAGGCGCCAAGTGGCCATCAGGCAAGCAGCCGCTTGGGCAACGGCCCAAAGGACTGAGACCCCGGTGAGGCCATATTGCTGCGCCACGGCCGCGGCGGGTGCCACGACCAGGATGGCGGCCAGAGTGGCGACTATCGTGGATTCGAAAAGCCGCCCTTGGGCCCGGCACAGCCCGTAGTAGACCTGGGTCACGCAACTCAGGAGGAGTGCCGGGACGAGTACAGGAATGAGGACCCACGCGGACGCGTAATCCGGCCCGAGGAAGCCCAGAAGCAGGGGGCCCGCCAGCAGCAGTATCAGCCCGGCCACGAGAGTCAGCATAAAGCTGGCCCGTAACGCGGAGGCGAGGAGGCCCGGCCGCGCCCGTGAACCCGCGAGGGCCGTTTGCAGGGTAAATCCGGCGGACTGCGGCACGAAGAACACTGCCGAGGCCATCATCCAGACCACATACCAAGCGGCAGTCGACGTCGGGCCCAGGGTAGCTGCAACGATGAGCGGGAGCAGGTAGCCGGGCGCGCGGTCGGCGAGCGTGAGGGCGTGGTTGGGAAGCCCAGGCTTCAGCAGATTGAGGGCCGGCCGAGGCCGGAAGCCGTGCTTCCAGTCGGGGGACACGTGGGCCCGGGCCAGCTGGCGCAGCCCTACGAGGACGCTGGCGAGGGCGCCGGCGGCGACGGCGGCCACAATCACCGCCAGGTCACGGAGCCCGACGGCCAACGCGGCGGCCAGGAAGAGGAGCTGGACAAGGGACTGTGCGAGGCTTCTGACCAGCGTGCGGTCGGCCCGTTCCTGGGCTACGCCCACGTGGTCAAGCTGGTATGCGGTGGCGGCGAGCAGTGCCGTGGCCAGGAAAAGAACCGTGACCAGGGGGTCCGCCCAGGCCTCGCCCACGCCTGTGCCGAGCCAGGAGGTGACGGCAACCAGCAGGCCCGCGCCCAGCAGGGAGCACGTTGCCACGGTCAGCAGGCCGGTGGCGATGAGGCGCCGGCCGCCGTCAGTTTCCGCGGGCAGCAGCGTCAGCGTGGCAGGCCCGACGCCGAGCATCCCCAGTTGCACGGTCAGGAGCGCGGCTGCGACCACCGCGGACCCAAGACCTATTTGCTCCGGCGGGAGCACGAGGGCCGCGAGTGCCCAGAACAGGAAGCCCGTCACCATGGGGGCAATCCTCGCGGCGGCCAGCCAGGCCGCGTTCCCGCCGACCGAGATCGGTTTGTGGGACGGCCGCAGGAGCTCGCCAGCCATGGCGCGGTAGTTGTAGAGCAGGAAGCCCATCCAGTACGGCAGGAAGCGGGGTGCCCGGACCAGGGACATGCCGACCCCCCGCACGGTGGCCAGCAGTGGCAGCATCACGAGCCAGCCGGCGCGGCCCGTGTGCTTGCGGACGGTCCGGGCCATGCCTGCCCCGTCCTGGAGCCATTGGTCACGGGCGTAGTCGAACGTGTCATCGAACCGGTGCCTGACCACCACGGAGTCGGAAACGCCGAGCCGGTGCCCGGCTTGCTCCAGCCGGATCCTCAGTTCCACATCTTCCCCGGAGCGGAAGTCGTCGTCGAACCCGACGTCGAGCAGCACGTCGCGGCGCATCAGCGTGGCGCTGACCCCAAACCACTTGCGCACCCGGCTGTGGTTGTGGTGCCAGGCCAGCGCAGCCCCCCAGTAGCCGGGGCCGTCGGCTTCGCTGGCCAGCCCGAACTGCAGGCCGTCGTAGCCGCCGGCCTCGAATTCGGTCAGCAGCCGGGACAGGCTCTTCGGCGGAAGGACGACGTCGGCGTCGATCAGGGCGACAACGTCGCCGGTGGCGCTCCGGGCGCCGAGCATCCGTGCGGCAGGCAGGCCGCGTCCTTCATCGGAGATGACAGTCGCCCCGCAGTCGCGGGCGATTTCGACAGTGTCATCCGTCGAGCAGCCATCGACCACGATCAGTTCGTACGGGTGTTGGCTGCGGATTGACTCCAGGCACTCGCCCAGCCAGGCTGCGGCATTGCGCGCCGGAACAACAACCGACACCTTCAGATCGCTCACGTGGCCTCGCCTCACTCATCCAGTTTTGAACGAACCAGATTCGCGATGAAGTCAGAGGCTTGGTCTGCTGACCAAGCGGCGGGCAGCCGGAGCAGCCAGCAGGGAACGTCCTCCAGGGCGCGGCGCACCACGGCCGCCTTCTGGCCAAAATGCTCCTCCAGGGGGACGAGGCTGGTGGCGCCGAGGGCCTCGACGAGGCGCCGCGAGACCATGGGCAGTTCCGAATGGAAGTTGCCGACGATCCGGGACGTCATCCACTCGGCGCTGCGTGCTTCCAGCCGCGCGTCCGCGCCGTCGAAGCGCTCGAGGAACATGGCCAGCTGTGCCGGCGCCGCGGACGAGATCCGCTGCGCCCCAAAAACATGCTCCGGCTGCACCATGCGGTGTTCGGGGGACCAGCGCCGGGTGAAGGCGGCTGTTTTCGGATAGCGGACAATGACCGGATGGACCGTCGTGGCCAGATGGGCGACAGGCGTCGTCAGCCATCCGGGGGCCAGGGGCTTGCGGGTTCCCCGGAACATGTCCGGGTAGATGGCGCGGTGGTGGGGTTTGATGAACATCGGTTTGGCATAGCCCATGAGCATTCCGCCGGCGCCCATGAAGGCCCAGTCGTCGGCCATGAACCGCACATCGGGCATGGCCACCAGCTTCGCCACCGTACTGGTCTTTCCAACCCCTCCCCAGGCCGGCAGCAGAACCCCGGAGCCGCGGAAGTCCACCACGGCGGCATGGATCATGGCCGTCTCCTCCTGGACACACAGCCGGTCCAGCAGCGGAATCACGGAGGTCAGGAGCTCGCCGGCGCCTTCGATCCGGTACCCGTCCTTTGTTTCGATGATCTGGACGCGGTCCGCCGGAATGTAGAGTGACTCGCCGGTGAACCGGTAGGCGTCCTCCGCGTGCGACTGGCTGGAAACCGGCGATATCTTGGCGCCGATGGTGATCCGCCGCGGCGCGGTGGAGTTCCCCAGGAACGGGGCGAGCATGTCCCGCAGTTGCGGTTCCCCAGGCGTGCCCGCCTCCACGTCGATGCCCACGATCCCGTGGACATCGAAGGAGGCTCCGGCAGAGGCGCCAATGGGCTGTTTCACGTCGCGCTCAGGTTGGCTCATGATCCAAGCTTTCTGGGGTCGGGTTCCTGCGGTCAGGTGGTTCCGGGTGCAGGGCCTGCACCGGGCGGTCTACGGGGAAGTGCGCAGCGCGGTTCATTTGACTTCCCGCCACGGCTCTTCCGGAGTCACAACCGCCGCTTTGGCCGGCGATGGCGCCGCAGGCAGGCGGCGGCCGCGCACATAGCCGGTCGCGGTGGCCGCGAGCACGGCGATGATGGCCGCTGCCCGGCCGAGCCCGGCGCGGTCCCCGCCGCCGAGCCAGCCGCGGACTCCGGCGAACACTGCACGAGGCAGGACCTGCCGGACATAGCGCCGTTCGGGACCAAGTGCCCGTTTGTGGCCGACCACCCTGCTGACCTGCGCCTTGGAAATCCCTTCGCCCCAGGAACGGGCCAGCATGTAGCGCAGGGTGCCGCGCTCGGCCGGAACGTGGTGGTGCACCAGGGCAGCGGGCTCATAGACCACCCGGGATCCGGGAGCTCCGATCACCGCGCGGATGCACAGTTCGGTCTCTTCGCAGCCCAGCGGGACGGTGTCCTGGCGGCCCAAAGCTGTGTTGAAACCGCCGACCCGTTCCAGGACGCTGGCGCGGAAGGACATGTTCGCGCCAATGACGTTGCGGACCTCGGCTGCGACCTTCGGCATTCCCCGGTACGTGCAGCCGACAATCCAGTCGAGCTCGTTGGCGAAGTAGCCCGGCCGTCCGGCTTCCCAGAGCGGTTCCACCCGGCCGCCGACCGCCAGGACGTCGGGATCGTCGTACATCGCCGCGAGCCGTTCGAGCCAGTCCGGCTCGGCTTCGGCATCGTCATCGAGGAAGGCCACGATCTCGGCCTTGGCGATGCCTGCTCCGGTGTTGCGGGCGCCGGAGAGACCCTTGGGCCCGGCGTTCTCGACAATGACGGCATCCGGGACGGTAAAGATCAGGCGCTTGTACAAGTCCACGTTGTAGTCCACGACGACGATCGTCTGTTTGGGTGGGAAGGTCTGGGTGCGCACCGAGTCCAGGGCGCCGATCAGCCGGTCCCACCGGTCCTCCGAGTAGGAGCAAATGACCACGGACACTGCCGGAAGGCTGGAGTTCTCGGACATCCTACTCGCCTGCCCGTACGCCCAGGACGCTGCTGGGATCGGTGGGAACGTGTGGGAAGAGCTCGTTGGGGTACTTGTACTTGACCCGGCGCAGGGCTTCGGGACGGGCCCCGGCGGTCGGGGCCTCCCAGCTCACGCGCTCGCGGGCCAGGGTGCGGAGGACCCGCCAGCCATCCCGGAAGGTGTGCAGGTTTGACTGCCCGGAGATGCGGGACAGTTCGTGGCTGGGCACCTCGGCAATGCGCAGGCCCGCCCTTGAGGCCCGCACAATCAGTTCAGTTTCGATCTCGAACCCGTCCGACTCCAGCTCCAGAATGTCCACGCATTCGCGGCGCAGGGCGATGTAGCCGTAGCAAAGGTCCGAGTAGTCGCTGTGGAGGACGGCGTTGGCGAGCCGGGTGAGCATCTTGTTTCCGCCGCTGCGCAGCCATGTGAGATCATCTGAGCCGCCGCCCGTCACATAGCGGGAGCCTTTGACGAAGTCGTATTCGTGCTGGAGCGGAGTCACCAGCCAGCCGATCTCCTGGGGGTCCATACTGCCGTCGCCGTCGAGCATGACGATGATGTCGCCGGAGGCTGCGGCGAATCCGGCCCGCACGGCGTTTCCTTTGCCAGGGCGGGGCTCTGCCACCACCACGACGTCCAGGCGCAAGGCCCGGGCCACCTCCACTGTGCCGTCCAGGGAACGGCCGTCAACAATTACCACCTCATCCACATAGGAGGGCATACGCCGCAGCACCCACGGCAGGTTCATTGCCTCGTTCAAAGTGGGGATCACCACGCTGACCGAGGGATTTGCCGGCGGGGGCGTCGTTTGGGGGCGCACGTTCGGCTTGAGATTCGGGATGGACACTGGCCTCACCACTCAATGACGTATTCTGCTCGTCGCAACTACAGCGCTTTCCGACTCCTCCGACCGGAAAATAGACCCAATGCTGACGCTGTTCGGTCGTCGACAACTTAGTGATATACCCCAGGGTTAAAGTCTGGTTTCGCCACCTTGCATTAACCTTGGATTAACTGGAACTTTCAACCAAATTTGGGGCAAAACTGTTGATGGACGGTTGCCTGCATGCGACACTGGCCGGATGCGGACACCCGTTGAATGGGGGCGCGTGCCGGCAGGACGCCGGCGGCTCCTGACCTTCAGGTTCATGGCGTTTCCCGCCCTGGTCCTGGTCCCGGTCCTGGCCTTGGCGGCGTGCGGCACGGATGCCGCTCCACGGGGCGACCGGCCGCTGTTCACGTCCATTTCGGCGTCGCCGGCGGCTCCGCCGACCGACGCCGGAACAGGGGTCCAGCCCGGGCTCCAGTCGGTGGCGCCGACTGGGCCGCCGGCAGGCGGCACCGCCCCTGCCGCCCCTGGCTCCCCTGCGACTGAGAGCGCGCCGGCGACCCGGCCTGCCCGGACATCCGCACCGCCTCCGGACCGCACCACTGACACTGCCATGTCGGGGGATCTGCCCGGATGGAGGAACGTCTTTGTGGAGGACTTCTCCAGCGGCGACGTCCCCTTGGGCTCCTTTCCCGGGCCGCTTTACCAGGGCCGGTGGAGTGCCGGATACAAAGACGGAACACCGGATACGGACGGACAGGTCAGCGGCGGAAAATCGGGCTACTATCCCTCGAAAGTCCTCAGCGTCAAAAACGGCGTTCTGGACTGGTTCATGCATTCGGAAAACGGTGTCTTCATGGGTGCCGCGCCCACCCCCAAATTTCCAAATGCCAGCAAGAATCCCCCGAGGGCCAACAGCATGCTGTACGGCCGCTACTCAGTCCGGTACAGGGGGGATGCGATGCCTGGCTTCAAGACGGCGTGGCTCCTGTGGCCGGACAGTGGCATCTGGCCGCGGGACGGGGAGATAGATTTCCCAGAGGGCGATCTCGGAGCAATCCTGACCGCAGCTGCCCATTTCATGTCCTTGGATCCAAAGCGTTTTGAACAGTTCTTTTCCAATAAAGTTTCCACAGACTGGCACGTGGCCACGACGGAGTGGACCCCCGGACGGGTTGAGTTCTTCATTGACGGCCGATCTATCGGCGCGAGCACGACGGACGTGCCCTCGACGCCCATGCATTTCATCCTGCAGACCGAATCCTGCCTGCCGCTTTGTCCGGCTCCGGAAACCCAGGGCCATGTCTACCTGGACTGGGTCAGCATCTGGGTGCCGGCCTGAGCCCTTTGTGCGCGTTCTTCGGCCCACCTGCGGTCTACTCGCGGCCGCACACCTGCCGCCGAATGCCGCAACAGACTACCGGCGGAGGGTGAAGGAATCCGAGAAGCTGTAGCCGTCGGCGGGAACGAACCGGGCGGCAAGTTCATCCGCCGTCGCCATGACATCCAGGGTGCCAAAGGCCGGGCCCTGGTTCTTCCCGGATGTGCTGGCGAAGTAGCGCATCTCCGGGTCCTCGGATCGGACGTTGTAGAGTCCGACGCCGCCGACGCCGACGGTGGCGAACACGGTCCCCGAGCCCTGGGCCATGGCGTCATCGGTATCGGCCAGGCATGCGGAGGCGAAGGTCGCGGGAACGAGTTCCGCGCAGCCTCCGCCCGTGGCCAGTTGATGCGTCCGCTGATAGACGTGGTCGTGGCCGGACAGGACCAGGTCCACCTGCTTCTCGATCAGCATGTTCGTGAAGTCCTGCCCCGCCTGGCAGTCGTAGTTGCCGACGCTCAGGCACGGGGTATGCATGCCCACCACCGTCCAGGGGATGTTCTGCGATTTGGCCTCGTCGATGGCGTCCGCGGTCCAGCGCCAGCGTTCGCTGTCCCTTGAGTAGTCCAGCGGCTCCCCACCCCGGAAATCGATGCCGGGGGAAACCATGATGAAGCGGACAACGGGATTCTGCTCGGGGACATCGAGGCGCCATTGGACGCCGTATTCGCCCTGGAGGCCGGGCATCCTGTTGGGCAGGCACTGGACATACTTCTCGATGTCGCCGTCCCGGCCGTCACTCTCGTGGTTTCCGGTCACCAACTGGTAGGGGAAGTTCCCGCCGAGACGGGCGGTGACCATGTCGCAGAACTCCTGTTCGAGCCCGGCCTTGTATGCGAAGTCGCCCAGGGCGAGGTTCAGGTGGGGCTTGAGGCCGGCAACGGCGTCGAGCACTTTTTTGGCGCCCGAACCGACGCCGATGTCACCCTGGGCGGTGAAGTGCACGGGCTCGCCGGCGGACGGCGCGGCAGACGACGACGGCGGTGCGGTGGACGGCGGTAGGGGCGGCGGCGCGGGGGACGACGGCGTGCCGGGGCTCGGACGCGGTGTGGGTTCCGGCGGCCCGGGCTGGCAGGCGGAAAGGAACAGACCCAGGCTCAGCAAGCAAGCGCCGATAACTGGCTTGCCACGCTTCCCCAGGGACTTGGCCACGATTCCTCACATCAATTGGTTGATCAGGACTGTGTGAATAGTTCCGCGTGAATAGTTCTGCGAAATTCGGTGATTGCCCGGCATTTATAGGCCAGAGTAACCCGGCCGTGGAGCGAAGGCCAGAGAACGCGTCGGCCCCGGATCGCTGGATCCGCCCTCGGAAATCCGGCGCCGCGGCCCGGCGTGGCCGCTGGCGTGTCGCGTGCCCCGTGTCCGGCGTCGGAGCCGGTGGGACCTAGCCCGCGACGGGCTTCCTCGTTAGCATGCAGAGTGGGGAATACCCCGACCGCCCCGGCGGGACAGGCCCGCCACCGCTCGAAGGAGACCGTTGTGACTCTGCCCGAAGGTTTGACCCCCGGAGTGTGGACATTGGACATGTCCCACAGTGAAATCGGTTTCAGCGTCCGCCACGCGGGCATCAGCAAGGTCCGCGGCCGGTTCAACGAGGCCTCCGCCGAGGCAAGGGTGCGCGAGTCGCTGGCGGACGCAAGCCTGCACGCCACGGTCAAGACCGCCAGCTTCGATTCGGGCGACGCCAACCGCGACGGCCACGTCCGCGGCCCGGACTTCTTCGACGTCGAGCAATTCCCCGACATGACTTTTCGGGCCACCGGGATCCGGGGTGAGGGGGAAGACTATGTGCTGACCGGCGAGCTCACAATCCGTGGCGTCACCAAGCCGGTGGACCTCGAAGTCGAGTACACCGGCGTGGCAGTGGACCCCTTCGGAGCCACCCGGGCCGGATTCAGTGCCGAGGCGGACATCAGCCGGAAGGAATTCGGCCTGACGTGGAACGCCGCCCTTGAAGCGGGCGCCCTGCTGGTCAGCGACAAGGTCAAGATCAACGTTGAGGCCGCCATGGTCAAGCAGGCCGATACCTAAGCACCGACGAGGCGGGCCCGGCCCGGCCGGGCACGCCTGGGCCGGGCCCGTGGAAACCTGTCCGGGGCAGGGCACGAAATTCAGGGATGTTTCCGGATAAACCACTGATCCGAATGTCACTCCTACGGGCGAGAATGAATGCATGAAGACACTCCTGAACATCATCTGGCTGCTCTTCGGCGGCCTGTGGCTGGCCCTGGGATATTTCCTTGCCGGCGTCGTCTGCTGCCTGCTGGTCGTCACCATTCCGTGGGGCCTGGCCTCGTTCCGCATCGCCTCCTATGCCTTGTGGCCGTTCGGCCGCATGGTGGTGGACAAGCCCGGCGGCAACGGCATATTCACCCTGATGGGAAATGTCATCTGGCTGCTTGTGGCCGGCATCTGGATCGCGATCGCACACGTCGTTACGGCCTTCGCCATGGCCATCACGATTATCGGCATTCCGCTGGCGATCGCCAATCTCAAGCTCATACCCATCTCGCTGATGCCGCTCGGCAAACAAATCATCCCGAGCAACACCCCGTATGTGACCGCCTACAGCCCCGGCCGGCGCTAGGCGGCCGCAGCGCAACCCGCGGGCCGGGGCACTTCAGCTGTCAGTTCAAGCAATCCGAGGGAGAGGACCATGAGCCAACCGTCATCCGGCGACACGGACCTCATGCTGGTCATTGTCCGCGAGTTCAGGGCGCCGATCCAGGGCGTGTGGTCGGCTTTGACGGACCCGGACCAGGCTCCGCAGTGGTGGGGTCCGCGCGGCTTCCATGTCCCGCGTGAGAGCGTCGACGCGGACCTCGAAGTCGGCGGCCTGTACCGCGCCTGCATGATCCAGGACAGTACCGGGCAGCAATTCTGGTGGAGCGGGGTGCATACCGATGTCGAGCCGCCGCACTTGTTCGTGTTCACCCATGCCTGGGACAGGCCGGACGGCACCCGCGGCTTCGAGACCGAGGTGACGATCCGGTTGGAGGAGATCGACGGCGGCACGCAGATGACCTTCACCCAGGGCCCGTTCGACTCCGCGGAAAGCCGCGACCGCCATGGCGAAGGGTGGCGTGAGTCCTTCGACCGGCTGGCCAATCACCTCAGCGTGGCTGCCTGAGCCGCCGCCCGCCGGTGGGAGGGCGCCGGTAGGAGGCCGGGACACGGCTCACGCGAGTTCGCCCCGCAGGTTCCTGCGGGCCACGTCCAGCCACAGTGTCCGGCCACGGTCGGTGTGGAAGAGCGGGTCGAGCTGCAGCAGCTGGCGCACGACGGCGGCGCGGCCGGCGGCGAAGTCGGCGTCGCCGATGTGGGCGAAATCTTCCCTGACGGCGGCGAGGTAGCGGGCGTAGGCCTCCGGTTCCCCGCCGAGGACGGAGAGGTCGGCGTCGCTGAGCAGGGCGCCGTCGTCGTCTCCGGGCTCCGGACAGTGGTCGGCCGTCAGCAGCACCAGGCGCACCACTTCGTCCACCTCGGCCGCCGGGAGACAGGCATCCCGGAGCCGGTCGTCGGCCAGCCGCGCCGATTCTTCCTCGTCCTGGCCTGCCACGCCGCGGTAGACGGCGTCGTGGAACCAGGCGGCCAGCAGCACGGTGCGGGGCGGATCGGCCGGATCGCACAGCAGGTCCAGGGCCTCCAGCACCGCCAGCAGATGGGTGCGGCCGTGGTACTTCCGGTGTTCCTCGCCCCAGCGGTCCAGCAGGTCCAGGAAGAGGGCGTCGTGGCCCGGCAACGCCTCGTTCCAGCGGTTCAAGAGCGGGACCCGGAGGGCCTTGCCACGCCGGCGGGCCGGGATCCGCAGGCCGCTGCCGATCAGTTTACGGACCAGGACCCGTCCCTCCACAGGGACGGCGCCGGCCGCCACCAGGGCCGCGTACCGGTCTTCGGCGACGTCGTAGTGGTCGCCGTCGAACGCGCGCCCGGGGATGCCGGCGGCCGCGGCGAAGGCGTGCAGTTCCTCAAGAGAGGTGTCCGAGACCAGGTGGGAAAAATGGGTTCCGTGGGCAGGCCAGAGCGGCGGATCGACGTAGACGGCCATGGTGGCAGTCTAGTCCCGACCGCGGACACGCGCGGCCCGGACTTCGGGCACCGGTGCGGGCGCCGCCGTCGGGGTCATACCGCGACGGCCGGGCGGATGTTCTGGTTGCCGCGGAACACGTTCCCGGGATCAAACTCGCGCTTCACTTCTGCCAGCCGGCTGTAGTTTTCGTCGCTGTAGGCAGCGCGGGGTCGCGGACCGGGTGCTGGCTGACGATGGAAACCCGGTTGAACGCGTTCATCGTAATCGCCAGCCAGCTGACGGCGGAAAATTCTTCGGCCGTCAGGTGCCGCCTGGCCTGCGCGCCTTCGTGGTCGCGGGTGTGGGCGTCCGAGATGGTGGTGATGGCCTCGGCCAGAGTCAGGGCCGCGCGTTCCTTTTCGGAGAACAGAGTGGTGTCGCGCCATGCGGGGAGGACGGCCAGACGCTGGGCCGACTCGCCGTTCTTGACGGCATCGCCTACGTGCATGTCCAGGCAAAAGGCACAGCCGTTGATCTGCGAAATGCGGACATTGAGCAACTCGATCAGTGTGTCGTCCAGCCCGGCGTCGGCGGCGGCTTCCTTGGCTTTCAGGCCCAGCCCGTTGAGTGCTCGCCAGGCAGCGGGGTGCGCTTTGTCAAGGAATATGCTCCGGTGCCCGGGATCCTGCGGTGCCGTCGTGTCATTCATGGATTCCACAATACCGACGGGCCTCGGCACGGTCCGGAGCGGCGTGTGACAATTTTGTCAAACCTGTGACAAGCTTTGGGGGTGGGAGTGTTTGGTTTGGCGGCCGGCTCCTTGGGGGACCCGGCCGCTGGACCGCTTCTTCCGAGCCCGGACTCTGAGCCCGGGCCTTCGGGCAGCTACTTTCGAGCGGGCCTCACGAGCGGGGCTACATTCACCGGGCCTCATTAGCCCGGCCACTCCTTCTGAGCCGGGGCAGGCCACCCGTTCCCATCCGTACCTGCCGAGCCGGTCCGGGCTTCGCGCCGCCGGGCTCCGTCACGTCCGGCACCGGGAGACATGTCCACTCTTCAGGTCGGGGGATGGGCACAAGGGGAGTATGTCCACTGGCACGGGTCAAGGGAGGTCATGTCCCGCGGCGAGGGGCGGGGTGCGCGGCGAGGGGGCGGGGTGCGCACCCGAGGAGCCGCGGGCGGTCGGCCCTAGACAGGCGTTTCGCTGTCGGCAAACATGGAGCCAGCCTCCCTCTTATCAAAGTTGAGCGATGTAGACTCAACTTTAATATCAGGACCATTCCGGAAGGAGCCCTCGTTGGACGCCAAATTCACCACCAAGAGCCAGGAGGCCCTCGCTGCGGCCGCCATGAACGCCTCGACCGCGGGCAACCCGCAGCTCGAGCCCGCTCACTTGCTCAAGGCCCTCATGGACCAGCGGGAGGGCGTCGCCGTCGCGCTGCTTCGTGCCACCGGCGCCGACCCGGACGCCGTCAGTGTCCAGGCGAGCACCGCCATCAAGGCCCTTCCGTCGACCTCCGGGAGCAGCGTGCAGCAGGCGCAGTTGTCCCGGGCAGGGCTGCAGGTGATCAAGAATGCCCAGAACGAGGCCGAGCGGCTCGGCGACGCCTTTGTTTCCACCGAACACCTGCTGCTGGGCCTTGCCGCCGGAAGCGACGGCGTCGGGAAGCTCCTGCGCGAGGCCGGCGCCTCCCACGAGGCACTGCTGGCCGCCCTCCCGGGCGTCCGCGGCGACCGCAAAGTGGACAACGCGGACCCGGAAAACTCGTTCCAGGCGCTGGAGAAATACGGTACGGACCTCACAGCGGTCGCCCGCTCGGGCAAGCTGGACCCTGTGATTGGCCGCGATGCCGAGATCCGGCGCATCATCCAGGTCCTTAGCCGCCGCACCAAAAACAACCCCGTCATCATCGGCGAGCCCGGCGTCGGCAAGACCGCCGTCGTCGAGGGTCTCGCCCAACGGATCGTGGAAGGCGACGTGCCCGAAAGCCTGCGCGGCAAGACGCTGATCGCCCTGGACCTCGCCTCGATGGTGGCCGGAGCGAAGTACCGCGGCGAATTCGAGGAGCGGCTCAAGGCTGTCCTGGAGGAAATCAAGAACTCCGAGGGGCAGATCGTCACGTTCATCGACGAGCTCCACACGGTGGTGGGTGCCGGGGCCACGGGGGACAGTTCCATGGACGCCGGCAACATGCTCAAGCCCATGCTGGCCCGCGGCGAGTTGCGCCTCATCGGTGCGACCACGCTGGACGAGTACCGCGAGAACATCGAAAAGGACCCCGCCCTGGAGCGCCGGTTCCAGCAGGTCTACGTGGGCGAGCCCAGCGTGGAGGACACCATCGGCATTCTGCGCGGCCTCAAGGAACGCTACGAGGCCCACCACAAGGTCTCCATCGCCGACTCCGCCCTCGTGGCAGCCGCGACGCTCTCCAACCGGTACATCTCCGGCCGGCAGTTGCCGGACAAAGCGATCGACCTCGTGGACGAGGCCGCGTCCCGGCTGCGCATGGAAATCGATTCCGCCCCGGAGGAGATCGACCAGCTGCGCCGCCAGGTGGACCGCCTGACCATGGAGGAACTGGCGCTGGCCGGCGAGACCGATCCCGCCTCGGTGGAACGGCTCGCGGCCCTGCGCGCGGACATGGCGGACAAGAAGGAAGAGCTCGCGGGCCTAAACGCCCGGTGGGAGGCAGAGAAGGCGGGCCTGAACCGGGTGGGCGATCTGCGGGCCAAGCTTGACGAGCTCCGCTCCGCCGCGGACAAGGCCCAGCGCGAGGGGGACCTGGAGACCGCATCCAGGATCCTCTACGGCGAGATCCCCGCCCTGGAACGGGAACTGAACGCCGCCGCCGAGGCCGAGGCTGCCGTGCCGGACAAGTCCGGGCAGATGGTGGCCGACGAGGTCACGGCCGACGACATCGCCGAGGTGATTTCGGCCTGGACCGGCATCCCCGCGGGGCGCATGCTCCAGGGCGAGAGCCAGAAGCTGCTGAACATGGAGCACGTGCTGGGCGAGCGGCTGATCGGCCAGAAGAAAGCCGTCGCCGCGGTCTCCGACGCCGTGCGCCGCGCCCGCGCCGGGATCAGCGACCCCAACCGGCCCACCGGCTCGTTCCTGTTCCTCGGCCCCACCGGCGTCGGCAAGACCGAACTCGCCAAGTCCCTCGCGGACTTCCTCTTCGACGACGAGCGCGCGATGGTGCGGATCGACATGTCCGAGTATTCGGAGAAGCACTCCGTGGCCCGGCTCGTCGGGGCGCCTCCCGGGTATGTCGGCTACGAGGAGGGCGGCCAGCTTACCGAGGCCGTGCGACGGCGCCCGTACTCCGTGCTGTTGCTCGACGAAGTGGAAAAGGCCCACCCTGAGGTCTTCGACATCCTCCTGCAGGTGCTCGACGACGGCCGGCTCACCGACGGGCAGGGCCGTACCGTTGACTTCCGCAACGTGATCCTGGTGCTCACCTCGAACTTGGGCAGCCAGTTCCTCGTGGACCCCAACCTCGACGCCGCGGCCAAGAAGAACGCGGTCATGGCCACGGTGAACGCCTCCTTCAAGCCGGAGTTCCTTAACCGGCTCGATGAAGTGGTGCTGTTCGATCCGCTGAGCGTGGAGGAGCTCTCCCGGATCGTGGAACTGCAGGTCAAGGAGCTGGGCGAGCGGCTCAAGGGCCGCCGGCTGAACCTGGAAGTTACCGAGGGTGCCCGCGCCTGGCTGGCCGTATCCGGCTTCGATCCCGCGTACGGCGCGCGGCCGCTGCGCCGCCTGGTGCAGCGCGAGATCGGCGACCGGCTGGCAAAGGCCATCCTGGCCGGCGACATCGCCGACGGCGACACCGTCCTGGTGGACACCGCGCCGGACCTGATGGAACTCACAATGGGCGGGCTGGGGGACAGGGAGCTGACCAGCGGCGGCGCGGGCACCGGGCTCTCGGTCCGGCGCAAGGAGTAGGCGCCGGCGGCCAAGCCTAGGGCAGCAGGGAGTCCTTGATGACGTTTCCGCCGTTTGTCGCGGCGTAGCAGTCGACCCGCCGGTCGCCCATCTCCCAGCTGCGCGGGCTCGGGTAGGCCAGCTTGTAGCTCAGGTCGTAGTCGCCGGCCTTTGCCGTGAGCGGTGCCGCCTTGCAGGCATCGCGTGCCTTCTGCTTGAGCTGGTCCCGGCCGGGGTACGAGTCATCTGGCCCGTATTTTTCCACGGCGACCAGCTGCGCCGAGTGGCCGGTGGCGCAATCCACGACGGTGGACTGTTGCGCATCCGGGTCGAAGTCCTTGAAGCAGTCCCGCAGCTGGAAGTCCAGGGGGCTGACGCCTTCCAGCGGCAACGCCCCGCGGCTTGCGGGGGCGGACGCCGACGAAGCGGCGGGGGCCGGGCTGTCGTTTCCTGCGGAGGCCTGGCCGCTGCCGGCAATTGCGGCCACAGCCCACCAGACCAGGAGCGCAAGCACCACGAGGACGGCCGCGGCCACGCCGAGCCGCTTTGGCCCCTGCCGGCGGATCCGGCGGACCAGGGGTCGTGCCCGCCGTGAGAGAGCCTTCTTGGTGCGTGAGAGCGTTTTCCTGGTGCCGGCGAACGCGGTGCCGGTAAGGGCCGGGCGCGTGGGTTTCGCCGCTGCGGGTGCCGCCGCAGGATTCGTGGGCCGCGCGCGGTCGGCTGTAATGACGGGCAGGGCGGACGTCGGCGGCCTCGAGGGCGGCGGCGGGATGGTCCCGGCGTCGTTCCTTGGATTCTCTTCGGTCACTGAGAAATTCACCACTTCCGTGCGTCTTTGCCGGGGCTGGAGGCCCGGCGTAGCGGCCCTTTTCTGGGCGCACATCACGAAACTCTATCGAAGATGCGCGGCACCGCGCATGCGCCAGTGGCTGCGGCCACCGTTGCGGGAGGCGCCACACTGTCCACAGGGGGCGGGCCGGCGAGCAGTTGGCGCCGAAAGCATGTAATCTAGGTGTACGACAAATTGACCAAACATTCCGGGGCCTCACCGATCGCCAAAAGGTGACCACCTCCGGTCCAAGTACAAAAGGGGGTCACGCCATGGGGCGCGGCCGTCAAAAGGCAAAAGCTACCAAGCAGGCTCGGGACATCAAGTACTACTCCCCGAACACTGACTATTCGGCCCTACAGCGCGAGCTCACGGGCCCGGGAAGTCGTGCCACGAGCCACTTCGCGGATGACCCGGTGGAACCGGATTATTCGGCGTATGTGGATAAGTACGCGGACGATGTGGAAGACGACGACGACGAGGTTGATTCCCGTCGCATAGGTTAGTCGACGCTTCCTTCCGGCAGTTTTCTCCGGGGGATCCATCCGGCACCGCGGTGCCAGCCAAAGATTTTCGGGCCGCCGCCCACACCTGTAACAGGCGTGGGCGGCGGCCTTTCTTGTGCCCGCAGCTTTCCGTTTCCGCGGCCGGCCGCCGTGCCCGCGCTTCGCCGTGATGAGCCGGCGCAGTTGTCACCGGCGGGGCGCCGGGCTAGGTTGTTCGTGCCGGATTTTCCCGGCCGCCACACCGATGCCCCGGAAGGACTGCCATGACCATGCGCAAAGGATTCGCCGAGGGCGAGCTCTGCTGGACGGACCTCCAGACCCCCAACGTGGAGACGGCGAAGGCCTTTTACGCGGAGGTCTTCGGCTGGCGGTATGAGGACCTGCCCACCCCGGACGGTCGCAGCTACGCGAAAGCCTTCCTGGACGACGACCTGGTTACCGTGATCGCGCCGCAGAACCCGCGGCAGGAAGCCGCGGCCGAACCGGGCCGGTGGAACGTGTACTTCGCTGTCGACGACGCCCGGGACCTGGCCGCCGAACTGGCCCATTCCCCCGGGCGCCTTGAATTTGGCCCCGAGGAGATCGGTGACACCGGCGTCATGGTCTTCTTCGCCCCACCCGGCGGCGGAACCACCGGGGCCTGGCAGGCCGGCAGCCACATCGGAGCCGGCCGGAGCCAGGAGGCGGGCAGCCTGGCCTGGGCTGAGCTGCTCACGCCGGAACCGCAGGCCGCCGTCGGCTTCTTCCAGCAGCTCTTCGGGCACGAGGTCACCGAATACCCCCAGGACGACGGCGGCACCTACACCACGCTCATGGTGGGCGGCGCCGAGGTGGCCGGCATCGCCCGGGTTCCCGGCGACGCCCAGGACACCCTCGAGCCGGGGTGGCAGGTCTACTTCGGCGTCTCCGACGTCGCGGCGGCGGTGCAGGCTGCGGTGGCCGCGGGCGGCGTCGTGCTGATCGAACCGGACGAGATCGAGGAAGCCGGCACCATCGCCACCCTCAAGGATCCGCAGGGCAGCGTCTTCAGCCTGCTGGAGGTTTAGGACCGCGGCTTAAACCCATCGAGTGCTCCATAACTGCCGTATTGAGACCTCAAAACGGCAGTTGTGGAGCACTCGACGGCGGGGTTCCCCGGCCGAGCCCGCGAGGCGCGCGGGGGCCGGGGGAGCACTCGACGCAGGTTGGGCCCGTTTAGGCGTAGGCGTTGACCAGCCGGACGGCGCCGCCGTCGACGCCCTTGGCGCCCTGGACGTAATCCGGGCCGGTCTTGAGGACCGCATCCGAGTTCTGCTCGACGGTGCCCATGATCCAGGACGGCAGGCCGCGGTCGTTGAGCCGGTTCACGGCGGCGTCGGCTGCTTCCGGCGAAACAATGGCGACCATGCCCACTCCCAGGTTCAGGGTGCGCTCGAGGTCGGCCAGCGGGACGTTGCCGAGTTCGGAAACCAGCTTGAAGATGGCCGGGAGCTCCCAGGTGGAGCGGTCGACGGTGGCCAGCAGGCCCTGCGGGAGGACGCGGGCGAGGTTGGCGGCGAGGCCGCCGCCGGTCACGTGGCTGAAGCCGTGGACGGCCTTGCCGCCCGCGGAGCCGTTCACCGGGAAGGTGCGGGCAAGGTCCAGGCAGTCGGCGGCGTAGACGCGGGTGGGCTCGAGGAGCTCCTCGCCCAGGGTGCGGCCGAGTTCGGAGACCTGGCGGTCCAGGGCCCAGCCGGCGTGGTTGATGACGCGGCGGACCAGGGAGTAGCCGTTGGAGTGCAGGCCGGAGGAGGCCATGCCGATCACCACGTCGCCGGCGCGGACGCGGTCCGGGCCGAGCAGCTGGTCGGCCTCGACAACGCCGGTGGCGGCACCGGCGACGTCGTACTCGTGTTCCCCGAGCAGGCCGGGGTGTTCGGCGGTTTCGCCGCCCACCAGGGCGGTGCCGGCGACCGAGCAGGCGGCCGCGATGCCGCGGACGATGTCGGCGATGCGCTCCGGGACCACCTTGCCGCAGGCGATGTAGTCGGTCATGTATAGCGGCTCGGCACCCACGACGACGATGTCGTCCACGACCATGCCGACGAGGTCGTAGCCGATGGTGTCGTGGATGTCCATGGCCTGGGCGATTGCCACCTTGGTTCCGACGCCGTCGGTGGAGGTGGCCAGCAGCGGGCGCTTGTAGGTCAGCAGCCGGGAGACGTCGTAGAGGCCCGCGAACCCGCCGACGCCGCCGATCACCGAGGCGTTGTGGGTGGCCTTGACGGCGTCCTTCATGAGTTCGACGGCGCGGTCTCCCGCTTCAACGTCGACGCCGGCGGAGGCGTAGGTGATGCCGGCGTTCTGGGCGGCGTTCATGTCAGCGGCCGGGGAGGCGGAAGTCATACTGGCTCTTTCTTGTCGGCTGTGGTGACGCGGTCGGCATCGGTGAGCAGTTCTTCGAATTCGGAGTCCGGCCCCGGATCGCAGCCGGTGGCGCCGGCCTTCTCGGCCGGATCGTCGGCGATGGAGGTGCCGGGTTCGGCGTCGGACGCCGCACCGGAGGGGGCCGCACCGGAATCAGACGCGCCGGACGGGGCCGCGGGCGCCGCGGCGGAAGCAGCCGCGCCGGCGGCGGGCGGGAGGCCGCCGAGGTCGGTGCGCTCAAGCAGGTTCTTGCCGAGCTTGTCCGCGCCGGGCAGCTCGATCGGGTACTTGCCGGTGAAGCAGGCGGTGCAGAGACGCTCGCGCGGCTGCCGGGTGGCGTCGATCATGCCGTCTTCGGAAATGTAGGCGAGCGAGTCGGCACCGATGGCCTGGGTGATCTCGTCGATGGTGGCGCCGTTGGCGATCAGTTCCGCCCGGGAGGCGAAATCGATGCCGTAGAAGCAGGGCCACTTGACCGGCGGCGAGGAAATCTTGATGTGGACGCTTGCGGCGCCCGCCTCCCGGAGCATCCGCACGATCGCACGCTGGGTGTTGCCGCGGACGATCGAGTCGTCCACCACCACAACACGCTTGCCGCGGATCACGGATTCGAGGGCGTTGAGCTTGAGCCGGATGCCGAGCTGGCGCAGCGTCTGCGAGGGCTGGATGAACGTCCGGCCCACGTAGGAGTTCTTGACGAAGCCGTGCGCGAAGGGGATGCCGGATTCCTCGGCGTAGCCCACCGCCGCGGGGGTGCCTGATTCGGGCACCGGGATGACGATGTCCGCTTCCTGGGTGTTTTCGCGGGCCAGCTGGCGGCCCATCTCGACGCGGGATTCGTACACCGAACGGCCCGCAATGGAGGCGTCGGGGCGGGCGAGGTAAACGTATTCGAAAACGCAGCCGGCCGGCGTCGCCTCGGCGAAGCGCTGCGAGCGTACGCCGTCCTCGTCGATCGCGATGAACTCGCCGGGTTCGATTTCGCGGATAAAGCTGGCGCCGACGGTGGCGAGGGCGGACTGCTCCGAGGCAACCACCCAGCCGCGTTCGAGCCGGCCCAGGCACAGCGGGCGGATCCCGTAGGTGTCGCGGGCCGCGTAGAGGGTGCCCTCATCCATGAAGACGAAGCAGAAGCCGCCCTTGATCTTGGGCAGCAGCTCCATGGCCGTCTGCTCCAGCGACTTGCCCTCTTCGCCCTCCAGGAGCGCGGTCACCAGGGCGGTGTCCGAGGTGTTGCCCTGCTTCATCTCGCCGCTGAGGTTTCCGCCGTTGCGGTCCTCGATCATTGCCTTGAGCTCGGCCGTGTTGGTCAGGTTGCCGTTATGGGCCAGGGCCACGGTGCCCGTGGACGTCGCGCCCAGGGTGGGCTGGGCGTTGGCCCAGTGGCTCGCACCGGTAGTGGAATAGCGGCAGTGGCCGACGGCCAGGTGCCCGGTCAGGGTGTTCAGCGTGGTCTCGTCGAAGACCTGGGAAACGAGGCCCATGTCCTTGTAGACGTTGATCCGCTTGCCGTCGCTGGTTGCTATGCCAGCCGACTCCTGACCGCGGTGCTGCAGTGCATACAGCCCGTAGTAGGTGAGTTTTGCTACTTCTTCACCGGGTGCCCAGACCCCAAAGACGCCGCATGCGTCCTGAGGGCCTTTTTCGCCTGGGAGAAGATCATGAGAAAGTTTTCCATCGCCGCGTGCCACTGGTCGATTATCTCACGATGTGCGCTAAGACTTTTCCGGCGGCCGGTTTATGACCTGACGCCCCTCAGCGGAGGTTGCCGTCGCGGCCCTCGTCGTCGTCGGCGTCCGGTGCGGATTCGACGACGGCGTGCTCGGCGCGGCGGACGCTCCGCCGGTCCAGGACCAGGGCGATCGCGGCACCCAGGATGACGCCGCCGGCCGCGCAGAGGACCATGAAGAAGCCGAAGACCGAGGAGCGGTCGAAGCTCGGGTCACCGGGCAGGGCGTAGGCGATGATGGCCGCCACGGCCACGCCCAGGAGCCCGCCCAGGATCAGGAAGGGCACATATTTCGGGGCCCGGCGGACGGTGACCTCGCGGCGCTCCGGAACGCCGCCCTGAATGTTGCCCTGTGCCGGTTCCCGCTGGGGGTCGTTGCCTGCTGTGCCGGGGGTTTCGTGGGGAGACATGCCGTTAAGCCTACTGCCCTTCAACTCATTGCCGCGGACCGTATCCCGGAGCAGACTAGGGGCTAGGTACAGACGAGCTAAGGATCCGCCATGTTAGCTTCAGCCGACCGTGTTCGTGAGGAGCAGCGCTTGCTCTGGGATGAGTTCTCGGCGGGCTGGAAGAAATGGGACGCGGAACTGCTCGGGTGGCAGGCCCCGTTCGGCGACGCCCTCCGCGAGGAGCTCCGGCTCCGCCCCGATTCAGAGGTGCTGGACGTCGCGGCAGGCACGGGGGAGCCTGGCCTCAACGTGGCCGCGCAGGTGCCGGAAGGCCGGGTGGTCCTGACCGACATTTCGGCCGGGATGCTCCGGGTGGCCGAAGAGAAGGCATCGGCCCGGCGCCTGAAGAACCTGGACTTTCAAGTGTGCGATTCGGCCGCCCTGCCGTTCCGGAGCAGCACGTTCGATGCCGTGTACAGCCACTTTGGTTTGATGTTCTTCCCGGTGATGTCCGCGGCCATGGCAGAGATGGCGCGCACCGCCAGGCCGGGCGCCCGTGTCGGCGCCGTCGTCTGGGGACGCGCGGCAGCAAACCCCTGGGCCAGCCTGGTCCTGGGCACGATTGCCCGGCACCGGGAACTGCCCATTCCGCCCGCCGGGACTCCCGGGCTGTTCCGCTGCGCACCAACCGGCTTCATGACCCGCATGTTCAAGGAGGCCGGGCTGGCCGAGGTGGCCGAGCACCAGGTCAGTACCGACCTGGTGCACGAATCCCCGGAGAGCTACTGGGAGTTCATGACCGACATCGCGACGACCGTGGCGATGGGGCTGGCCAAGGCGGACGCGGAGTCGCGGGCCCTGATCCGCTCGGATGTGTTCGCTCTGCTGGGCCGCTACGAGCACGACGGCGCGATCCGGCTCCGGTCCACCGCAACCGTGGTGGCGGGAACCAAGGTCTAGCTGGGCGGGAGGGCCCGGACCGTTTTTTGCGGCGTTTTCGGACCGCAGCGCCGCATCCGGACCGGTGCGCCGGGGATCCGGGCCGCGTGCCCGATATCGTGGCGGTTTCCCGGGAGCGTGGCGGGATGATCAGCGCCGACAGGACGGGAGCGGCTGCCGGGGAACGCCGGCGTCCGCCAGGAATGCGGAGAATGATCCGGGATTGGCCAGCTCCGTCCATGTCCAACGGATCACGTGCCGGCCCGTGGCCCGAATCCTGTCCTCCCGGCGTTTCTCGTCGGTGAGGGCCTCGGCTGGTGTCCGGCCCCGGAGGTACTCGGCGTCGAGTTCCCCGCGGCTGAGGGTGCCAGGGCGCGGCCCCAGGACATGGTCGAACACTGCGACTCCCTGCTCAAACGATTCGGAGGCGGCCAGGTCCAGTGCTGTCCGGACACGGTCCGTGACCAGGAGCCCGTGACGTTCCTCGATCTGCACCGAGCCCAAATCGACCAGATGCCGGCGGACCCCGGCGCGCGAGCGCCCGCCGCCGCCGTCGGACGTGCAGGCGTGCACCAGATGGCTGTGGCCCAGCACCGGCATGTCCCACAGCACGGCGGAGGACTGGCGGCAGAAGACGGTCCGGCTCCGCAATGTCGAAGCCGCCGCCCGGATGAGGACCCGATACCTGTCCCACGGCGGCAGCGCCTCCCACTCCTGCGCCCGGACGTAGACGCCCTGCCTGATGCGCCGGAGCTGCCCGGATTCCGCCTGCCGTGCACGGCCCCGTGCGTCCGCGCCGAGGCGCGCGAGGTCGCTGCTGAGAATAAGTCGGGGTAGGTCCATGCCCCGATGGTGGCCCGCGCTGCCGGGGCCGGACAACCACCGGCGCGGCGGATGTGGAGAACTATTCCGCGGCGGTTTCGGACCGGCGGGCAGCTATGGGACCCGCGCGCCGCGGATCCGCGCTGCATCTGTCCGATTCCGCCGCGGTGGTCCGAATCCCCCGCGGCGACGCCGCGGAGCGGTGCAGCGTTAGACGCCCAGTGCTTCCTTGAGCGACGCCACGTGCCCCTGGGCCTTGACTTGGTACTGCGCCAGTTTGACCTTGCCCTCGGGGTCCAGCACCACGGTGGAGCGGACGATGCCCTCCGTGACCTCGCCGTGGACCAGCTTCTCGCCCCACGCGCCGTAGGCGAGGGCCACGGCGTGGTCCTCGTCGGCAAGGAGCGGGAAGGTCAGGGCGAAGTCGCCGGTGAAATGGGCGAGGGCCTCGGGGGCGTCGGGGGAGATGCCCAGGACCTCGTAGCCGGAGCCCTGCAGGGACGCGAGGTTGTCGCGGAAGTCGCAAGCCTCGGTGGTGCAGCCGGGAGTTGCCGCCTGCGGGTAGAAGTACACAATGACGTTCTTGCCGCGGTAGTCGGCCAGGGCAACCGGCTTGCCTTCGGCGTCAGGGAGGGTGAAATCCGGGGCCGGGGTGCCGGGCTGAAGCTTGACGGTCATGTTTGCGCTCATGATGATCCTTCGGGGGGGTGGGGGGTGAACAACGGGTCTGTGATGCACAACATCGTGGACCGAGGCTGTATTCCGCCGCCTGGGCCTGCCCGGGACCTGTCCGGGCCGGCCTGGGGACCCCCCGGCCTGACAGCTATTTCATAGCTCGGGCATAGCTGCCGTGGCTAGCTTGGAGCCATTATGGAACAGCAGACTCCAAGGCAGCGACGATTCGGATCCCGGGGCACGGCCACGGGACGGCAGCCGGCGCCTGGCCGGGTCCGGGCCATGGCCCTGACGGCCGGTGCCGCAGCGCTGGCGGTCGTGCTGGCCGCAGGCATCTATTCCTCCGCGGAAGCCCGCTCGGCTGCGGTGAATCCCACGGCGTCTGCCGCACCGACTGCCGCGCCGACGGCGGGGGCCAGCTCATCGCCGTCGGCCAGCCCCGATGCGTCGGCCCAGGCATCCGGTCCGGCGCCGGGAACGGTGGACGAGGCCCTGGACGCGCGTATCAAGGCCATTCTCGATGCCAACAGCCAGTATGAGATCGGCGTGGCGCTGGTCGACCTCTCCCAGGCTCCCGGCGCCGCGGACGTCCACGAATACGGGGTCCGGGAGGAGTTCGTGGCGGCGAGCACAGCCAAAGTGCTGGCCGCGGCGGCGTACTACCACCTGGTCGAAACCGGGGCGGCCAGCATCGATGACCCGTTGGGGAGCTACACCGCCGGCTTCCAGCTCCGGGAGATGATCCAGCAGAGCGACAACGACTCGTGGTCGCTGATCATGGATGCCGTGGGCCATGAGCAGCTGACGGAGTACGCGGCATCGCTGGGCGTGAGCTATGACCCCGCGACCAACACGCTGACACCGGCGGAAATGGCGACGATCCTGGCGGGGGTCTATTCCGGGACGCTCCTGACGGCCGGGCACACCGCCCAGCTGTTGTCCTATATGCAGGACACCAACTACGAAACGCTCATTCCCGCCGCCGTTCCGGAAGGGATCACGGTCTTCCACAAGTACGGGCTCCTGGACGATGAACTGCACGACGCCGCGGTCCTCGCGCAGGGCAACACCGCATACGCGCTGGTCATCTACACCAGGGGCCAGGACTTGAGCGACGTCCCGGAACGCACCGAGGTGATCCATGAGCTGACGCAGGCCGTCGCGGGCGCCCTCTTCTAGCGCGGCGTTATCGGAAAACTGCGTCGGAACCGGACCAGCGCACCGCGGATCCGCGGGGCCTTCGTCCTAAAGCGGGGCAGAAAACCGAATGCGGCGCGGACCAGGCGCGGACCGGGCGCGGGCCAGACGCGGGTTCATGCGCCGCCGCGGCGGATCAGCCTGCCGGTCGGCGTCCGGCCGTCGACCAGGGTGCCGCGGAGGTAGGTCTGCCGGACGGCGCCGGAAAGGTCCTTCCCGTCGTAGGGGGTGATGGGGTTCTTGTGCCTGAGCCTGGAGGCATCCACGACGTACCCCTCGTCCGGGGCAAACACGGCGAGATCGGCGTCGTACCCGAGCGCCAACTGGCCCTTGTTGCGCAGGCCGGCGAACTGGGCCGGCTTGGCCGCCATCCACGAGAGAACCTGCTCCAGCGCGATGCCGCGGTGCCGGGCCTCGGTCCAGACCAGCGACAGGCCCAGCTGCAACGAGGAGACGCCGCCCCAGGCCACGGCGAAGTCCCCGTTCTCCAGGTCCTTCAAATCCAGGGTGGACGGGGAGTGGTCCGAGACGATGCAGTCGATGGTGCCGTCCAGAAGCCCGGCCCACAGCAGTTCGCGGTTGGCGGCTTCGCGGATCGGCGGGCAGCACTTGTAGGCCGTGGCGCCGTCCGGGATTTCCTCGGCAGTCAGCGTCAGGTAGTGCGGGCACGTCTCGACGGTGAGGCGGACGCCGTCGCGCTTGGCGGCGGCGATCATGGGGAGCGCGTCGGAGGACGACAGGTGAACGATGTGGGCGCGGGCGCCGGTACGGCGGGCCCGCTCGATGACCTCGGCGATGGCCTTGTTCTCGGCTCCGCGCGGTCGGGACGCCAGGAATGTGGCGTAGCGGCCGCCGCCCGGGCGGGGCGCGTGATCGATCGTGTGGGAGTCTTCAGCGTGGACGATCATGAGCGAGTCGAAGGACTGGAGCTCGGCCATGTCCGCTTCCATCTCGTCCGCTGACAGGTCCGGGAACTCGTCCACACCGGAGTGCAGCAGGAAGCATTTGAAGCCGAAGACGCCCTCGTCGTGCAGCGGCCGCAGCTCGTGCCTGTTGCCCGGGACGGCCCCGCCCCAGAACCCGACGTCCACGAACACCTGGCCCCCGGCCGCCTCGCGCTTGAGCTTAAGGCCGGCCACGGAGGTGGTGGGCGGGATGCTGTTCAACGGCATGTCGATGATGGTGGTGACGCCGCCGGCCGCCGCCGCCCGGGTGGCGGACGCGAAGCCCTCCCACTCGGTGCGGCCGGGCTCGTTGACGTGCACGTGGGTGTCCACGAGGCCCGGCAGGAGGGTTTCGTCGCCGGCGAGATCGATGACTTCACGGCCGGATAGTCCGGTGCCCAGCGGCTCGATCGCGGCAATCACGCCGTCGCGGAGGCCGACTTCCCGCGCGGCGATGCCGTCGGTGGTCAGCACCTGCCGGCCGCGGAAGACGACGTCGTAGGTGTCTTCAGGCACGGAGGGCCCAGTTGAACGCCGTTTCCGCCGGTTCCTTGTATTCCAGGCCGATGTAGCCCTGGTAGCCGAGGGCGCGGCTGCGGGCGACCCATTCGCCGAGCGGAAGCTGCCCGGTTCCGGGAGCCCCGCGGCCGGGGTTGTCGGCGATCTGGATGTGGCCGAAGTCGCTGGCGTGTTTTTCGATGACGGCGGCGACGTCCTCACCGTTCACGGCCAGGTGGTAGAAGTCGGCGAGGAGCTTGATGTTCTCCGCGCCGGATTCCCGCTTGACCCGGGCGATGACGTCGAGGGCGTCCTGGGCCTTGAGCAGCGGGTAGCGTGGTGCGCCGCTGACCGGTTCCAGGAGCACAGTGCCGCCGATGCTCGCGACGCCGGCAGCCGCCGTCGCGAGGTTCTCGGCGCCAAGGGCGTCCTGCCTCTGCGCGGATGCACCGTCAACGCGGTTGCCGTAGAGGGCGTTGAAGGCCTTGCAGCCGAGGCGCTCGCCGATGCCGGCGACGACGTCGATGTTGTCCTGGAATTCGGTGGAGCGTGCCGGCCAGGAGACCAAGCCGCGGTCGCCGCCGGGCATGTCGCCTGCGTTGAAGTTCAGGCCCGTGAGCTGCACGCCGGCGTCGGCGATGGCGTTCTCAAACCGGGAAACCTCGACGTCGGTGGGGACCGAGGTGCCGAAGGGCCACCAGAATTCGACGGCGTCAAAACCGGCGGCCTTCGCCGCGGCCGGGCGTTCCAGAAGCGGGAGCTCCGTCAGGAGGATGGAGCAGTTCACGGTGTACGTCATTGCGGGTTCTTCCGGTGAGGGCGGCAGGTGGTCGGAGAGCCAAGGGGCATGGCTTCGGGGGTCCCGGCGGCGGGCATCCCTACCGTTTCCTGGGGTCCTTCCGGGCCGCCAGGCCCACGAGGGCGCCGAGCGCCACACCGATCAGCAAGCCCGTGAACGGCTTGTCGACGGTGGTGACCCCGATTGCGAAGCCGAGGGCCGCGCCAAGGAGCATTCCGATCCACAGGGATTCGTACCTCACAGCATCAGGCTAGCAAGGATCGCCTGTGCCACAAGTGCTCCCGGCTCCGGTTTCAGGTCAGCCGGATCTGGCGGTTGACGTCCTTGTACAGCAGGTACCGGAAGTCACCCGGGCCGCCGGCGTAGCAGGCCTGGGGGCAGAAGGCACGCAGCCACATGAAGTCGCCGGCCTCCACCTCCACCCAGTCGTCATTGAGCCGGTAGACGGCTTTGCCTTCCAGGACGAAGAGCCCGTGTTCCATGACGTGGGTTTCCGCGAACGGGATGGAAGCCCCGGGCTTGAAGGTGACGATATTGACGTGCATGTCGTGGGCAAGGTCCTCCGGGTCCACGAAACGGGTAGTGGCCCAGGCGCCGTCGGTACCGGGCATGGGCCGCGGTTCGACTTCCTGGTCCCGGGTCACGAAGGACTTTGCCGTGTGGCCGGTCAGCGGTTCGTAGGCCTTCCGGATCCACTGGAAGCTCGCGATCTCCCCGGACTCGTTCGCCACGGACCACCGGGCCCCCGCGGCGAGGTAGGCGTAGCTCCCCTCTCCGAGTTGGTGGACTTCCCCCTCGAGGGTCAGTGCCAGGGCGCCCTTGGTCAGGAAGATGACGCCTTCGACGCCGGCCTCCGGCTCGGGCTTTTCCGCGCCGCCGCCCGGTCCCACCTCGACAATCAGCTGCGCGAACGTCGTAGCGAAACCGGCGATGGGCCGGGCAATGATCCAGGAGCGGGTGTTGGTCCAGCCGGGAAGCTTGCTCGTGACGATGTCCCGGAGGGCGCCCTTCGGGATGACCGTGTAGGCCTCCTTGACCACGGCCCGGTCGGTGAGGAGTTGGGTCTGCGGCGGAAGCCCGCCCTCAGGGTAGAAATAGTTGCTCATGGGTGCGTTCCTTCTGCTGAGGAGGCGGAGGTGGCGGCCAGCCGGGGATGGGCCAGCACGGTGAGTTGGGGGAGCCCGACGCCGGCCAGCGCCAGGACTTCGTCGGCACCGACGGCGCCGCACTGGACGCCGCGGAGCACGAAGGCCGCCAGGGCGCGGGCGGTGGCGGGCTCATCCAGGACGCCGCCGGCGGTTTGTTCCACGTAATGGCGGAGCCGGGCAGCGGCGGCGGGGAACCCTTGCCGGTAAAAGGCGTAGGTCGCGGCGAACCGGCTGGGCAGCTGCGCCGGGTGGAGGTCCCAGCCCTGGTAGTAGCCGCGTTCCAGCGAGCGGCGGACCAGCCGGCCGTGGAGCTGCCAGGCCTGCTCCACGTTCCCGCCCACCGGGAGGATGTTGGTGGACCCGTCGGAGAGCCGGATCCCGGTGCCTGCCGCGGCAAGCTGCATGACTTCCTTGGCGAAGTCCGCCACGGGATGTTCCATGGACTGGTATTCGGCGGAGATCTGCAGCGACGCCGAATAGTCGTAGGTGCCGTAGTGCAGCCCGCTGATCCTGCCGGGCACAGCGTGCGGCAAGCGCGCCACCGGAGAGGTTCCGTCCGGGCCCAGGATCAGCTGCGGGGTTTCCACCTGAACCTCAAAGCGGAGCCGGCCCGCGGGCAACGAATGGGCTTCCTCGAGGCGGGACACGGCGAAGGCCATGGCCTCCACCTGGGCCACCGTGGTGACCTTGGGCAAGGTGAGGATGAGCCCGTCCGGCAGTTCGCCGGCCGCGGCCAGCTGCGACACGAAAAGATCCAGGGTCCGCAGGCCCCGCGCGCGGGTGGCGGCCTCGAAGCACTTGAAGCGGATCCCGATGAACGGCGGCGCGGTGCCGGCGGCGACGGCGGCGGCCACGACGGACGCCGCGGCAACTGCGGCGGCGTCCTCGGCGTCGTCGCCCCGGTCCCCGAAGCCGTCCTCAAAGTCCAGCCGAAGGTCCTCGATCGGCTCGTGTGAGAGCTTGGCCCGGACCCGCGGCGCGACGGCGGCGGCCAGCTCGGGGTCCTGGCCGAGCAGGGTGCCGAGCCGTTCCAGCCCGCCGTGGGCATCGGTTGCGGCCAACGCCTGGGCGCCCCAGTCCGCGGTGAAGTCCGGGCCGAAACGGTCGGCCGGAACGTAGACGGTGTGCACGGGCTGGCGGGAGCCGTCGTCGCCCGGGTAGCCACGCTCCAGCAGCCGGTCGGTGGCCGCGAGCCGCGCATCGATCCGGGCAAGGTCCGCCGCCGAGAGCGCCGGGCTCACCTGACCCTGCCTCACCGGACCCTGGATTGGTGACCCGTTTGGTGAACGGCCCGGTGTATGCTGCCCGGCGCTGGCCGAGGAGGCTGCCATGCGTTCAGTCCACCAGCTCGTACGCCGGCGTGGTGAGGAAATCGGTGTAGTCCTCGGACAGGCAGAGGCCGCCGATGAGCTTGCTGGCGGGCAGGTAGTGCTTCGCGAACGCGTCCTCGCCCACCTCGGCCCGGAGTTTCCCGGTCTCTTCGGCCAGGATGGCAGACACCAGCTCGCGGGTGACGGTCCGGCCGGTGTCGGCAAGCACCGAACGGTTGCGGATCTGCTGCCAGACCTGGGACCGCGAGATTTCCGCCGTCGCGGCGTCCTCCATCAAGTTATGGATGGCGACGGCGCCGTTGCCGGAGATCCAGACGGCGGTGTACGCGACGGCGACGTAGAGGTTCAAACGCAGGCCGCCCTCGGTCACCTGGCCCTGGGCGGATCGGATGTCCAGGAGCTGCTCGGCGGTGACGCTGACCTCCGGGCGCTGCCGGTCCAGCTGGTTGGGCCGCCCGCCCAGGACGGCGTCGAACACCTCGCGGCAGACAGGCACCAGGTCCGGGTGCGCCACCCAGGAGCCGTCAAAGCCGTCGTTCGCCTCGCGGGTCTTGTCCGCGCGCACCTTCTCGAAGGCCTGGGCCGTCACGTCGGGTTCGCGCCGGTTCGGGATCACCGCTGCCATGCCGCCCATGGCAAAGGCCCCGCGCCGGTGGCAGGTCTTGACCAGGAGCTCGGTGTACGCCCGCATGAACGGCGCGGTCATGGCGATGGTGGCGCGGTCGGGCAGCACGAAGCTCGCACCGGCGTCGCGGAAGTATTTGATGATGCTGAACAGGTAGTCCCAGCGGCCGGCGTTCAGGCCGGAGGCGTGGTCGCGGAGTTCGAAGAGGATCTCATCCATCTCGAACGCTGCCGGGATGGTCTCGATCAGGACCGTGGCGCGGACGGTGCCCTGCGGCATGCCGACGTAGTCCTGGGCGAAGACGAAGATCTCGTTCCACAGCCGGGCCTCGAGGTGGCTCTCCATCTTGGGCAGGTAGTAGTAGGGGCCTTGACCGTTTGCCACGAGCCGCTTGGCGGTGTGGAAGAAGTGCAGGCCGAAGTCCACCAGGGCGCCGATGGTGTGTTCCCCGCCGATCAGCAGGTGCCGTTCGCCCATGTGCCAGCCGCGTGGCCGGGTCACCACCACCGCGAGCGGGGCGTCAGTGCGCAGCGCGTATTCCTTGCCTTCGGGCGAGGTGTATTTCAGGGTGCCGTCGGCCGCGTCCCGGAGATTGAGGATCGATTCGACCACGTTGGACCAGGTGGGCGTGCTGGCGTCCTCGAGGTCGGCGAGCCACACCTTGGCGCCGGAGTTCAGCGCATTGATGGCCATTTTGGCCGGGGCGGCCGGCCCGGTCATTTCGACCCGGCGGTCCTGCAGGGCCGCGGGCGCCACAGCCACGCTCCAGTCGGCGTCGCGGATCTCCGCGGTCTCCGGCAGGAAGTCCAGGCGGCCGGTCAGGGCCACGTGCTCCCGCTTGCGGGCGCGGGCCTTGAGCAGCTCGGCGCGGGTTCCGGCAAAGCGGACGTGGAGTTCTTCGACGAAGGCGAGAGCCTCCGGGGTCAGGATTTCTCCGGCCCGGTCGACGGGGTGGGGATCGGTGACGACGAGAGTCATTTCTGGTCCTTCCTGGGCCGCTCACACTTCTCTTTGGCCGCTCACACTACTCCTAGGCACCGCCGGCGGCGGCAGTGCCGGCGGTCCGTGGCGTTAGCAGAAGCCGGCGATCCCGTGCCAGGCGATGTCGGCGGGGCTGGTGTCTTCGCGCTGGACCGTGGCCTCGATCAGGCCGTAGGGGCGGTCGGCGGCAAAGAAGACCTCGTTGGGGTTGTCGAGGCCGAAGGGCGAGAGGTCGACGAGGAAGTGGTGCTTGTTGGGCATGGAGAATTTGATCTCGTCGATCTCGGGGTGCGCTGCCAGGACCTTGGCCCCCATGTCGAAGAGGGTCTGCTGCAGGGCGTGGGAGTACTTTTCGCTGAATGCCTCCAGCAGCAGGGCCTTGACGTCCTCGTAGCTCTTGTTGAAGTCGAACGTGCCAAAGTCGGTGCCGGTCCTGAAACGCCAGCGGGCCGAGACGTCCGTGGCGAGGATGCGGTCCGCCGTTTCCGGGAGGGTGGTGTATTTGTCCCGCGGGAAGCCGCTGAACCCGGACTGGGTCGTCTTCAGCACGGTGAGGTCCTTCAGCCCGGCGATGAGGTGCTCATCGCGGCCGTCGCGGACCAGGACCGCGGTGCGGACTTCCTGGCCGCTGCGGACGAACGAGTGGTGGTGCCCGGACCCGTGGGCCTGGATCCGGTCCCATTTGTACGACTCTGCCGCCCAGCGGCCGCCGGTGACCCAGTCAAAGTTCGAGGTGAAGTGCTTGCCGAGCCGCAGCAGGAAGGTTTCCGGGGCGCCGATCCCGTCCCGGGCGAACGCGTAGATCGTGTTCTTTTGGGTGTCTGTGGCCACCACGTGGCTGTTGTCGCCGTCGAGGTGTGCCGCAGCGAAGTCCCCGCGCAGCTGCGAGGTGACGTTCAGGTCTTCGATCTCATGGCGGCGGGTATCCCGGGTGATCTTGACGACCCGGACTTCGGCTTTTCCGTACTGGTTCTGGCCGAGGACGATCTTGTTGCTCATGGTCTGATTCCCAACTTCAGGTATGCGGCACCACAGTCCCACATAGAAATTAAGCGCCGTTTCCCGCGCGTTTCTTGTTCCGTCCGTCCACAAAAAAGAGCCGACATCAGTTGATGCCAGCTCATTACGACCCTGCCTGCTGCTCCCAGGTTACGTGGCCTGGGCTACGACTCCCGGGCCACGAAGTGGGCTCCAGCGTAGCCGGGCCCAGGCCCTTGTGTACATGACTTTTCGAAAGAATCGAGTGCGGCCAGGAGGGCCCGGGATTGGCGTGAAGACCCGGATAAGGAGATTTCACATAACGGAAACCGGGCTTCCACGAAATAGGCCGCGCCGTGCGCAGGCCCCGGTGCTACTCTCAATCTTGCCAACGGCGGGCAGCCCGGACCCGGGAAGCTATCTACCAGGCGCATCCTTCAAGGCACATGCTGAAGACTGTCACCGTCGCACCCGTCCCTTGCATTCCCGCAACGGTGTACCGGCTTCCGCAGGCAGGGAGTGGCAGCATGACGACGTCCGATACGGCCCAGAAGTTCCTGGCGAGATCCATCGAGTTGGCCATGGCCAACGTCCTGAACGGCGGTGGCCCGTTCGGCGCAGTGGTGGTTACTGCGGACGGGCAGGTGTTCGAAGGCGCCAACCGCGTCACCGCCGCCAACGATCCCACGGCGCACGCCGAGGTCACGGCCATCCGGCGGGCCTGCAGCGAACTGGGCACGTTCGAACTCAGCGGAGCCACGCTCTACTGCAGCTGCGAGCCGTGCCCCATGTGCCTGGCGTCCGCGCTGTGGGCGCGGGTGTCGCGTGTGGTGTTCGCCGCGGACAGGCACGATGCCGCGTCCGCGGGGTTCGATGACGCCGTCTTCTACGAATACTTCGAAAACGATCAGCGCGACGCGCTCATGCCTGTCGGCAGGCTGGAACTGACCGGCCCGCAAGCCCCCGCGGCCCTGGATCCTTTCACCGCCTGGAACTCGCTCGAGTCCCGGACCGAGTACTAGCACCGGCATGCTGCAACCCCGGGAGGCCGCATGGACCTGAACACCGTCGAGGCCGTGGTCCACACCGCGGATCCGGCGCAGTGGCGCGAGGGCGACGCCTGGCTCGCCGGGGGCACCGTGCTTTTCTCCACCGGGAGCCCCGGCACCGGACCGGAAGCGCCCCGGCGTCTGCTGGACCTCGGCTCCGCGGACTGGACACCCCTGGCCGTCTCGGCGGCCGGCATCGAGCTGGCGGCCACCTGCACCATCGCGCAACTGGCTGCGTTCCCCGATTCGGGCCCCGGCCGGGGACTGGCCGCGGACTGGCCCGGCGTGGAGCTCATCCGGCCCTGCTGCGAGTCCTTTGTCGCCTCCTTCAAGGTCTGGACCATGTCCACGGTGGGCGGCAACCTGTGCACCTCCCTGCCGGCCGGGCCCATGATTTCGCTCTGCGCGGCGTTCGAGGGCACGGCCACGATTTTGGGCCCCGGCGGCGCCCGCCGCACGCTCCCGGTGCTGGAGTTCGTGACGGGCGACGGAACGAATTCCCTGGCTCCCGGCGAGCTCCTGCGCAGCGTGAGCCTGCCGGCGGCGGCACTGTCCTCCCGGGTGGCCTTCCGCCGGCTGTCGCTGAGCAACCTGGGCCGGTCCGCGGTGCTGCTCATCGGAAGGCTCGACGCCGACGGCGCCCTGGTGCTGACCGTCACCGCAGCCACCAAACGCCCGGTGCAGCTGCGCCTGACGTCCTCCGCGGCGGCGCTCGCCGGCGACCTCACTGATTCTCTCTCCGAGGCCCTGGATGCCGCGATCCCCGATGCGCTGTACCACGACGACGTCCACGGCCTGCCGGCCTGGCGCAAGGACATGACGTACCGGCTGGCCCACGAAATCCGGGCCGAACTCGCCGCCCCGGCAGGCCGCGATCCGCTGCGTATCTCCGGCGACTTCTGGCCGCCGCGGTCCCATTCCCCGCGGACAGCGCCCCCGCGGACAGAGCCCGCGGACAGAGCCGCCCGGCGCCGGGTCCCGGACGGAAGGGGCCTGAACATGACAGTGGAGTTCGACGGCAGAATCGAGATCAACGGGGTCCCGGCGCAGGCCGAACCCCGCCCCGGCCAGTGCCTGCGCACGTTCCTTCGCGAGCAGGGAAACCTGGGCGTGAAAAAGGGCTGTGACGCCGGCGACTGCGGCGCCTGCACGGTGCACGTGGACGGGGTCCCGGTGCACAGCTGCATTTATCCCGCCGTCCGCGCGGAAGGCCGGGCGGTCACAACGGTGGAGGGATTGGCTGCCGCCAGCGCCTCCGGCGGAGCGGATGACCCCAACAGCACCGCGCTCCATCCGATGCAGCAGCAATTCCTGGACCGGCAGGGCTTCCAGTGCGGTTTTTGCACGGCCGGCATGGTGATGACCGCCGCAACGTTCGATGACGCGCAGAAGGCGGACCTGCCGCGGAACCTGAAGGGCAACCTGTGCCGGTGCACCGGGTACAGGGCGATCGAGGACGCCGTCTGCGGGACGGGGAGCCGCCCGGTCACCTCAACCCCCCACGCCTCAGGCCCGGACACCTCCGGTCCGGAGCCTGCAACTGAGGGCCCCGGCGGGCCGGAGCCCCGCCTGGGACAGCTGGGCGACGACGCTCCTGCGCCGGCGGCCCTCGCCATCGTCACGGGGCAGGCCCGCTACACCCTGGACGTCCCGGCCGAAGAGCTGCCCGGGCTGCTGCACGCGAAACTGCTGCGCTCCCCGCATGCCCACGCCCGGATCCGCTCCATCGACGCAGCAGCCGCGCTGGCGATTCCCGGCGTCGCGGCGGTTTTCACCCACAAGGACTCCCCGGCCCAGCTGTTTTCGACCGCGCAGCACGAGCTCTACACCGACGACCCGGACGACACCCGCGTGTTCGACGACGTTGTGCGCTTCACCGGCCAGCGCGTCGCCGCCGTCGTCGCCGGCACGGTGGCGGCGGCCGAGGCAGGCGTGCGGGCCCTGAAGGTCGACTACGAGGTGCTGGACGCCGTCTTCACCCCGGAGAATGCCATGCTCCCCGGCGCCCCCGCCCTCCACGGGGACAAGGACGCAGCCACGGCCCGCATCAGCCGGCCGGAGCGGAACGTCGTCGCGGAACTGCATTCCGAGCTCGGCGATATGTCGGCCGGGTTCGCCGCGGCGGACTTCATCCACGAACACAGCTATAGGACCCAACGGGTGCAGCACATGGCGCTCGAAACCCATGCCGCCATCGCCTCCATCGGCGGTGACGGGCGGCTGCTGATCCGCACCTCCAGCCAGGTCCCGTTCCTGGTGCGGCGCACCCTGGGCCGGGTATTCGGCCTGCCGGAAGAGCAGATCAGGGTGGTGGCCGGACGTGTGGGCGGCGGTTTTGGCGGCAAACAGGAGGTGCTCACGGAGGACGTCGTGGCGCTGGCCGCCCTGAAGCTCAACCGCCCCGTGCAGCTTGAATTCACCCGGACAGAACAGTTCACCGCCGCCACCACCAAACATCCCTTCACCATCCACCTCAAGGCCGGCGCCAGCCGCAACGGGAGGCTGACCGCACTCCAGCTGGAGGTGCTCACCAACACGGGCGCCTATGGCAACCACGCGACCGGGGTCATGTTCCACGGCTGCGGCGAATCGCTGGCCGTGTATCGGTGCGCCAACAAAAAAGTGGATGCCCACGCCGTGTACACAAACACCGTTCCGTCCGGTGCCTTCCGCGGCTACGGGCTCAGCCAGATGATCTTCGCGATCGAATCCGGCATCGACGAGCTCGCGGCAGGGATCGGCATGGACGCCCTGGAGTTCCGCCGCCGGAACATGGTCCGGGAAGGCGATGACATGCTGTCCATCCGCGACGAGCCCCAGGAGGACGTCCGCTACGGCAGCTACGGCCTGGACCAGTGCACGAAGCTGGTGGAGGACGCCCTGGCTCGCGGACGGGAACGCTACCGCGCGGCCGGCCCCGACAGCCTGGGACCGGACTGGGTCCTCGGGGAGGGGACTGCCCTGTCCATGATCGACACCGTCCCGCCACGCGGCCACTTTGCCCACTCCAGGCTCCGGCTCCTGCCCGACGGGACATACGCCGCCGACGTCGGGACGGCAGAATTCGGCAACGGCACCACCACCGTCCACGCGCAGCTCGCGGCCACCGCGCTGTCCACCTCCGCCGCCCGCGTCACCCTCCGGCAGTCCGACACCGACCTGGTGGACCACGATTCCGGTGCGTTCGGATCTGCCGGCACCGTGGTGGCCGGCAAAGCGACGCTGGCCGCCGCAGAGGACCTTGCTCTCCGCATCCGCGCCTTCGCCGCCGGCATCCGCCGCGTGCCGCCCTCCGGCTGCGTCCTGGACGGGGACGCCGTGGTCTGCGAGGGAACCCGGGTGCCCCTGACGGAGATTTACGACGCCGCGGAGCAGGCCGGCGTCGAGCTCGCCGCCGAGGGACGCTGGGGCGGAACGCCGCGTTCCGTGGCGTTCAATGTCCAGGGCTTCCGGGTGGCGGTGAACACCGGGACGGGGGAGCTGCGGATCCTGCAGAGCGTGCAGGCGGCCGACGCCGGCGTCGTGGTCAACCCGCGCCAGTGCCGCGGCCAGATCGAAGGCGGGATCGCGCAGGCCCTCGGCTCTGCGCTCTACGAGGAGATCGCAGTGGACGACGCCGGCCGCGTCACCACTGACGTCCTGCGGCAATATCACGTCCCCTCCTTCGCCGACGTGCCGCGCAGCGAGGTGTACTTCGCCGACACCAGCGACAAGCTGGGCCCGCTGGGCGCGAAGTCGATGAGCGAGAGCCCGTTCAACCCGGTGGCGCCGGCGCTCGCGAACGCTATCCGGAACGCCACCGGCGTGAGGTTCTCCCAGCTGCCCATCTCCCGGGACAAGATCTACCTGGGCCTGAAGGAAGCAGGGCTGGTTCCCCCGCTTTGAGGTCGCTAACGGCCTATAGTCGGACGATGGAACAACGACTCTTGGGCAAAACCGGACGAAACGTCTCCACCGTCGGCTTGGGTACCTGGCAGCTCGGCGCGGACTGGGGCAACGTGGACCCCGCGCAGGCGCAGGCCATCCTGGCGGCCTCCGCCGAAGCGGGTGTCACGTTCTTCGACACCGCGGACGTCTATGGCGACGGCCGCAGCGAGCAGGCCATCGGCATGTTCCTGGCAGGCAACCCCGGCCTGGACATCACGGTGGCCACCAAGATGGGCCGGCGGTTGGAGCAGCGGCCGGAGAACTACAACCTCGCCAACTTCCGCGAATGGACGGACCGGTCGCGCCGCAACCTGGGCGTCGAGCAGCTGGATCTGGTCCAGCTGCACTGCCCGCCCGCCGCGGTGTACAGCAACAACGAGGTCTACGACGCGCTGGACACGCTCGTGGCGGAGGGGGCCATCCGCAACTACGGCGTCAGCGTGGAGCGGACCGAGGAAGCCCTCGAAGCGATGCGCCACGACGGCACGGCCACCGTGCAGATCATCCTCAACGCCTTCCGGCTCAAGCCGCTGGATGACGTGTTGCCGGCTGCCGAGGCGGCCGGAGTGGGCATCATTGCCCGTGTCCCGCTCGCCTCCGGACTGCTCTCCGGCAAATACACCGCGGAGACGACGTTCGCGCAGGACGACCACCGGAACTATAACCGCACCGGATCGGCGTTCGACGTCGGGGAAACCTTCTCCGGCGTGGACTTCGGAGAAGGCCTCAAAGCGGTGGCTGAGTTCGAGGAACTGGTGCCCGACGGCGTCAGCACCGCCCAGGCGGCCATCGCCTGGATCGCGGCGCAGGACGGCGTCAGCACGGTGATCCCGGGCGCGCGGAACGTGGACCAGGCTCGCTCCAATGCCGGCGCGGCGGGTGTCAGCGGCATAGACGCAACGTTCGACGTCGGCGTCCGCGAAATCTATGACCGCTACTTCCGCGAAACGATCCACCCCCGCTGGTAGGGCGCAGGATTCTTCTTCGCACTCAGGCGAACTCAGGCGCACTCCGGCAGGGAGGAATCGACTGGTGACCAAACGATCGGACCAAGCAGCTGCCGGGCGCGTGGCTGCCGTATCGGAGCGGTCTGGCGGATGACTGCTTCTTCCATCAAGGCCTTCATCGACCGGCTGGCGTCCGTGCCCACCGGGCCGGACTGCAACAACTTCTTTGACCACACCGTGCCTGGAAATGCGCAGCGCCGCCGGAACCTGGAGCTCTATCTGCGGGAGATGCAGGACCGCCCCCCAAAGGTCCTGCTGCTGGGCGAAGCCCCCGGGTACAGGGGCATGAGGATCACCGGGATTCCCTTCACGAACCGGTCCATGCTCGAAGGCCCTGCCAACGAGTTTGGGCTGTTTGGGCCCGGGAAGGGGTACGTGCTTCCGGCAGACTTCGAAGGCATAGCCGCCGAGCCGACGGCCACGGTGATGTGGCAGGTCCTTGCGGAGCTGGAGTTCCTGCCGCTGCTGTGGAGCGCCTGCCCGTGGCACACCCACGTGCCCGGGCGGCCGCTGTCCAACCGCACGCCGCGGGCATCCGAAGCTGCCCTGGGGACTCCGTTCTGGCAGGCGCTGATCGAGGCGTTTTCCATCGAAACCGTGGTGGCCGTGGGCAATGTGGCGCACCGCAGCCTGCAGCGCAACGGCCTGGACGTGCCGAAAATCAGGCACCCTGCCCACGGCGGCCGGTCCGGTTTCAAGCGTGGCCTGCAGGAACTGTTGGCCCACTCGCGCTAAAACCAACGCGGGGTCAGATACGGCCCATTGGAGGGGCCCTAATGGGCCGTATCTGACCCCGCGTTGTCCTTAATCGAGAAGGCGCAGCTGGTCGGGGGAGTCGAGGTCCTCGCCGCCGGAGAGGTCGCTGCAGTCCACCAGATCAATCAGGTCCGGGTGGGTCCGCAGGAAGACGCGCGCTCCGGCGTCGCCCGGCCGGGCCGGTGGGCTGCCAGCAGCCGGGCCACGGTCTCCGTGGTCAGCCCGGGCTGGTCCACCAGCGCGATGAGCACATGGTCGCCCGGGGCCGCCGCGGCAACGCCCGCCCGGAACGAACTGCCCATCCCGGTGCCCCAGTCCGGGTTCTCGATGACCCGGTGCCGGCTGAGGTCGGTGGCGGCGCGGACCGTGGCCGCCTCCGCGCCGAGCACCGTCACCACTTCCCGGCAGCCGCCCGCGAACAGCACGTCGGCGAGCACTTCGACCAGCGTGCGTCCATGAAAGGGGAGCAACGCCTTGGGCCCGCGCCCCAGCCGCGTCCCGGCGCCGGCGGCGAGCAGCACCGCCGTCGTGCCCGGCGCTCCGCTAATGCCCATGTGCCACTAGCTGCCGCGGTAGGTGGAGTAGGCGAAGGGGCTGAGCAGCAGGGGGACGTGGTAGTGGGACTGCGATTGGGACACAGCGAAAACCAGGGTGACTTCGGGGAAGAACGTCTCGGTCCCGGCGGCGGCGTAATAGGCTCCGGTGTCAAAACCCAGCCGGTACGTGCCGGAGCCCAGGCTGTCCGGACCAAGCGACGTGACGCGCCCGTCCTCATCCGTGGCGCCGGCCGCAATCCTGACCCAGCGGTCGCCGTCGAGCCGGTCCAGGGTGACGGCGACGCCCTCGGCGGGCTTGCCGGAGCCGGTGTCCAGGACGTGGGTGGTGATGTGGGATGTGCTCATGCGCGAATCAGTCCTTCGAGTCGGAGTACTGCGATTTCGCGCAACTGCTGGCCGATGACTGCCAGTTCCTCTTCGGGAGTATGGGCGAGCCTGGTGTTGAGGGCTGCCAGGATCCCCTCCCGGCTGCGGCCGGCCGCACGGATCAGGAACACTTGGCCGAATTTTTCTTCATAGCTCCGGTTCCCCTCGGCGAGTGCTGCCGCGACGGCAGGATCCGAGGCGCCAAGAGTGGCCTGCTCCGCCTGCGAGAGCCGGGCTTCCATGCTGTTTCCGGCGGCCTGTTCGCCGATGCGGGGATGGTGGGCCAGGGCGGCCTCCACCTCCGCGGCGGTGAAGGGCTCCGCCGCGCGGCGGGCGGCCTCGAGGAGGCTTCCGGTGCTGCCGAACGGCCGGGAGTCGACGATCTCCTCTATCCACCGCCCAATGTCCAGGCAGGGACGCAGGGCGGCCGCGGCCTCAGGGCGTCCGGCAGCGTTAAAGTCTTCCAGCAGCATGTGCCAGATCCTCGGTCTAAATTCCCGGTCAGCTCGCCAGGAACCGCAGCAGGACCTCGTTGACCTCCGCGGCGTGGGTCCACAGCATGCCGTGCGGGGCGCCGTCGATCTCCACGTACTCGGCACTCGGCAGCGCCTTGGCGAACTGCCGCCCGGCGACGTCGATCGGCAGGATGTTGTCCGCCGTGCCGTGCACAATGAGGGCCGGGACATCGATCTTGGGGATGTCGGCACGGAAGTCCGTGAGCCAGGTCGGCTGCGCCGCCGACGACGCCGTGGGCCCACCCGCGGTGGCGAGGTTCCAGCCCGCGTTTAGGACCTCCTGGCTGAGCCGCGGGGTGCCCAGGAAGGTGTCGCTGTTGTAGAAGTTCTTGAAGAATTCCGTGAAGAAGGCGTACCGGTCCGCCGTCACGGCCTCCATGAGCCCGTCGAACACCGACTGCGGGACCCCGCCGGGGTTGTCCTCGGCCTGCAGCACGTATGGCTCGAGCGAGGCCAGGAATACGGCTTTCGAGACCCGGGCGGAGCCGTAGGTTCCGAGGTAGCGGCCCACTTCACCGGTGCCCATGGAGAAGCCCACCAGCGCGGCGTCGTTCAGGTCGAGGGTGGTCAGGACGGTGTTGAGGTCCGCCGCGAAGGTGTCGTAGTCGTAGCCCTCGGTGGGCTTGCTGGACTGTCCGAAGCCGCGCCGGTCGTAGGTGATCACACGGTAGCCCGCGCCGAGCAGCGCCGCGGTCTGCTTTTCCCAGGACGAGCCGTCCAGCGGGTAGCCATGGATCAGGACCACGGCCTGGCCGGACCCGTGGTCCTCGTAGTAGAGCTCAACGTCTGTGCTGTTTTCGGTTCCAACCTTGATGTAAGCCATGCCAGCGGTCCTCCCGGTTCGGCGCAAAGCGCTGTGGTTCGGTGGTTCGGTGTGGGGTGGTTCGGTGTGGGGCGGTTTCGCTACGGTGTGCAGTCAGTACGTGGGCTCCACTTTAGCGGCCGGAACTCCCACCGCCAGGGCCTGTTCACCATCCGGAATGAGGAAGTCCTCCGCCAGGTCCGCCCACTGCGGCCGGAAGGAATACAGGCAGCCGAGCCGCAGGCGGGTCGTGGCTGCGTAGGCGTCGAAGCGCGCAGGGGTGACATGCAGCTCTTCGGCCGTGGCAATGACGTGGCGGCGGGCGGTTTGGTACCTTTCGGCGGTCAGGCGGTGTTGGTGCAGGCGCAGCTGAAGGTGCACGGCGATGTTGCCGAGGTCGGCGGCGGCCTCGGCGCGGCAGGCTTCGTCGAAGTCCAGCAGCCCCAGGGGAGCGCCGGGATCCACCGTGAAGATCTGCTTGTCGTGCAAGTCCCCGTGGGACCACACCAGCGGATCCGGATCGGTCTGGAGCAGCTTTTGGGCGGCCTGCCCCGCGGCCCCGCGGACGGCCGCGCGCTCGGCTTGCGCCGCCGGAATGTCCCCGGCGTGCACCAGCCACAAGTTCACCGTGTGTTGCAGTCTCGCTAGTTCGACGGCGGCCGTCCGGACAGGGAGCGCCTCGAGGGTGGGGCGGTGCGCGGGCGCCAAGGCCAGGGAATGCTGCCGGACCCAGGCCCGGGACCATTTTTGCCAGGCATTTTCAAAGACCACATCGCTGACCGCGGGGTCGATTCCCAGCTCGAACAGGGAACGGCCGGGCAACGTCATGAGGGTGAGGCAGCCAGGGGCGGAGGAAACAATTTCCGGGGTGAGGAAGTCTCCTGCGCCGAGGAGCTCGTTCATCCGGGCGTGCCTGCCCACTGCTTCGTCGGACTGGCGGGCCCGGAAGAGCTTGAGGTGGTGCTCCCCGGCCCTTACCACGGCGCGCTTGTGGGCACGGTGCACCACCACCACCCCCAGCGGCGACGCGCGTCTCAGGGCGGGGAGACGCCGGTCGCGGCCGTCCCGCAGGAACTCCAGCTGGCCCGCCCGGAGGTGGGCTGCCCGGACCCCTGCCCGGCCGGGAATCCCCAGCTCCAGGACGTAGTCCTCCGCGGACTCGTCGGGCCAGGACCGGATGACCTGCCATTCTAAGTTGTCCGCATCCAGGACGGCGGCCGGGACGGGCGGGTGCCAGCCCATGCGGATCAGCTCCGGGATCCGAGGGGCCGGCTGCTGGCCGGGACGGTGGATCCGAAGGACTGGCGATGCTTTACCCGGTCCTCGAGAACGCGGGTCGCCAGCGATGAGCCCGAAGGGAGCGAAGAGCAGGCCAGTCGCAGCCAGCGTGCGTCCGAGTAGGCATCGAACCGATCCGGGCTGACCTGCAATTGCTCGGCCACGGCCAGCACCTTCGTGTGGGCCTTAAGGTATCGGGCCGGCGTCAGGTTATTGCGCCACATGCGCCGCTCCAGATGGAAATCCAGGTAGGCGAGGTCGCGGGCGGCCTCTGCCCGGGCAGTATCGTCGAAGTCCAGCAACCCGAACGGGGACCGGCCGTCGCCAGCGATGATCTGCCGGTCATGCAGGTCCCCGTGGGCCCATACCATCGGGTCCGGTACCGAGCCGAGCAGGTTCGCCGTGACGTAATCTGCCATTGCCATCAACGTCTCGCGTTGGGTGGACAATTCCGGAACATTCTCTGTGTGGCGCAGCCATAGTTTCAACCAACGGGCCACGCCCCTCGCTTCCACCTCCGGTGAATGGACCGGCAGGGCGCCCAGAACGGCTTGTCTGCTGACGTCCGCCGCCGCGCTCAGCTGGGCGAGCCACGCGCTGGACCATTCTTCCCATGCGCCGGCAAACTCCTTCTCGCCGATCGTGGCGTAGTCCTCGCCGATTTCGCCGAGCGTCGGTCCGGAGAGGGCGCTCAAAACGAGGGTGTCCGGGGAGCTCTGAAGCACCTCGGGCGCCGTAAAGGCGCCGGCGTCCAGCAGGAGGTCCATCTGAGCGTACCGTTCGGCCGGGACCGCGGCCCTGCCGGGCCGGAAGACCTTGATGTAGCAACCCTCCGCCCGGATGATCGCCCGCGTGTAGGGCCAGTGGGAAATGATTTCCCCGCGCTGTCGTTCGGTCCGAAGGGCTGGCAGCTCGGGATCGTCCTCCGGCAGGATCTCAAAGTGGCCATGGCTCAGATGTGCTCCCCGAACGCCGGGCCGTTCTGCAGTCCCGACCTCCAACAGGTATTCTCCGGGTTCTTTATCGGGCCACGCGTTGTGGACGCGCCACGCCGTGCCGGCGTCGTCGGTGTATTTCCAAAGCGGCGGGTGCCAGATCATGCGATCAACTCCAAGGCCCGGCGGATATGCCAACTCGTGTCGGCCGGCCAGTCGCTGGCCCGGTTCCTGAACGGGTCGACGCTGTTCAGGAACAACCGGAAGGCCGCCCAGGTCTCCACCCTGGCCTGCGATACGTACCCGCCAGCCTCGCGGTAACCGTCGATCAGCTGGGCCGTCTTGCGGCCGCCGGCGACGGGCCCGACGCCGGCGGGGTCTGCGATGTCCTCCACCGCGGCAAAGGACCCAAGGTCCCTGGCCCGGTCGGAGGTCCTGACTCGGTCGAAATCGATGATGCGGACGGCCGGGCCGTCGACCAGGACCTGGTCCGCCGAGAAATCGCCATGGACCAACACTGGCGCCGGCCCGTGGGGGCCGGCCACGACAGTTGCCAGCAGCCGGCTGGTGAGTGCGGCTACCGGAGCCTCGAGCCCCGGGAGCAGGCAGGTGATCATGGACCGCGTGGCGGCGAGCTGCCGTACCAGGTCCGCCATTTCCGCCGCGGGGTTCGGCCCGGTTCCCGTGTCCATTCCATGGATCGCCGCCAGGGCTTGGCCGGCCCGGTAGGCGGCCGGATCGTTGTCGACGCCGCCCAGGTCTCCGTGGCCCCAGTCCGGGGAGGCACTGATGCCGTGCGCGGCGCATTCCGGGTCCGCGAGTTCGGGCAGGACCGGGATACCGTGGCTCTGAAGCCGCTGCCGCAGGCGGAGGCCCGCGGCAGCTTCGTCAGCTTGGACGGCGGTCTTGACGACGACGGGCAGTGTCGCCGAGGGGATCCTGACAACGAGCCTGCGCTCCGGGTTGTATCGCAGCACGCTGACCGGGGGGTCCAGGAAGCGCCCTGCCGCGGGGAGTGCTCCGAGCCGTCCGAGTCCATGGTCCCGGAGCCAGCGCAGGTTGGGGCGTAGCGGCCAGTCCTCCTGGATGGGGCCGACGGCCACGACGACGTCCCCATGCGGACGGTCGGGCTGGACGAGCCGGATGCCGCCGCCGCGCTTTTGCGAGCTGTCTGCCCTTTGCTGCAGTTTCTCGATGTGCTCCGGTGATGTGGTCAATGCCCAGCCGTAGGTGCCGGCGCCGTTGCCGTCACTGCCGCTGCCGTAGCTGCCGCTGCCGGCCCGGCGGAAGGCGACTAGGGCGGAGGTGTGCGGTTTGTAGCGGGTCCTGATGATCTGGACACTTTCGCCCAGAAGCTCGGAGAGCAGCTCGTCGTCGAGCACCCAGTTCAGGCCAGGGATCCGGGGGTCACGGGCCGCTAGGGCACGGTCAGCGTCGCGTCGCTTCGCCTGCAGCCACTGTCCCTGCAGCCGTTGTCCCTGCGGGGTGCTCATGTCGGCACCTTGAACAGTTCACCCGGCTCTGGGGTCTGCTGCCGGTGGACCCAGCCGGCAAAGCGGGAATCCGGATTGGCCAGCAATGACTGCGGCGGCCCGTCTTCCAGAATTTGGCCGTCTTCGAGCCAGATCACCCGGTCGCACGATTGGGCCGAGTTGACGTCGTGGGTGATCGTGATGGAGGTCCGGCCCTCGGTGAGTATGTCCAGTGCGCTGAGGACAGAATCCCGGGATGCCGGATCGAGCCCGGCGGTCGCCTCGTCCAGGATCACGATCGGCGCCTTGCGGAGCATGGCACGGGCGACGGCCAGCCGTTGACGCTGGCCCCCGGAAAGATTGTTGGCCGCCTCGCCAAGGACGGTTTCGTAGCCCTGGGGCAGTGCGCGGATGAAACCGTCGGCCTGGGCGAGGGCCGCCACGGCTTCGATCTCCTCATCGGTGGCATCGAGGCGGCCGAACCTGATGTTCTCCCGGACGGAGGTTCCGAACAGCACGGAGTCCTGGAGCAGGATGGAAACGTGGGCGCGGACGGAAGCGATCTTGAGGTCCCGCAGGTCCTCGCCGCCGAGGCTGACACTCCCCTTCCACGGGTCCACCATCCGAAGGATCATGCTTGCCAGTGTGGACTTTCCGGCTCCGGAGGGCCCAAGTACGGCGCAGTGTTGACCTGCCGGTATGGTCAGGGTGATTCCCTTGAGTACCGCGGTTTCCTCGAAGTGGCCGGCCCAGACGTCATCGAACACAATGTCCGGGTGCGGGTTCCTGAGGGCGACGGCGTGCGGTGACTCGGGCACGTCACTCTGGGCCTCAAGCAGGTCCGCAACCCGTTCCCCGGAGGCCGTCGCGCGCGCGATGCGGCTGGTGTACCTGGCCACATCCTTGAGTGGCCTCAGCCCGGTTTTCAGGTAGGTCAGGAAGACGACCAGATCACCCGGGGTCATCGCGTGCTGCATAACCCTCCATCCGCCGGCGGCCAGGACCACCGCCGTCGCGATTCCCGTCAGGACGTCGGTTTTCCGTTGCAGGCTGGCGGCCAGCCGCAGCGTGACCACGCCGGAGCCAAGTGCCGACTGGTTGCTCTTGCTGAAGCCCGAGCTGAGGGTGTCTTCGAGTCCATACGCCTGGACTTCGCGCATTGCTCCCAGCGTCTGGGCGGCGGTGGTGGCCAGGGCGCTCTCACCCTTGCGTGACTTGCGGGCCGCGGTAGTAATCGATCCCGAGTTCTTGCGGGACACCAACACGAATATCCCGATGGACACGAACGTCACCAGCGCGATCAAAGGATCGAGCCAGAGCATGATAATCATCATTGCTATCAGCGACACGAAATTGCCGATGAGGGGGAGCCCCGCCGTGACAGCCACATCCTGCAGCCGGGACACGTCTCCGACGAGCCGCTGGACAGTGTCGCCGGTGGAGGCGCGGCTGTGGTGGCGCATCGACAGGCCCTGGAGGTGGCGGAAGGTCCGGGCCCGCAATTCGGAGGAAATCCGGGTACCCACCAGGGCAAACGAAATCGCGGACACGTAGCCGGCCACGGCCCGGATCAGGCAGATGACCACCACCGCGCCGGCGCAGAGGAGCAACACCTCCGCGCTCGCCTCCACGCTGAGCGGGGACCTGCGCAGGTTGGCCCCGAGTGAGTGTGAGACGGAGTCGAGGACGATCTTCACTGGCCACGGCTCAAGAAGCCGAAAAAGGATTTCCACGGCCATAGCGATGAATCCCCAGGTGATGAGCAGCCTGTGCCCGCGCAAATGCGGGCGGACGCACCGCAAGGTCCGCCGCAACGGTGAGGGTTCAGCCGGTGCGCTGGCGCGGGTCCTTCGCCACAGGGTCCGCCAGTTGCGGGGGTGCGAATGCCTGGCAGTGGTGGTCATTGCCTGGCCAGTCTGCGTGCAGGCGGCAGAGCCTCGGTGATCCGGGACAGCACCCCGCTCCAGCTGAACCGCTGTACGGCGTCGTTGCGGGCCTCGAGCCCCAGCCTTTCCCGCAAATTCGGGTCTTCGCCGAGCCGGAGGAGGGCGTCCGCGAGCGCGGCGGGGTCCCCGGGCGGGACGAGGATCCCGGTGCGGCCGTCCTGGATGATGGACGGGATCTGGCCCACGGCGCTCGCGATCACAGGCAGCCCGGCCGCCATGTACTCAAAAACCTTCAGCGGCGAGAAATAGTCGTCCTGGCCAGGTCCGTCCGGGGGATAGGGTGCGGCGGCGGCGTCGAATTCTGCCAGGAGGCCGGGCACCGCAGCCGGCGCAACGGCGCCCGAGAACGCCGTCGGCACGCCGAGGGATCCGGCGAGGCGTTCGAGGTCCTGCCGGCCGGGGCCGTCACCCACCACATGGAGCTGCCAGCGCAGGACCGGGTCGGCGGTCTGCTGGTTGGCAAGGGCGACACCGTGCAGGAGGCCGGGGACACCGTGCCAGGGCTTCAAGGTTCCGACAAACCCGACAGTGAGGTGGTCCGGATTCCGGCGGCCGGGGCGGCGGGCCGTGATCCGTTCGACGTTCACTCCGTTCGGCGCCAGCACGGTCCTGGCGGTCGGCACCCGCGCCCGCACCCAGCGGACCACGGGATCCGAGACGCAGGCCACGACGTCGGCCGTCGCGGCGTTGCGGCGGAACACCGTCTCAGCCTTCTTCACATCGAGCAGCTGGCGGTACCGTTGCTGCTCCTCGATCAGCGGAGCATTGACCTCCAGCACGGACGGCACGTCCAGGATGCGGGCCACCACGGACAGTGCCGGGCTGAACAGCGAATACCGCTCGTAGAACAGCCCGCAACCGTTGCGCAGGACCTCGTCCGCCAAGCCCAGCGCGGCGTCCTGGACCGCCCTTTCCCGCGCGGAGGCGGGGACCGATTCCGGCTTGACCTCTACGACGTCGAGATCGGCAAGGTCGCTGGGCCGCTCGGTGCCGAGCAGGGTGCAGTAGACGGTGACGGCGGCGCCGGTCCCGCGCCATGCCCGGACGATTTCCTGGACATGGACGGAGGAGCCCTTGGTGCCGAAGACAGGCACGCCGGGGTCGGCGCAGAGATAGGCCACGCGTGTCATGCGACTCTCCTTTCAGAACGGGAGAGGGACCTCAGGAGTTCGGCCTGGCGGTGGACGTCATAGTCCTCCTCGATCAGTGCGCGGGCGTTGCGGGACATGGCAAGTCTGTCCGTGGCCGGGGAGCCGAGTGTGCAGATGCCGCGGGCCAGGGCGTGCGGGTTGCCCGGCCGGACCAGGACCCCGGTGGAGCCGTTCCGGACTACTTCGGGGATCCCTGTCACGGACGTGCTGACGCAGGGGACGCCGGTTGCCATGGCCTCGAGCAGGACGGTGGGCATGCCGTCCGCGTTGCCGTCGGCGCCGACCACGCAGGGAGCGACGAAGACATCGGAGGAGTGGAGCAGCTCGTGGACCTGGTCCTGGGTCTGCGGGCCGAGGAGGCGGACATGGCCGCCGAGCCGGAGCTGGCTGATGCTGGCATCCAGTTCCTCGGCCATGAGCCCGGTCCCGGCGATCCGGAGGTCCAGTTTGACCCCTTGGTCCAGCAGTTCGGCGGCCGCGGGCAACAGATACTGGAAGCCTTTTTTCTCGACCAGGCGCCCGACGGCGGCGATCCGGAGGGTGGCTTCGAGCGGCCGGGGCTCCCGGTACGGGAAGCGCTCCAGCTCCAGGCCGTTGCGCACCAGATGGAGCCGGGCCGTCGAGGACGGGAAGCGGCGGCGCAGGTAGCGCATGTTGTACTGGCTGATGGTCACGGCGTGGTGGGCCTGCTCGAGCTTGAGCCGCAGGTCCTCGTCCTGGACCGATTCATGGAAGATATCCACCGCGTGCGCGGTGAACGAGAACGGGATGCCGGTGATGAGGGACGTCAGCCGGGCCACAGTGGTTGATCCCGAGGCGAAGTGGACGTGCATGTGCCGGATGTTGCGGTCCTGCAGCGCGGTGGCCAGGTTGATGGCCTGCACGGCGTCGTCTGCCGTGGCGGCGGCGAGTTCGCCCAAATTCCGGCCGACGGCGGCTGTGAGCCCGGCCGCGTCGGCCATCCGGAGGCTCTCCCACAGAGCCACAGTCTTGATGGGGCGGTCAATGTACGTCACCGGTGCCTGGACCCGGGCGAGCTCGGGGTGGAACCGGGGGTCGTCGGTGGGCCGAAGCGAGAAGATTTCGATCCGGTCCCCGGCGGCCTCGCGGGCCAGGATCTCCGAAACGATGAACGTTTCGGAGAACCGCGGGTACATCTTCAGGACGTACGCCGTCCCGGGTTCAGACGGCGACACGGCTGGCACCTTCCACGCTCGCTGCGGCATCGCTTTCGTCCGCGCTGAATTGTTCGGCACCAGCCCGTTCGGCGGTGACCTGATCGGCATTGGCCCGATCGGAATTCGCCAGCTCGGTAGCGGCCAGCCCGGTCGTGGCCAGCGGCCGCAGCAGCTCCGCGGCCAGCTGCGGAACCCGGATCAGGCCGTCCAGCACCGCACGACGGCGGTCCACGGTGGTGCCGAACCGGGCGGCCAGCCAGGCTGCCAGGATCTCCGGCGTCAACGTGCCAATCTCGTGTTGTTCCAGGTACCCGGCTGCGGCGAGGGAGGCGGCCCGGATCCGCTGCTCGCTGCGCGACTGCGTGCGGGGCACGATCATGGCCGGGACAGGCGTGCTCATGATTTCGCACACCGTGTTGTAGCCGCCCATGGCCACGACGGCGCTGGCGTGCCGGATGTGGAACACGATGTCATCGACTGCGGCGACCACTTTGACGCCGGGGCGGGCCCGCTGCCGGAGGTCGTTGAGCTGCTCGGCGGGCATCTGCGGCCCGGCGACGACAAGGTGTCCCAGCCCGTCCGGGACCGGCGTGGCGACGGCGACGTGGGCCAGGGCATAGCCGTCTGAGCCCCCGCCGACCGTCGTCATGCAGTACCGCCCGGGCATGCAGCTGGTGCCGGAGGCCGAAGGGCGCCCCTCGGCGAGGTAGCCCGTGTACCGGATGAGCTTTCGGAGGGCGAACGGTATTTCGCCGGCGGCTACGGGATCGTGGACCGCGGGATCGCCGTAGACCCAGATGGCGTCGAACAGGTCCTTCACCACGCGGGGACCGCCCACCCTGGCCCATTCGGCAAGGGCCGCGGCGGGCGAGTCAAGGACCTCGCGGAGGCCCAGCACCACGCGCACGGGCCCGGCGGTGCGGGCGTGCCGCAAGGCTGTTTCGAGTTCGCCATGAACGCCCGTGGCATGCCGGTCCACCACCACGAGGTGGGGGGAGAAGCCGGCCAGCGTTGCCTGCAGCAGCCTGGCCCGCAATGGCACGAGCTCCCCCATGGGCAAGGTCAGGTTCCGCGGCAGGTAGCCCGCGGTACCCTTCGCCACGCCGGGAAGAAGCACCCAGTCCCACCCCTCGGGCAACCGGAACGCCGGTGCGAGGGCTGTGCCGGTGATGAGGATTCCCGTGACGGGGCGGCCGATCAGGCCGGGAAGCTGATTGTTCAGCGCGTGGGCCAGTGCCAGATTCCGACGCACATGTCCCAGGCCCACTGAATCATGTGAGTACAGCACTATCCGCAATGGCTCCACAACAATCCTCCCCCGCCCCCGGTGCCCCGGACACGGTCGCGATCGCGACGGTGTCCGGGCAGGTGCTGTCTGATGTTATGCATCAGCGTGCGCCCCGAGAGTGAGGATGGGATGAGGGGAAGATTAAGGATTCCTCATCCAAGGGCCCGGGTTTGCTGTCCCGCGCTTAGGCACCGACACCAGCAGGTGCGGGCTAGATCAAACGGCGGGCAAGGCAAGTCGGCGGACCAGGTCAGACGCGGACGCCGGAGGACTGCAGGGGGATCCGGATCTGGAACGTGGCCCCGTGGCCGTATTCGGATTCCACCGTGGCCACGCCCCCATGTGCCTGGGCGATGGCCGCGACAATGGCAAGGCCCAGTCCCGAGCCTTCCACGCCGCGGCCCGTGTGCGCCCGGCCGAACCGTTCGAAGATCCGTTGCTGGTCCTCGGCGGCGATGCCGATCCCGTCATCGCGCACCCACAGCACGAGGGTGTCCTGAGGGGGCAGCGAGGTGCCGTCGTTTGCCGTCGGGCGCTCAATCCGCGAACCGAGCGCAATTGTGGAGGACGGCCCGGTGCACTTGACGGCGTTCGCGGCGAGCTGGACCAGTGCCTGGGTGAGGCGCTGCGGATCCGCCTCAACCACGTAGTCGGCTCTTTCATCGATCTGCCAGTGACGGTCGGCCAGGACGTGCACCTTCTCCATGACCTGATCCAGGAGTTCCGGGACCCGGACGGGTTCACGCTGGATGAAGCCGATCTCGCCGGAGTTGGCGAGCAACAGGAGGTCGTCCACCAGGCGCTGCATCCGGTCCACCTCGTCCAGCAGCACGTCCCTGGTGGCGATGACATCGTCCGGATCATCGACCGTCACGAGCTCGAGGTGCCCGCGGAGAATGGTCAGCGGGGTCCGCAGCTCATGGCCGGCGTCGTCCAGGAACTGCTGCTGTTGCTGAGCGCCCTCGTCGAGTCTTTCCAGCATGGTGTTGAAGGTCTTGGCGAGCAGGGTGACGTCGTCCTCTCCTTTGCGCACCGTCACCCTTTGCGTGAGGTCCTCCGGGCCGACCGCCCTGGAAGTCTCGCGCATACGGCGGAGCGGATCGAGCAGCCGGCCGGCAACCACGCTGCCGATCACCGCGGCAGCCAGGAGCATGCCGAGAGCCACCAGCGAGTACGTCCGCACTGAGCTGGCGTTGTGCTCGCGTTGATCGCCCGCGTCCCGGCCGACCAGGAAGAATGTCCCGGGGGCGCCCTTCATGGGCACCACCACTGTCCTGAGCGGACGGCCGTCCGAGTTCAGCTCGCCGAAGGATGCGCCGGCCGGGTTGCTGAGCCCGGCGGCGTCGGCCAACATGCTGTTGTTCAGGAGGTTGCTGTCCGCGTTGCCCTCAACGGTCCATGCCACATGCCCATCCACTATCCCGGCCATGACCTCGTTGCTGCGCGGCTCGATATCCTCCGCGGCCTCGTGCAGGGCGCTGACGTACGTCCTGTTGGCGTAGTCCCCGGACGTTTTCTTCTTTGTCTGGACGACCTTGACCACGGCGTTTGCCTTGTCGAGAACCGCCTGGTCGATCCTGGCATCAGAGTCCTGGAACTGGACCACGAACGTGACCATCCCGGCTGTGACCACCCCGGCGAGCATCATGGCCAGCATGGCGGCCACTACCCTGAAACGCACCGAGTGGATCTTCGCGCCCCAGCCGGACGGGTCCTGGGTTTCCGCCTCAGGGAAGGCAGCCGCCGGCGCGGCCTGGCCGTCTTCACTGGGATGTTCATCCGAGGTGGCCACTCTGTTCCCTTCCTGCGCGGATCAGCTCGCTCTGCCTAGCTGAGGCGGTACCCGGCGCCGCGGGTGGTGAGGATCCGGTCCGCGCCGAGTTTCATCCGCAACTGGCGCACGTACACATCCACCACGTTGGACGTGCCGTCGAAGTCATAGCCCCAGACATGGCTGAGCAGTTGCTGACGGCTCAGGACCTGCCCGGGGTGGAGCAGGAACATCTCCACCAACGCGAATTCGCGGGCCGAGAGTTCCACCATCCTGCCGTCGACGCTGACGGAGTGCGTGAGCAGGTTCAGTTCCAGGGGCCCGTAGCGCATGACGCTTCCCGCCAGCACATCGCCGGTGTCCGACTTGCGGATCCGGGCATTGATGCGGGCCACGAGTTCCTCGAAGTGGAAAGGCTTGACGATGTAGTCGTCGGCGCCGCCCTCCAGCGCCGCGACGGTGTCGCTGGATGATCCGCGGGCCGTGAGGAAGATGACCGGTATGCCCACCTGGCCGCGGCGCAGCGCCGCGAGGACGGCGTACCCGTCCAGGCGGGGGAGTCCGATGTCCAGGAGCAGGAGATCGAATTCGCCGCTGGAGGCGTAGTCCACGGCCGTGACGCCGTCGGCGACCACCGTGGGCACGTAGCCAGCTGCGCGCAGGCCCTTTTCGATGAAGCGGGAGATGCGTTCTTCGTCTTCTGCAATGAGGATACGGATCAAGGTGACTCCCTTGAAAACGCCCGGATCCGGGGGGCGGGCTGGTCTGCGCGTTCCGGTCAGGGCGGCGGGGCGGCCCGTGCGGGACCGGAGGCCCCGGGTTCGGCGGGACGGCAGGATCGAGATTCAGAAGGAATGTACATCTGGTGTTCCTCCAGGAGACGGCCCAGCACCGTGGTGTTCCGTCGGGCTGCGGCTGAGACTATTCCCGCTTCTTTCATCCTGCCCCCGTAATGGAGCCTGCGCCACCTTTGATTGGTTGATTTTCAGCCTGTTAACAGCTCACTCGCAGGGGCGCGCCAGTGTTGGCCCGTTATTGCCCGAACAGGGCTCCGGTGAGCTGGCGGGTCAACTCGTGGATGAGGTCCAGGCGGTCCGCACTGTCGGCGTCGTCCGGGCCCCACGTGTAGATGACCACCGCGTAGGAGCGGTCCCCGGCGCTGAGCAGGGCGGCGTCGTGGACGTAGCCCTGCACCACGCCGTACTTGTGGTGGACCGTGATGCCGGGCGCGACGGCGGCCGGGACGAGGTCCTCGTCATTGGTGTGCTGCATGTAGCCGAGCAGTTCCGCGGTGTGATCGGCGTTGAGCAGCTTGCCCGTGGCGAGCTGCGTCAGGAGCCGCGCCATGTCCGTCGGGGCCAGCAGGTTTTGTTCGGGATCGTAGGTGATGCCGAGGGTGGCGGCGTAGGCGGTGAGGTTGGGGTAGCCGATGTCCCGCATCAGTAGGAGCCATGAGTCGTCGCTGCTGGTGTTGATCATGGCCTTGAGCTGGAACGCGGCATTGAACGCGCCCAGGGGAGCATCGAGTGACTTATCGCCGGTTTCCACCAGGTGGTAGTAGGCGGCGGCCGTCAGGACCTTCGCGGTGCTCGCCGCCGTGTATGGTGCCACGTCGCCGTAGGTCTGCAGCTGGCCGTCGCGGGTGTCCAGCACGGCGACGCCGATCCGGTGGTCGGGGTGTTCACCGATGATCCGCTGCATCTCGGCGGGAAGGTCGACGGCGGCTGCCGCCGGGGCTGCCGGTGCGATCTCCGCCGGGCCCGGCTCCTGCTGCTGGGCGACGGTCAGGACGTCGCCGGTCGGGAAGTCGCGGGTCAGGAAGTCACGGGTGCGGGAATCACTGCCTGGTGCGGTGCGGATCGCGCCGAGAACCACAACGGCGGCCAGCACCAGCACGGCGGCGGCCCAGACGATCACCACGTTCCTGCGGTGGGTGGGAGCGGCCGGCCGGGGGCCCGGATTCGTCATGTGCGTGGGCCTCTCCGGACTCGACTGGGTGGTGCCTCCGACGTTAGGCCGGGCCGGGGGCGAAGTCCACGGAGCGCGCGGGGCACGGCCCAAGTGGGACAAAAATCCCGGATGCAGGTCCACTACGCTGGCATTCATGACCCGGAAAATTACTGTCAGCCTGCCGGACGCCGCGTTGCGTGAGTACCTTCGGCCGCACCCGGACGTCACCGTCCTGGAGTGGGACCTCGCCGGTGAGCCGCCCCTGCCGCGGATCGACATCGTGGTGCCGCCGTACATGGGCGGCCCGCAGGTCCTGCGCGGTCTGGAAAATGTAGACACTGCCCTGGTGCAGAGCCAGTCGATCGGCTACGACGGGGTGGCGGAGTTCCTGCCGGCCGGTCGGGTCTTCGCCAACGCGTCCGGCGTGCACGAGACCTCCACCGCGGAGCTGGCGCTCGCCCTGATCCTCGCCAGCCAGCGCGAGCTGCCCCGCCTGATCCAGAACCAGCAGGAGGGCCGGTGGGACGCCCGGCCCACGGCCAGCCTGGCCGACCGCCGCGTCCTGATTGTTGGCTACGGCGGGGTGGGCAAGGCGATCGAGGACCGGCTCCTGCCGTTCGAGACCATCGTGACCCGGGTGGCGAGCACCGAACGGACCGATGACCGCGGCCGGATCCACGGCATCACGGAGCTGCACACGCTCCTGCCGGAGCACGACATCGTGGTGGTGGGCGTCCCGCTCAGCGGCTCCACCCGGCACCTGATTGATGACGCTTTCCTCACGGCCATGCCGGACGGCGCCCTGGTGGTGAACGTGGCCCGCGGCCAGGTGGCGGACACCGAGGCCCTGGTCCGGCACACCGCCGCCGGCCGGATCCGCGCCGCGCTCGACGTCACCGATCCCGAACCCCTGCCGCAGGACCACCCGCTCTGGCGGACCCCGGGCGTCATCATCAGCCCGCACGTGGGCGGCGCGAGCTCGGCGATGCGCCCGCGGATGGGCCGGCTGCTGCAGCGGCAAATCGAGATCATGCTGGCCGGCGAGCCGCCGGCCAATGTGGTGCTGAACGGCTAATAAGGCGCGGGCAACGGCCTGTGGCGCGCCGCGTTAGACCTCCTGGGTCACAGCCGACATATCGCCGATGCCAGGGGTGCCGTCGGCGAGCGCGTAGCGCTGCAGCACCGCACCCTTCGGTGAGGCGACGACCGGCTCGATGAGCCTGAGGTTCGTCGGAACCACCCCGTCCGCGAAGACCTTCTTCCCGCCGCCGAGGAGGATCGGATACACCCAGAGCGTGAGTCGGTCGAAGAGCCGCTCGGCGAACAGGGTCTGCACGAAGTCGAGACTGCCGATCACGTGGATGTTCTCGTGCCGGTCGCGCAGTTCGCGCACGGCGGCGACGATGTCAGGACCGAGCAGCGTGGAGTCTGCCCATTCCAGGGCAGGCGTCCCGCGTGAGGCGACGTATTTCGGGATGCGGTTGAACAGCCGCGCGATCTCACCGTTGGCGTGCGGCCAGTACCCGGCGAAAATGTCGTAGGTCCGGCGCCCGAGCAGCAGCGCGTCCATCCCCGCCATCCCGGATGTGACCTGCCCGCCGACGACCTCGTCGATGAGGGGTGCCTGCCAGCCGCCAAACGCGAAGCCGTCGGCAGGGTCCTCGTCCGGGCCGCCGGGCGCCTGCGCGACGCCGTCGAGGGTGGTGAACAGGTCGATATGGATGAGTCCCATGCCGTGCTCCTTCTCCGTCGCCCGTCGTCGCCGCGGCGACGGGATCACTTCGAGGCTGGCACACCGTTCCCCCGCGAAGCAACAGGTTTTAAGGGCTCCCGGCGGTGTCCACCACGCAGAACCTGTTGCCCTCCGGATCGGCCAGGATCACGTAGTCGGCGTCCGCGGGCCGCTTGCTCCACTCCACCCGGGTGGCGCCCAGAGCCAGGAGCCGCTGGACTTCGGCGTCCTGGGCGTCCGTGTACAGGTCCAGGTGCAGGCGCGGCGGGATCTGGACGGCCGCGGGGACCCGGTCCAGGGAGACGCAGGTGCCCACGCCGCCCGGCGGCTGCAGGATCACGAAGTCGCCGTCGGGCTCGTACCGCGGCTCGTAGCCCAGGGCTGCCTGCCAGAAACTCATCTGGCGTTCGAGGTTGTCCACCCGGATGACGATTGAGCCAATGCGCAGCATCCGCCTCAAGCTACACCCGGGCCGTGGGCCCGGCAAGCAGTCCAGGCATATGAGCATCGCCGCAGGCCCGGCGCCGATTCGCCCTCAGAGGAACCCGGCCCACTCCCGGGTTCGGGACGTAAACTGACCCTCACATCGTTCTGTGTGAGACAGTCTGTGACGCGTGAAGTGGAGACCGGATGCTCTGGAAACTGCTCGTCGAATACCTGAGGCCGCAGCGGCGGCTGCTGTTCGCCGTCGTCGTCTTCCAGTTGGCGGCGTCCATCGCCTCGCTGTACCTGCCCACCCTGAACGCGGACATCATCGATCAGGGCGTGGCGACCGGGGACACGGACTACATCCTGCGCATGGGCGGGCTGATGCTGGCGGTCACGCTGCTGCAGGTCGTCTGTACCGTCGCGGCCGTGTACTTCGGCGCGAAGGCTGCGATGGCCCTGGGCCGGGACGTCCGCGGGGCCATCTTCAGCCGGGTGGCGGCGTTTTCCGAGCAGGAAGTGACCCGGTTCGGCCCTCCGAGTCTCATCACCCGCTCCACCAACGATGTCCAGCAGGTCCAGCAGCTGGTCCTGATGTCCGCCACGCTCATGGTCACGGCCCCCATGCTCTGCATCGGCGGGGTGATCATGGCCATCCGGCAGGACCTGCAGCTGTCCTGGCTGATCGCCGTCAGCGTCCCCGTGCTGCTGGCCGCGGTGGGCTCGATCATTTTCCGCATGGTGCCGCTGTTCCGGGTGATGCAGGCCCGAATCGACACCGTCAACCGGGTGCTGCGCGAACAGCTGACCGGCATCCGCGTGGTGCGGGCCTTCGTCCGGGAGGATGTGGAGACCGCCCGTTTTGCCCGCGCCAACGAGGACGTCACGGACACCGCGCTGCGCGCCGGCAGGCTCATGGCGCTCGCGTTCCCCACCGTGATGCTGGTGCTCAACGTCTCCAGCACGGCCGTGATCTGGTTCGGCGCGTTCCGGATCGAGGACGGCTCCATGCAGGTGGGGACCATGATCGCGTTCCTCAGCTACCTCATGCAGATCCTGATGTCCGTCATGATGGCCACGTTCATGGCGATCATGATCCCGCGCGCGGCCGTCTCCGGGGACCGGATCGGCGAGGTCCTCGGGACCGAATCCAGCGTCCGGCCGCCGCTGCGGCCGGTCTCGCTCGCGGCCGGGCGGACGGCGCGCGGCGAGCTGGAGATGCGCGACGTCGGGTTCGCCTACCCGGGCGCCGAGCAGCCGGTGCTGCAGGACGTGAACTTCACCGCCCGGGCGGGGCAGACGACGGCGATCATCGGCAGCACTGGTTCCGGCAAGACCACCCTGGTGAACCTGATGCCGCGGCTCTTCGACGCGACCTCCGGCTCGGTGCGGATTGACGGCGTGGACGTCCGCGAGCTCCACCCGGACCTGCTGTGGGGGCACATCGGCCTGGTCCCGCAGAAGCCCTACCTGTTCTCCGGGACGGTGCGCAGCAACCTGCTCTACGGCAAACCGGACGCCAGCGAGGACGAGCTCTGGCGGGCCCTGAGGATTGCGCAGGCGCAGGATTTTGTGGAGGAACTGGAAGGCGGGCTGGATGCACCGATCTCGCAGGGCGGCACCAACGTCTCCGGCGGCCAGCGGCAACGGCTCGCGATCGCCCGGGCGCTGGTGAAACAGCCTGAGCTCTACATCTTTGACGACTCCTTCTCCTCGCTGGACACCGCCACGGACGCCCGGCTACGGCAGGCGCTCAAGCAGCACACCGCCGGGGCCACCATGGTGATCATCGCCCAGCGGGTCTCCAGCATTGTGGACGCGGACCAGATCCTGGTGCTCGAACGCGGCAGGATCGTCGCGCACGGCACGCACGAGGAACTGCTGGAGGCGTCGGAGACGTACCAGGAGATTGTGAACTCCCAGCTCGCAGCGGAGGAGGCAGCATGAGCCGCACCGACAAGGCGCCGACGCCGGCCCCCGCCGCCGCTCCCGCCGCCGGGGCTCCCGGCGCCCCCGGGGCTACTGCGGCTCCTGCGGCGCAAACCCCGATGCGGATTCCCCGCCCGGCGGGCGGACCCGGCCGCGGCGGCCCGTTCGCCGGGATGAACATCCCGGCGGAGAAGGCCATGAACTTCGGGCCCTCCGCCCGGCGGCTGCTGGGGGAGCTGCGGCCCGAGCGGCTGTGGCTGACGCTGGTCCTGGTGCTCGCCGTCGTCGGGGTGACGTTCTCGGTGATCGGGCCCCGGCTGCTGGGCGAGGGCACCAACCTGATTTTCGCCGGCGTCGTGTCCAAGCAGCTGCCGCCCGGGGAGACCCAGGACCAGGTGATCGCCCAAATGCGCGCCGCCGGGCAGACCCAGCAGGCGGACATGCTCAGCGCCATGACACTGACCCCCGGCGCCGGGATCGACTTCACCGCGCTGGCCACCGTGCTGCTGTGGGCGCTGGTGCTGTACGTGCTGGCGTCGGTGTTCGGCTGGATGCAGGCGTACATCCTCAACGGCGTCGTGCAGCGCACGGTCTTCCGGCTGCGTGAGCGGATCGAGGCGAAGATCAATAAGCTGCCGCTGCGCTACTTCGACTCCGTGCAGCGCGGCGAGCTGCTCAGCCGGGTGACCAACGACGTCGACAACATCTCCCAGAGCCTGCAGCAGTCCATCAGCCAGGCCGTGACCTCGGTGCTGACCGTGGCCGGGGTGCTGGTGATGATGGTCCTGCTCTCGCCCACGCTGGCGCTGATTGCGCTGGTGACCATTCCGCTGACGCTCGTGACGACGGCGGTGATCGCCAAGCGCTCGCAGAAGCTGTTCGTGGCGCAGTGGAGACATACCGGGGAACTGAACGGGCAGATCGAGGAGACCTACACCGGGCACGCCCTGGTGAAGGTGTTCGGCCGGCAGCGCGAGGTGGAGGAGCGGTTTCGGCAGAAGAACGCGGAGCTGTACCAGGCGAGCTTCGGCGCGCAGTTCATTTCCGGGCTGATCATGCCGGCCATGACGTTCATTGGGAACCTGGTCTACGTGGGGATCGCCGTGGTGGGCGGCCTGCAGGTGGCCTCCGGGGCGATGCAGCTGGGAGACGTGCAGGCGTTCATCCAGTACTCCCGGCAGTTCACCCAGCCGCTGGCCCAGCTGGGGTCCATGGCGAACCTGCTGCAGTCCGGCGTGGCGTCCGCCGAGCGGGTGTTCGAGCTGCTGGACACGGACGAGCAGTCGCCGGATCCGTCGCCGGCTGAGGCTCCCTCTGGGGGCCGGGGGCGGCTGGTGTTCGAGGACGTCTCCTTCTCCTACTCGCCGGACAAGCCGCTGATCTCTTCCCTGAGCCTGGTGGCGGAGCCGGGGCAGACAGTGGCCATTGTGGGCCCGACCGGGGCGGGCAAGACCACCCTGGTGAATTTGATGATGCGCTTCTACGAGCTCGACGCCGGGCGGATCACGCTCGACGGCGTGGATGTCACCGCGATGACCCGCGACGAGCTGCGCTCGCGGATGGGCATGGTGCTGCAGGACACCTGGCTGTTCGGCGGGACCATCCGGGACAACATCGGCTACGGCCGGCCCGGCGCCTCGGAGGACGAAATCCTGGAGGCCGCCCGGGCAACGTACGTGGACCGGTTCGTCCGGTCCCTGCCGGAGGGCTACGACACCGTGCTCGACGACGAGGGCTCCAACGTGTCCGCCGGCGAGAAACAGCTGCTGACCATCGCCCGGGCGTTCCTGGCCCGCCCGTCCGTGCTGATCCTGGACGAGGCGACTTCTTCCGTGGATACCCGGACCGAGGTGCTGGTGCAGAAGGCGATGAGCGCGCTGCGGTCGGACCGGACGTCGTTTGTTATTGCGCACCGGCTCTCCACTATCCGCGACGCCGACCTCATTTTGGTGATGGAGGCCGGGCAGATCGTGGAGCAGGGGACGCATGCTTCGTTGCTGGAGGCCGGCGGGGCGTACGCGGCGCTGTACGCCGCGCAGTTCGCGGCGCCGGTGGCGGAGGTTTAAGGGGCGTCTCGAAAGCCGAGGGTTGCAGAGCAGTTGGTGAGTTTCGGGCGGCCCGCAGTTCGTGGCTCAAACTATCTGGTCACCGGTTTCTCGAGTTGGACCGGTTTTCGTTGTCGCAACTCGTACCCCTGATGGTCACTTCGGAGCTCCTGCTGTGGCGGGTCCGTTCGACGGTGGACGGAATGCCGCCGCGCTGGGGTACCGGAAGTCTTACGAGTCACACACAGTCCGTTCTTGCCGGAACACTCACACCAGACTCTTTTGTGGGACGCCGATTGGACGGAGAAGAAGGCATTGATGAAAGTTTCTTCATGACCGTTTCATCTCTGCCTCATTGTTGGAGTTCATGCTGGGCGCACGGAACGGCTGCGCCGGAAGAGCCTGCGTTTAGGAAGAGAGGCATGGATGGACGGAGCATGGCTGTCTACTGTTCGGGGGCGGCACGGGACGCCTGGAAAGCGTCACTCCACTGCGTCGTTCGACCGGCTGGCACCTCCGCCAGCCGATGGAATTGATTCCATGGGCTGGTCCTCTCCAGTGCCGGCGTTTGCCGACGATGAGACCGGCGCATCCTGGCTGGTTCAGCGGGCTTGGCCAGAGAAGACACCGGGAGAATTTGTACTGGAAGTCCTGACGTCGGGACGGCCCGGCGTCCGGGGAGCTCATCTGCGTCACGGGCAGTTCGAACTTATCCCGTTGGACGATCCGGGACTGCCCGCCTTGCGGGCGGAAGCGCAGCAGGGGGAATTGATTTCGTATTGGCCGTACCACCAGGCGGTCGTCCGGGCGGAGGACCGCTACATAAAAATCTTCGGGCCCGGCGGCGCCGTCGTACCGGCCGAGCGCTGCGCACAAATGGACGTCCTACTGGACGCCGGCAACTTCACGACACCCAGAATCCTTCGTCAGAGTCCCCGGGAGGACGTCATCGTTTTCAGCGCCATCGCGGGACCGACACTGAACGAGCTGGGCCGGGCGGAGGCGCCCGAAGGCGATGAAGCGTTCGCCAGGGCGTGGGAGAAATGGTCGCGCGCCTGGGCCGCGGAACTGAACGGCTCCTATGGTCCAGCAGCACAACGCGTTCTTGACAGCCTTCCCATCCGCTCACCAGAGTGGGAAGCCACGAAGGTGTGTCGACGGGTGGACGACTGGTTGGGGCACAATGAAAACGTCCCGGAGTTGTCGTCTCAGCGCGATGTCTTGCGCGCCGCTGCAGAGCAAGTGGCTATGAACCTGCTTGGGACGGCACCGGATCCGGTGGTTTGGGCCCACGGAGACCTATACGACAAGCAAATCATCGTTCCTGACAGCGACATCCCGCCCGGATTGCTGGACTTCGACAGCACGGCTCGACACGAGGCCGCCCGGGATCTGGCCGGCCTGGATGTCCGGTTGGAACTTCATCTACGAAATAACCGCTTGACGCCCGCCCGATATCTGACGGCTCACACACAGGTGCTGGCCGTCGCCGAGGAACTGCATGTTAGTCCGGTCCGATTCGATGCGTACTCGGACGCCATCTGGCTCCGGCTGGCACTTTCTCCATTGCCTGGCCGCTTCTCTCTGGCCATCGGCGTCCTCGCGGAACGGGCTGAAAGTAGCTGAGACAGTGAGCCCCCCACCAGACGGCGCCATCACACGCAGCGACACCGAGCTGTGGCAGCAGGCGGCAGTTGCTACGAATTGGGGACGTTCTGCATGTGCGCCCAAGCCCCACAGACCCAAAAGTGACGACCACGTCGGGTCGCGCGCTATGCCTGCTCAGTTAATTTTGATGAACGCCGCCTCCGCCCTGCTCAATCCCGGCCGGAGCCATGGTCGAACGGGCTCCTGACGGGCGTGAACTTTGACCCAAGAGTTCGGTCCTCAGCCAATTCCTGAACTGGGCGGGACCCTCAAACCAGCGGCCACGGGTAGCGCATGCCCGTCCGGTCCACCGGCAGCGATCCAGCGACGAGCATCCGCTGGACGCGGCGCCGCAGGGCGGCGACCTCGCCGTCGTCCAGAAGCTCGGCCACCTCGGGATGTACGGCCTCTGCGAGCGGGGCGATGTCCTCGAGCAGGGCCTCGGGGATGGGGTCGCCGGCAAAGTCCCAGATCACAGTGCGGAGCTTGAAGGCCGCGGAGAAGCAGAGCCCGTGGTCGATGCCCCAGATCCGCCCGTCGTCGCCGCGCAGCACGTGGCCGCTCTTGCGGTCGGTGTTGTTGGCGACGTAGTCGAACAGGGCGATCCGCGCCAGCTCCCGGTGGGTCTCGGGGGCGTCCTCGAACAGGGTGAAGTAGTGCTCCTGGAAGTCGCACTCGATGAACCACTGCAGCGAGCCGACGCCCAAGGGGGCTTCCTCGCGGATCACCGTGGGCGGAACGAACCCCCAGCCCAGCGATTCGCTGAGCAGGTAGGCGGCGCGTTCGCGCTTGTAGAGTCCGGGCTCGAAGTCGGACAGCGGCCGTTCGCCGGCCTCCGGCTTGTAGACGGCGTATCCCTCATCCTCGCCGCAGGTGACCTGGACCAGGAACGTCTGGTTGCTGCTGCGTGGGATGAGTCCGAGCAGCTCAATGCTGCCCTCGGTCAGCAGCGTCAGCTCCCGGCCGGACACCAGCTGCCCCAACTCACGATGACCTCAGCCCGCTGAGCGGCTCGGCGGTCGAATTCACCATCAGCACGGCGGGGTCCTGGCCCTCCACGAATGAAATGGCGGACACCGAGCCAGGACTGATGACGATCCGCTGGAAGAGGTCCAGCGGCGTGCCTAGGGCGTGGGCGACGGCGGCCTTGATCGGATCCGCGTGGGAGAAGCACACAGCCACGCCGCCAGCGTGGGCATCCCGCAGCGCCTCCATCGCTCCGACGATCCGCGCCTGCATCTCCGGAAAGCTCTCGCCGGCCGGGAAGCGGAACGCGGAGGGGCTGTGCTGCACGCTCTGCCACTCCGGCAGGGCCGCCAGGTCGGCGATCGCGGATCCGGTCCACTCGCCGAAATCACACTCCAGCAGACCGTCGTCGTGCTTCACCCCCAGTCCGGTGCGGGCCGCCGTCGGCTCCGCCGTCTCGCAGGCACGCTCCAGCGGGGAGGAATACAGGGCATCCACGGACAATCCGGAGAGGCGCTCCGCGACCCGGTCGGCCTGGGCCCGGCCTCGGTCGGACAGATGCAGTCCCGGCGCTCTGCCGGGGAGTACCATGCCCGTCGTCGGCGTCTCCCCGTGGCGCACCAAAAGCAGGAGCGTGCCCTGCTGAGGGGGCTCCGCTGAGAGTCCAGGCGTTGCTGCAGTCATCAAGGTCCAGCGTAACGCTCACCGCCTGCCCCGTCCCTCGCAAGCTCGGACCGGGGACCCCGGGCGACTCGCTGCCCCGTCCCACCGCGCAGGGAATCTGAACAAATCCCTCGATTCCCCGGACGGTAGAGGTCTACGGTGGAGGAGTGAGTGATCGCCCCGATATCTTCACTGTTGGTGAACTGCGTGCCTCCGGCCACGTTCACAAAGACCTGCGCCGCGAAATCCGCGACAACCTGCTCGCGGCCCTTGCCGCCGGCCGCGACCCCTGGCCCGGGATGTACGGGTTCAGCCGGACCGTCCTGCCCCAGCTCGAGCGGGCCCTGCTCGCCGGCCACGACGTCGTCCTGCTCGGCGAACGGGGTCAGGGCAAGACGCGGCTCCTCCGCACCCTGGCCGGGCTGCTGGACGAATGGTCGCCCGTGATCGAGGAATCGGAACTGAACGAACACCCGTACGAACCGATTACGGAGCACTCCCGCGCCCTGGCACTCACCGAGGGGGACCGGCTTCGGGTGGCGTGGCGGCACCGCTCGGAACGGTACGTCGAGAAGCTCGCGACGCCGGACACCTCCGTCGCCGACCTGATCGGCGACGTTGACCCGATGCGGGTGGCCGAGGGCCGCCGCCTGGGCGACCCGGAAACCATCCACTACGGCCTGGTCCCGCGCTCCAACCGCGGAATCATCGCCATCAACGAGCTGCCCGACCTCGCCGAGCGGATCCAGGTTTCAATGCTAAACGTGATGGAGGAGCGCGACATACAGATCCGCGGCTACGTGCTGCGGCTGCCGCTGGACGTCCTGGTGGTCGCGTCCGCCAACCCGGAGGACTACACGAACCGCGGCCGGATCATCACGCCCCTGCGGGACCGCTTCGGCGCCGAGATCCGCACCCACTACCCGATCGAGCTCGACGACGAGGTCGCCGTCATCCGGCAGGAGGGGCAGCTGGTGGCCGGCGTCCCGCCCGTCATCCTCGAGATCCTGGCCCGCTACACCCGGGCGCTGCGGCAGTCGCCGGCGGTCAACCAGACCTCCGGTGTGTCCGCGCGGTTCGCCATCGCCGGCGCCGAAACCGTGGCCGCGGCGGCCCTGCGCCGGGCCAGCGTGCGCGGAGAGGACGAGGCCGTCGCCCGGATCATCGACCTGGACGCCGCCGTGGACGTCCTCGCCGGGAAGATCGAGTTCGAATCCGGTGAGGAAGGCCGGGAACAGGACGTCCTGGACCACCTCCTGCGCATGGCCACCGCGGAAGCCGTGCGGGCGCACTTCCACGGCCTGGACATGGGTCCGCTCGTGGCTGCGCTCGACGGCCACGCCACGGTGACTACCGGGGAGCTGGTCACCGCGCGGGAGTTCCTCCACAACCTCCCGTCCCTCAATGGATCCAGCCTCTACGACGACATCAGTGAGCGCTTGGGTGCGACAAGCGACGGGCAGCGCGCCGCCGCCGTCGAACTTGCACTGGAAGGGCTCTACCTCGCCCGGCGGATCTCCAAGGATTCCGATGACGAGGAAACGATCTACGGCTAGGCAGCTTTTCGGCCACGCAGTTCTGCAACAGCACAGGAGGCCAAATGACCGCTCATAACCGGTCCAGGTACGGCCGGTACAGGGGAGGGCCGGATCCGCTCGCCCCGCCGGTGGACCTGGCGGAGGCGCTGGACGCCGTCGCCGAGGACGTCATGGCCGGATACTCGCCCCGGCACGCCCTCCGGGAGTTCCTGCGCCGCGGCGCCCCGAACCGGGAAGGGCTCGATGACCTCGCCGGCCGCGTCCAGCAGCGGCGCAGTGAACTGCTGGGCCGGCACAACCTGGACGGCACCCTCAACGAAGTCCAGAAGCTGCTCGAGACTGCGGTGCTGGAGGAACGCAAGCAGCTCGCCCGCGACGCCATGATGGACAACACCGACCGTGCCTTCCGGGAGATGCAGCTGCAGAACCTGCCGCATTCCACGGCGGCGGCGGTCAACGAGCTCGCCTCCTATGACTGGCAGTCGAGCACCGCCCGGGAGGCCTACGAACGGATCAAGGACCTGCTGGGCCGCGAAATCCTGGACCAGCGGTTCGCCGGCATGAAGGAGGCCCTCGAGGACGCCACCGAGGAGGACCGGGCCGCCGTCAGTGAGATGCTGCAGGACCTCAACGAGCTCCTCGGCAAACACCGCCGCGGCGAGGACACCGACGCGGACTTCCAGGAATTCATGGCCAAACACGGCCAGTTCTTCCCGGAGAACCCGCAATCGGTCGAGGAGCTGGTGGACGCGCTCGCCCAGCGCGCGGCCGCCGCCCAGCGGTTGCTGCAGTCCATGTCCGCCGAGCAGCGCGAGGAGCTGATGCGGCTCTCCGCCCAGGCGTTCGGCTCGCCCGAGCTTATGGCACAGCTGGGCCAACTCGATGCCAACCTGCAGGCTTTGCGCCCCGGCGAGGACTGGGCCGGGTCCGAACGCTTCGAGGGCGAGGACGGACTCGGACTCGGCGACGGCACCGGCGTGCTCCAGGACATCGCCGAACTGGACGAGCTGGCTGAACAGCTCTCCCAGGCCTACAGCGGGTCACGCCTTGACGACCTGGACCTGGACGCCCTCGCCCGCCAGCTGGGACAGAATGCCGCCGTGTCGGCCCGCACCCTCGCGGAAATCGAGCGGGCCATGCAGGACGGCGGCTTCCTCCAGCGCGGCGCCGACGGCGATCTCCGACTGTCCCCGCAGGCCATGCGGCGGCTCGGCAGGTCGCTGCTGCGGGACACCGCCAAGCAACTCTCCGGCCGGCAGGGCCGCCGGGACACGCGCGTTGCCGGGGCCGCCGGGGATCAGACCGGCTCCAGCCGCCAATGGGAGTTCGGCGACGCCGAACCGTGGGACGTCACCCGCACCATCACCAACGCGATCCGCCGCACCATCGCCGACGGCGGTGACCCGGGCCGCGGGCTGCGCCTCGCCGTGGGCGACATCGAAGTCACCGAGACGGAGGCGCGCACGCAGGCCGCCGTCGTCCTGCTCGCGGACGTGTCCTTCTCGATGGCCGCCGAGGGACGCTGGGTGCCCATGAAACGCACTGCCCTCGCACTGCACCACCTCGTCTCAACCCGGTTCCGCGGCGACCGGCTGCAGCTGATCACGTTCGGCCGCTACGCGCAGACCATGGACATTGGCGAGCTCACGGCCCTGCCTGCCCGGCGGGAGCAGGGAACCAACCTGCACCACGGCCTGCTGCTGGCCGGCCGGTTCTTCCGCCAGCACCCGTCGATGCAGCCCGTCCTCCTGGTGGTGACCGACGGCGAACCCACCGCACACCTGCTGGCCGACGGCGAGTCGTGGTTCGAGTATCCGCCGGACCCGGAGACCATCCGCGTGACGGTCGCCGAACTGGACCGCCTTGCCCGGGCCGGCACGCAGGCCACGTTCTTCCGGCTCGGCGACGACCCTTCCCTGGAACGGTTCGTCCAGCGGATGGCCCGCCGCATCGACGGCAGGGTGGTGGCGCCCGAGACCGGGGACCTGGGCGCGGCCGTGGTGGGGGAGTACCTCCGCGCCCACTTCCGCGGACGCCCCTACGACGACGCCGACTGGGCCCAATAGACGCTGCTCAATAGACCACCGCACCGGGAGTGATGCACGTGCCCACCATGCCTGCCGAGGGAGTCGGGTTCCGTTCCAAACGCGGACCCGTCCTCATCGCCCTGATGCTCTCCACAGGCCTGGTGGCGATCGACGCGACCGTGGTTGCGACAGCCGTGCCTGCGATCGTGCACGACATTGGCGGGTTCACGTCGTTCCCCTGGCTGTTCTCCGCCTATCTGCTGGCGCAGGCCGTGTCCGTCCCCGTCTACGCGAAGCTCTCCGACACCATCGGCCGCAAGCCGATCATGCTGATCGGAATCGGGCTGTTCCTGCTCGGCTCGATCCTGTGCGGCGTCGCCTGGAGCATGCCGGTCCTCATCGCCTTCCGCGTGGTGCAGGGCCTGGGCGCGGGCGCAGTCCAGCCGATGGCCATCACCATCGCCGGCGATATCTACACCCTGTCCGAGCGGGCAAAAGTGCAGGGCTACCTGGCGAGCGTGTGGGCTGTCTCCTCGGTGGTGGGCCCGACGCTCGGGGGAGTGTTTGCCTCACTCGGGATCTGGCGCGGCATCTTCCTCGTGAACATCCCGCTGTGTCTGGTGGCCGGCTGGATGCTGGTCCGGTCCTTCCACGAGAACATTGAACACGTAAATCACCGGGTCGACTATCTGGGATCCGGGCTGCTCACGGTCTCGCTTACCCTGCTCATTCTCGGGGCCCTCGAGGGCGGCCAGGCCTGGGCCTGGGACTCCGCCATCAGCGACGCGGTGTTCGCCGGCGGCGCCCTCTTGTTCGTCGCGTTTATCTTCGTCGAACGGAGGGCGGCGGAGCCGGTCCTGCCGCCGTGGGTGGTGTCCCGGCGGCTGCTGGCGACGACGGCGATGGTTGCCTTCGGTGTCGGAGCAGTCATGCTGGGCATCACGTCGTACGTTCCGACGTTCCTCGTCGGAGCCCTCTCGACTTCCCCGATCGTGGCCGGGCTCGCCCTGGCGGCCCTGACCATCGGCTGGCCGATCAGTGCGTCGCAATCGGGGCGCCTGTATCTGCGTATTGGGTTCCGGAACACGGCCCTGATCGGCATCACTGTCACCGTAATCGGCACGGCGGTCCTGGCCGTCACCGCCTCCGTCCCCAACGTTGCGCTGGTCGCCGTCAGCTGCTTCATCGTGGGGCTCGGACTGGGGCTGGTCGCGACCCCGACCCTGATCGCCGCCCAGACGAGCGTCGAATGGAACGAGCGTGGCGTGGTCACTGGCACCAACCTTTTCGCCCGGTCGATCGGCAGTTCCATCGGCGTCGCCGTTTTCGGTGCGATAGCGAACGCTGTCTACGCCGGCACCCCGCACGGCGACACCGATCCCCACACCATCGTGGCGGCCTCATCCGCCGTGTTCCTGGCCGTCATGATCGCCGCCGTCCTCACCGTTGCAGCCGTGATCGGCATGCCCGCGACGAAACCCGTCAAACAGGTCCAGGCCGCCGCGCGAGGGTCATCCAGCAGCGGATGACCGCTGTTCCGCTGTCATTTTCGGGGCCCTGCTGGGGCGTTCATCGCCGGAGGCCGAGGGTGGCGATGAGATCTTCGTGCAGCTCGAACCAGATGCGGTGGAAGGAGTCGCGGTCTGTGGCGGTGAGCCACGCCGGCTCTGTGGCTGCGTTTGCCACCGCCTGCTCGAGGCGTCCCGAGTATCCGCTGAACCGCGGCAACACGGCGGTCAGGCGGACTTCCAGATCGCTCAGCGACGCCGACGCCCGGGTGAAGGTTTGACGTGTTGGTTCGTCGATCCCAACGTTGGGCTGACTCCCGTCGGCGAGCCAGCGGAGTTGAAGTTTGCTGCAGGCGGCCACGACTCCTGCGTTCAGGGGTGCAAACTTCGCGTGCACGGCGGTGACCGCTGCCAGGCCACCCGCGCACTCCAACTCCTCCGCCAGGAGCCGTTCGTTTTCAGTCCGGCCAGCCACGGTCAGGGACCAGCCCCGGGTTCCGCCGAATGCGGAGCGCGACGCCCACCCGTTCGCGCCGGCGTCAATAAGGAGCCGTTCGGCGTCGTGCGGATCCTGGCCGAACCGGGCGGCAACCGACTCTGTGTCAGCGAAGCCGAGCAGCCGCACGGCGTGGAGGGTGAGCAGCATGGATGGCTGCTGCGGGGCCATCATGGACCTGCCACCGGACTTGCCGGTTTCGCGTGGACGGTGCCGTGGGTTCCGTCGACCACGAGTGTCGTTCCGTCCGTGACGCGGGTCAGGGCGCCGGCTACCCCCAGAACGGCGGGGATGCCCTGTTCGCGGGCCACGATGGCGGCGTGCGAGAGCATCCCGCCCGTTTCCGTGATGACGGCGGCGGCGATCCCGAACAGTGGCGTCCAGGCGGGGTCAGTGGTGCGGCAGACCAGGACGTCGCCGGGGGTTACCGCGGAGAATTCGTCGACGCTGTGAACGGTCCGGGCGGTCCCGCGGGCGGTGCCCGGGCTGGCGCCGATGCCGGTGAGAACCGCGCCGGCGGGATCCCTGCCTTCCGTACCGGCGCTGGGCTCAGGAATGAGTTCCACGTCAGCCCACCGCACCCGTCTCGGGCCTGCCGGACAGCCGATCCAGTCGCTGCTGCGCGGCCTGCGCCGAGCGGAGGCCCAGGCTCTGGGCAATCTGGGGCCAGGTCAGCCCCTCGGCCCGCGCCAGAAACAGGAGGGCTGTTTCCAGGCCATCCATCTCTGCCCGCGCGGCAGACACAAGGGTGAGGGCGGCCCGCACGTCCAGACCATCCACCGGCTCTCCGCGGTCTGTCCCGTTGGCCCGCCATAGGACGTGCTGGATGAGGTCACCCGCTGAAGGGGGCTGCCGCTCACCCAGCCAGGGCCGGGGCGGGAGTTCAGAGGCGCCCCGGTCCAGCAACTTCCGCGTGGCCTGGCTTTGGCGCTGAGCCTCCGCAGCGTCGCCGCCCGGACCGGTCCCGTCGGTCTCGTTCATTCCAGACCCTCTTTCCCGTTGGTTCGGCGCCTCTTCGACACCACCAGCTTCTAGCATCAACATCCTGTTGTCAACAAACTGTTGATACTTCGGGGTGGCTTCGGGGTGGCTCGAGGGAGAGCGCGGGCCTGTAGCCGGGATCCCCCGAACAGCGGCACCAGCGCAGACGGCGCCAGTGCAGGCGGCGCGGACAGGAACGCCACCCGGCACTTGGCCGGGTGGCGTTCCAACGGGACTGTTCGGTCCACGACCGGGTTGTTGCAGGTGTGTTTACTTTCCCCGGTTGTTGTTGCCGTGTTCGGTGGCGGCGACGGCGCCGGTCTGTTCGTTGAGCAGTACCCTGTCGTTGCGCTGTTGGTGGAAGTTGAACATGGCGTTCACCGATCCGGCGGTGGCGTCGGCGGAGGCGTCGCCGATCCGGCCGGTGCTCCAGTTGTCCTCGATGAAGCGCAGGATCGAGGCCTGGTCGGTCTGGGTGTGGTCCACAAAGTTCTTCTTCGCGTAGGGGGAAATGACCACCAGCGGCTGGCGCGGGCCGGGGCCGCAGCGGTCAGCGTAGCCGCCGGCCATCGGGACGCCGCTGGCTGCGGCGTGCTGGCACCAGGCGTCGTCGTCGGCGGTGTTGGAGGAGTTCTTTGCCTTGGCGGCGACGTGGTCGTACCAGCCGTCCGAGTCGTCGTAGGCAAGCACCACGGCAGTGTTGTCCCAGTTCCGGGATTTCTGGATCTGGTTCACGGTGCTGGTGATGAAGTTCTGTTCGTCGATCGGGTCGGAGTAGGCGGCGTGGCCGTCCTGGAACATTCCCGCCTTCAGAAAGGACACCGCGGGCATGTTGTCGGTGTTGACCACCTTGTTGAACGCGGTGAGGTCGTACTGGTGGTTCGCCGGCCCGTTGTGGCCGATTTCCGCGTCGGACGCCGGTGCCAGGTGGTGCGGGTTAGCGGTGGAGGCGTAGTACTGGAACGGCTGGTGGTGCGGGGAGTAGTCGACCACGCTGGCGCCGGCGGCGTTCGTGTGGCTGGACAGGCACGACGCCGGGGTGGTCGCGGTCGCGGCGGTGGTCGGCGTGAAGCCGCCCTGGAACCAGCCCCAGGATGTGCCCTTGGCGTTGAGCAGGTCGCCGATGTTCCTGCCGCTCATACCGGCCAGGTTTCCGGTTTTGGCGTGGCTGCTGTTCGAGCAGTCGTCGTGGACCGGGTCGGGGTCGTTGATGACGGTGCCGACGCCGTTCGCATCCGGCCGGCTGACAGCACTGCTGCCGGCCGCCGTGGTGGCCACGGGTTGTCCCGCGGCGGTGTACTCGGTGGCCCCGTGGGTCTGGCCGGAGACCAGATTCAGCGCCCCGGGTGTGGAGGGTCCGAAGACGGTGCTGAAGTGGTTGTCGCTCATGGAGTAGTTCTGGGCGTAGTTCCAGATGCCGGTGACGGTGTTGCCGTCGTAGTAGTCCATGGTCAGGCCGGGGTGGCCGTACTGGTTGGTGCCGCAGGCGTCGCGGCTGGTGAACTGGACGAACTTGTCCATCGCCCCGCCGTTGTAGGCCTTCTGCTCAGCGGTGTATCCGTGGTCCTGGTCGCAGGTGACGGCCTGCATCGGTGAGAGCCGGGCAGGCTGCGCCGAATTGGGGTTGTTCGGTGCCAGGAGACCGGCGGTGGCCAGAGTGTTGATGTCCTTGGGGGTGTTTTTCGCGGCGGTGAAGGCGGCCGTCGCGGTGCCGGTGCCCTGCCGGGTTTCCCCCGGGGCGTTGGCAGCGTTCGGGTAGGTGGCGAAGTAGTGGTCGAAGGAGACGTTCTCCTGGAAGATCACCACCACGTGCTTGATTGGCGTCGCGGTACCGGTGTGGTTTTCGCCGGCGGAGGCCGGAGCTGCGCCGATACCGAACATGCCGGCCGTCAGGGCCGAGGCGGCCAGGGCTGCCGCGCCCGTGGCGGCAACCCGCTTCCGGGTGAATCGTTGTGCTGGATGAGGCATGGGGGAGCCAATCGTTGGTGTTCGGGGATGCCTGCGGCTGAGGGCAGGCATTCGTGTGCTGCTTGGGTGACCTGCCGGGGCTACTTGGCCGGCGTGACCGTGGCCTCGTAGGTGAGGATTTCGGTGCCGTTGCCTTCCTCACCGTTGTCGGGGGCCACCTTCATGGTGAGGTGGCCGCCGTCGGCCGTCATTTTGAATGGGTTGCGCGTGGCCACATGGCCTGCGGTGGACCACTGCTGGAACGGGACATCGCGGATGACGCTGCGGGATTTGAGGTCGATCATCGCCATGCCGCCGAGTTCGTAGGTGCCGCCGGTGCCGCCGGCGGCCGGGGTCTGCGGGAGGTTGGTGATCCCGCCGCAGAGCATCCGGGAGGTGGGCACGTACTGGCAGTCCTGGTAGTCGATGAAGTAGTTCGGGTTCTGCCAGGTCGAGAGCTGCTTGCCCTGCAGGTTCCATTCGGCGAAGCGCCGCGAGCCCCAGGTGTTGCCGACCAGGTGGCCGGTCTGCTTGTCCATCACGATGCCGCCGAAGTGGTCCTTCACCTCGAACTGCTTGTGCACGTCCAGGGTGGTCGCGTTGACCCGGTAGATGATGGCGCTGCTGTCCGGCCGGTACTGGGCCACCGGGATCCAGACGTTGGTGCCGTCGAAGTCGATGCCGCCGGGGTGGTACATGTCGCCCTCTCCCAGGACGATGTCCTTTTGCAGGGCGCCGGCCTTGTCCATGACGAACAGGTGGCCGACGCCCTTGCCGGGGGTGCGGTCGAAGCCGTTTTGCGGGGTCGGGAACTTCACGGTCGGTTCGATGATCTGAACGGCCGAGAGGAAGATGTGGTCCTGGCTGTAGGCGATTCCCTCCGTGTGGTAGGTCGGGAAGTTCAGCTTCAGCTTGGACGTCTGCTGCCAGTTCGTGTTCCGGTCAACGCCGTTGAAGGCGTCGGCCAGGGCTGTGTTCCTGTCACCGTGGCTGCCGGCACCGGTGGGGTGGTCTGCGGCCTGGGCGGCCGCGGTGATGCTGATCGCGGACGCGGCCAGGACGATTGCTGCGGCGGCCGTGAGGATGCCTCGGGTGTGAGTCGTGCTCATTCGGGAGCCTCTCAATGGTTGGATCTCAACAAGAGATCGCCACGTTACTTCCCGGTAATTAATCCCCGATACGGGCAGGTGAACGGCAGATGGCCGGCAGCGGTCCGGCGGACCGGCTTCGTTTCAACGCGGATCTGATCGCCCCACCGCTGCCGGCTTGGACCCCTTCAGCCGCTCAGCGGAGGACGGCCAGGGCCGCCAGAGTGCCGCCGTCGCCTTCGGCCAGCAGCCCGACGGCGGTACTGGAGTTCGCGGGAAAGACCAGATCGGTGATGGTGGCCAGGCCGTCCTGCGCGAAGACCTCGACCGAGCAGCGGTCCAGGAAGACCCGGAGCCTTAGCCGGCCGTCCTCCAGGGACACGGCAACGCGCTCCACCGACGGGAACGACTCGTGGAAGCCCACGTTGCCGGATTCGGTCCGGTCCAGGCTGAGCTCGGCCGTGCGGCAGTCGTAGGCCAGGACGGTGCGTGCACCGGCTCCGGCGGGGTCGGCGGCTTCCCCGCCCGTTTCGGTGCCGGCCCGGAGCACCAGACCTACCCTGCCGGCGGCGCCGGGCTCGAACTCCGCATCGATTCGCAGCACATCACCGCAGGCCTCGGCCGGAAGCCAGGTCACCCCGTCCGCCAACGGCTGCCGGGCCAGGGCGAACACCTCGGTACCGTGGGTGTGGAACGGGTCCACCGCCTCCTGCACCAGCACCGGGCGCCCGCCGCGGCACACCAGCCTGACCTCGCGGACCAGGGACATCGCGCTGCGCCAGCCGTCCGAGGGCGTTGCGGCGGCGTACTGCCAGTTGTTCATCCAGCCGATCATGAGCCGCCGCCCGTCGGGGGCGTTGCTGAAGGACACGGCCGCGTAGTAGTCCCGGCCCCAGTCGAGCCACCCGTAGTCGGCTATCCGGCTGTCGTCGGCCTGCATGCCGTCGGTGACGGTGGTTTCGGACCGGAACGTCACGCCGTCGAAGGTTCCGATGAAGTACTGGCCGCCCGAGCCGCCGGCGATGCCGCCGGGGCTCAGGTTGACCACCATGACCCACCGGGAGTTGGAGGCATCGCCGTCCACCGGCAGTTCGAAGAGGTCCGGGCATTCCCACACCCCTGCCGTGGCGTTCGCCGGGCCGAAGGTGCTCAGGTACTCCCAGGTCAACAGGTCCGCCGACTTGTAGAGGACCACCTCGTGGCGGGCCGCCTCGACGGCGACCATCACCCAGTAGCTGCCGGCGGCGCCGTCGTGCCAAAAGACCTTGGGGTCGCGGAAGTCCGCGGAGGCGCGGTCCAGGACCGGGTTCCCGGCGTACTTGGTCCAGGTGGCGCCGTCGTCCGTGCTGTAGGCAAGGGACTGTGCCTGCCGTCCGGCGAGCGGCGAGGCGGGCGAGTACGCGCTGGTGTAGATGGCCACGAGCGGGGCCACGCCTCCGATGCCGAAGCCGCTGGTGTTGTGGACATCGACCACCGCGGAGCCGGAAAAGATGGCCTCCTGCTCATCGCAGGCGATGGCCACAGGTTGTTCGTCCCAGTGCTGCAGGTCCGTGGAGGTGGCGTGGCCCCAGGACATGTTGCCCCACTCCTGGCCGTGCGGGTTGTGCTGGTAGAAGAGGTGGTAGGTGCCGTTGGAGTAGACCAGACCGTTGGGGTCGTTGAGCCAGTTGCGCTCCGCCGAGTAGTGCCACTTTGGCCGGTACTGGCAGTCGAGTTCTGTGAGTGTTTTCATGAGGGTTCTTGGCAGGCTTTCGCGTGAGGAGGCTGGTCAGCCCTTGACGCCGCTGGAGGCGATGCTGTTGATGAAGGATCGCTGGAACGCGATGAACAGGACCACCACGGGAATGGTGATGAGGGACGCGTAAGCCATCACCTCGCCCCAGGAGACGTTGAGCTGGAAGAAGTACTGGATGCCGATCATCACCGGGCGGAGTTCCTCGGACTGGACCACCATGAGCGGCCAGAGGTAGGAGTTCCAGGCGGGCAGGAAGGTCAGGATGGCCACGGTGGCGGTGGCCGGTCCCGCGAGCGGCATGACCACCTTGCGGTAGATGGTGAACCAGCCTGCGCCGTCGATCCGGGCGGCCTCGTCCAGTTCCTTCGGGATGGATTCGAAGTACTGGTGGAACAGGTAGATGGAGAACGCGTTGGCGATGAACGGGATGATCTGGACCTGGTAGGTGTCCAGCCAGCCCTTCGAGATCTCGAGGCTGAACCCGTTGAGCTCAAAGTACGGCAGCTGGTTGACCCACCACACCAGCGGCAGCGCCAGCGTCTGGAAGGGCACGATGAGGGTGGCGAGGATCGCGGTGAACACCACGCGCTTGCCGCGGACCTCCATGCGGGACAGGGCAAACGCGCAGAGGCTGTTGATGAAGATGCCGAGCACCACGGTTACCGCGGAAATGCCGATGGAGTTGACCAGGAAGCGGGCGGCGGGGACCCGGTCGAACACGGCCGCGTAGTTGTCCAGTGAAATGTTGCCGACCGGCAGGAACGCCGCCACCGAGGACATGTCGCCGAAGATCTGCTGGTCCGGCTTGAGCGAGGACACCATCATGAACACGATGGGGAAGGCGGCGACGGCGGCGAACAGGAGGCGGACCGCCGTGGTCGCGGCACTGCCGAGACCCTTGGAAATGAGTGTCTGTTTCACGTCAGTCCTTCTCTCGGGTCAGGTAGCGCTGCACTGCGGAGATCAGCAGCACGAGCACGAAGAACACGAGCGAGATGGCCGAGGCGTAGGAGGTCTCCTGCTGCTTGAAGCCGGAGCGCACCGCCTCGTAGATGATGGTGGTGGTGGAATCGAGGGGCCCGCCCTGGGTCATGACGCTGACCTGGTCGAAGAGCCCGAGCGCCTGGATGGTGATGGTCACCAGGACCAGGGTGCGGGTGTGGGTGAGGCCGGGCCAGGTCACGTAGCGGAACTGGTGCCAGCGGCTGGCGCCGTCGAGTTGGGCGGCCTCGTAGAGTTCCCCGGAGATGCTTTGCAGGCCTGCGAGCCAGATGATCATGTGGAAGCCTGCGGCCTGCCAGATCGACAGGGCGATGATGGCCGGCATGGCGGTGGCGGGATCGTTGAGCCAGTCCGGGCCGCTGATGAGGCCGAAACTGGCCACCGACAGCAGCTCATTGATGAGGCCGTCCTTGCGGTACATGAACAGCCACAGCAGGGACACCACCACCATGGACGTCACCACGGGAAGGAAGTAGATGGTGCGGAAGAAGTTCACGCCGCGGAACTTCTTGTTGATCAGGAGGGCCATCGCCAGGGCGAGTCCGGACTGGACGGGCACCACCACGACGGCGAAGTAGCTGACGTTCAGCAGCGAGCGCCAGAACACCGGATCCGCGAAGAGCCGCGCGAAGTTGTCCGTGCCGACAAACTCCACGGGCCGCGGGGAAACAAGCCGGGCGTTCGTAAATGCCAGGCCGAAGCCCAGGATCGCCGGGAGGAAGACGAAGGCGAGCAGCAGGACCGCGGCCGGGGCGATCATGCCCCACCCGCTGATCTGTTCGCGCAGGTGGCGCGGCCGGCGGCGCGGTTTGCTGGGCGGTGCGGCCGGGGCCGGCTCCGCAAGAGGGCGGCCGGGGGAGGGGAGTTGGGTGGTTGTCATGGTTTTCTCCGTCGACAGTCGGGCCCCGAGGTACGACGACGGCGGCGGTTGCGCACCGCCGTCGTACCGTTGGGCAGCCGGCTAGTTCTTGTAGCCGCCGTTGGACTTGATGTTGGCGTCGATGGCCTTGACCGACTTGTCCAGCGCCGTCTTGGGGTCGGCGCCGGCGAGGATGTCCTGAACCGCCTTGCCGTATTCGGTGGCGATGAAGGGATAGGCCGGGGTTTCGGGGCGCATCACCGCGTAGTTGCGGGAAAGTTCCATGAAGATCCGGTTTGTGCCGCCCTTGGCATATTCGGGGAGGAGCGCGGCGGCCTCGTCGGTGGCCGGGATGGTGCCCGTTGCCTTCGCCACCGCGGCCAGGTTTTCCGGCTTCAGCGAGTAGGAGAGGTAGTCCATGGCTGCCGCGGAGTTGTTGCAGCCGCTGGTCACGCCCCACTGCCAGGAGGCCCCGCCGATCTTGGGTCCGGTCCCGAGGTCCACGGACGGCATGACCACCAGGTCCTTACCTACCGCTGCGCGTGCCTTGTCCGCGGCCCAGGAGCCGGTGTAGAGAAGGCCGCTCTTGTTGTTGAGGAAGTCCTGGGTGGAGTCCTTGCCGCTCTTCTTGGCCATGAAGCCCTGGTCGGCGAGGCCGCGGAACCATTGCGCCCACTCGATGGCCTTGTCGCCATTGAGGACGCCGTCTGCCGACTGGAACCCGTCGCGGTTGATCAGGTCCCCACCGAAGGACTGCAGGAACGGGGAGTAGGCGTAGGGCAGCCACTCTCCGGTTCCGGCGGTACCCATGTCCAGCGGGTATTCCCACTTGCCCAGGGCCTTGAGCTTGGTCAGCGCGTCCTGGAACTCGTCCTTGGTCCACGGCTTCTCGACCGTGGCGACGCGGACACCGGCTGCCTTGAGGTCGGACGCGCGTGCAAGCATCGCCAGTGCGACGTCATAGGTGCCCACGGCGTAGGTCTCGCCCTCCCATTTGGCCACCGTGCTCGGAAGGTTCTTGGACACGTCCGCGTCGAGTTTCAGGGGTGCCAGGTACTTTGCCCAGGCCCAGTTGGGAACATTGGGGCCATCGATGTCAACAATGCAGGGAAGCTTCCCGGAGGCCGCGGCCGAGACCACGGAGTCGTTGTAGGAGTCCTGCGGGAATGCCTGGACCTTGATCTTGGCCTTGGCGCCTGCGCTCTTGTTGTAGGAATCGACGATGTTTTCAACCGCCTTGAGTTCTTCGGCGTTGCCCGCATTGTGGGTCCACATGGTGATCTCGTTGGAGCCGGCGGACGGGGCGGAGGCGCTGCCCTTGCCGCAGGCGCCCAGGGATCCGACGAGTGCGGCCGCAGCTACACTGGTGGCGAGGATCCGGGTGAATCGCTTGTTCATGTTGGTCAATCTTTCTGCTGAATTTGGGCGTGGGAGATTGCCCCGGGTCCTTCGGGACGCGGCCGGTGCAACGGCTGCGTCCCTTTTTATTGCGGTCCCCGGGCAGTGGAGCAGTGGAACAGTGGAGGGGTGGAACGCTGTGGTGATGCCGGCTGGTGCCGGCAGTCGGCTAACGTGGCGGCGGGCCGAGCGACCCCCGCTCAATCAGGGGGCAGTCCAGCTGCGTCTGGACTGCGGGTGCGCCGGGATTTTCGATGTCGTCCAGGATCCGGTGGACCGCCCAACTGCCCATTTCGTAGTGGGGGAGGGCGACGGTGGTGAGTCCCGGCCACAGGGCGTCTGCGATGATTTCGAGATTGTCGATCCCGACAATGGACACGTCCTCCGGGATGCGCAGCCCCAATGCCGTGGCCGCCTGGTAGGCGCCCATGGCAACCCTGTCACTGAAGCAGAACAGGGCTGTGGGCCGGTCAGGCTGGCCCAGCAAGCCCAGCGCGGCCTCGCGGCCTCCGGTGGTTTCGGGCTGGCCGATCACGAGGTGGCGGGGGTCGTGCTGCAGGCCGTGCCGCCGGAGAGCGTTGAGGAAACCTTCCCTGCGGCCGTGCGTGGCGGGGATGTCGTCGATGTTGTTGATCATCCCGATCCGGGTGTGGCCCGCCTGGATGATTGCTTCAACGGCCGTCTCGGCGGCGCCCACCTCGTCGGGGATAACCGAGGAAATGGACTTGTCGTCAGTGACGGAATCCAGCAGCACGGTGGGAAGGCCCTCCAGTTCCGCGGGGACCTGCACGCTTTGGTGGTACATCCTGGCGTAAACCACCCCGTCCACCTGGTGCTGGCGCAGCATGTTGATTTCACGGTTTTCCAGCTCGCTGTCCAGGCCGGAGTTGACCACCATCACCACGTAGCCGCGGTCGTAGGCGGCGTCCTGCGCCCCGCGGATCATGGCCCCTGCAAAGGGGGTGGTAGTGATTTCGTCACTGACCAGCCCAAGGATCTGGGAGCGCTGGTTGCGCAGTCCGCTGGCCATCTTGTTCGGGGCATACCCAAGATCCCTGGCCACGTCCCGGACGAGTTGCTGCGTCTCTGCCTTCACCCGGAAGCTCGTGGCGTCGTTCATGGCATGCGACACCGTGGTGACGGAGACCCCGGCGGCCTTGGCCACGTCGCGTATTCCCACTCTTGTCGTCATTGACTTCCCTTTGCAAAACGTTTTGTATCTGGTGTGAGACACGTTACACAAAACGTTTTGCATTTGTCAACGGAGCGCCCTGCTTTACCTTGATCACGGCCCCTGGCGAGGTACTTCCCACACGACACGGGCTCTGTCAGCCGGAAGGGGCCCAGGTTTCGTAGACTCGATGGGTTCGACAATGTCTCCGCTCCAGGGACAAGCCGCCACAGGAAGAGCCATCGATGAAGATTATCGTCCTAGTAAAGGAGGTCCCCGACACGTACGGGGACCGAAAACTGAACCTTGAAACCGGCCTCGCCGATCGAGGAGCCAGCGAATCAGTCATTGATGAGATCGGTGAGCGGTCCCTGGAGTTGGCCCTGACCTACGCCGACGCGAACCAGGGCACTGAGGTCGCAATCCTCTCCCTGGCCCCCGAAGGTGCGACGGCAACCATCCGCAAGGGGCTCGCGATGGGCGCAGGAAGCGCCACCCACGTCTCTGACGAGGCGCTTCGGGGTGCGGATCTTGGACTAACCGCTGAAACCCTCGCCGCAGCGATCCGCCGCATGGGGTTTGACCTGGTGATCACCGGCAACGTCTCCACTGACGGATCCGGCGGCATGATTCCAGCGATGCTTGCAGAATTGCTTGACGTGCCGCATGCCACCGGGCTCAGCACCGTCGAGATCAGCGACGGTGCGGTGGCTGGCTCCAGGGCCGTTGACTCCGGCGTGCAGAAGGTCTCAGCAAACCTGCCCGCGGTGATCTCCATCACCGAGGCACTTCCCGAGGCGCGATTCCCGAACTTCAAAGGCATTATGGCCGCCAAGAAGAAGCCCCTTGAGGTCCTGACCCTCGCGGACCTCGGGGTCACGGCCGACAATCCGGAGGCGGCGCGTTCGATCATGCTGACCGTTGCGGAGAGGCCCCCGCGCGCGGCGGGCGTGAAGATCATCGACGAGGGTGATGCCGGCGAGAAGCTTGCTGAGTTCCTGATCGAAAACCGACTGGCCTAAGGATCAACGACATGACTGAATTCCCTCGTGACGCAATCCTTGTTGTCGTGGAAGCCCGGGCATCCGGTGAACTCGAGAAGGCTGCGGCCGGGCTCTTCGGTGCCGCCGCTGCCGTTGGCACCCCGGTTGCCTTGGTACTTGCTTCACCCGGCGCCGGGAGCGCCGCCGCCGCGGAGGCCGCGGCCCTTGGTGCCGCGCACGCGCTCATCGCGGAGACTCCGGATCCTTCCGCGCTCGGCGTGCCGGGCGTTGACGCGCTTGCCGCCGCCGCGGAGCAGGTGCAGCCGGACGCGATCCTGATTTCGCATTCCCTGAACGGGCGCGACCTCGCCGGCCGTTACGCTGCCCGTTCGCGTGCGGCGATTTCCGCCGATGCGGTCGGTGTGTCCCGTGACGACGAGGGCGTCGTGGCACACCACTCCGTCTACGGCGGCGCCTACAATGTGACGTCAACGTCCACGTTTGGGGCGCCGGTGATTACGGTCCGCCAGGGCTCCATCGAGGCGCGCGCAGCGGCTCAGCCGCAGGCGTCGGAGACCTTGGCCGTGACAAGCTCCGCGAAACCGGCCGCGCGGATCGACTCCTTCGAGGAGGCAACTGCCGCCACTTCGCGGCCGGAGCTGCGTGGTGCATCGAAGGTTGTGGCCGGTGGCCGTGGCCTCGGCTCGGAGGAACAGTTCGCACTCGTTGGACAGCTCGCCGATACCCTCGGTGCCGCCGTTGGTGCGTCGCGCGCCGCGGTGGATGCAGGGTTCATCCCCACGGCGCACCAGGTCGGCCAGACCGGGGTTTCCGTGTCACCACAGCTGTATGTCGCGCTGGGCATTTCCGGCGCGATCCAGCACCGGGCCGGGATGCAGACCGCGAAGATGATCGTCGCCATCAACAAGGACGGGGACGCGCCGATCTTCGAGGTCGCGGACTACGGTGTGGTCGGTGACGTCTTCAAGGTTGTTCCCCAGCTCATTAGCGCCCTTGAGGCCCGGAAGAAGTAGCGATGGCAACTCTGTCTCGGTCCATTCGGCGGGGCCTGCCGCGCGTCGAAGGTGGCGAACCCTGGCCTCCGGCAGGCCAGGCGCCCGCCCGCATTGCCACGGCAGAAGCGGTAGAAGCGGCCGATCTGTCGGCGTCTGTTTCCGGGGCGGAATCGGCCGCGGCCACCCCCGCAGCCGCCGCGCCCTCCTCTGTTGTCCAGGAAACGGCACCGGCTGCGGCAGTGTCCGCGCCGGTCCCGGCCGTGATTCCAGGGGCCGCGGTGGCGCGGCAGCTTCGCCGCGGCCTGCCGCGCGTGCCGGGCGGTGAACCTTGGCCGCCAGCGGGAGGGGCTCCGGTATCAGTGGCGGCCCTGTCCGGGGCGCCGGGCGCGGGCGCCACGGCGGCATCTGCCGTAGAAGCAGCCGCAGATGCTGCCATAGCTGTTGCTGCTCAGGAAGCGGCCGTGCCTGCAGCGGCGGCGCCTTCTGCTGCTCCGGCAGCCGCGCCTGGCACACGGACGACGGGAACCACCTCACTGCGTCGCGGGCTTCCCCGCGTCCCCGGCGGCGAGCCGTGGCCCGCGGCCGGGCTTGCTCCGGCGGCCGCTGGCGCCCCGGCGGTGCAGGCAGGTCCCCAACAGATTGCCGACGCCGGCCCTGCCCCGGCTGCCAGCGCGGTGGAGGCCGACGCCGAGGCGGAGCCCGCGGCGGCGAGTGCACCCGGGGCCACCACCGCCCCGGCGCCGGCGGCGCAGCCCGCCGTCGCCGCCCCGGCATCCGAAGCGCAGTCCGCCGTCGCCGCCCCGGCGCCGGTGGCGCAGCCCGTCGCCCCACCGCCCGCGGCCGCCGTCGTCCCGGCACCCGCAGCAGCCGCAGTCGAAAAGCCCGTGAAGCCCAAGGCCGAGGCAAGGACCTACGGCTCACGCACCCTGGGCCAGCGGATCAAGCTCGTCGTGCTCTTCGCCGTCGGCGGAGTGGCCGCCGCAGCGATTCTTGTGCTCGCCGCCCGCGGCGTGACGACGCTGCCGGGCGTGCCCGAGTTCCTCGAGAGATACCCCGGCGCGTATGACCTGCCCGATGCGGTGGAACCCGGCTTCCCGTGGTGGGCGCAGTGGGCGCACTTCCTGAACATCTTCCTGATGGTGCTCATCATTCGCTCCGGCTATCAGGTGCGCACGCAGCAGAAGCCGCCGGCGTACTGGACGCCAAAGCGCGGTGGCAAGAAGATCAGCATCAACCTGTGGCTGCACCAGTCGCTGGACATTTTGTGGCTGGCCAACGGACTCATCTTTGTGGTGCTGCTGTTTGCCTCGGGCCGCTGGATGCGGATCGTGCCGAGCAGCTGGGAGGCCGTCCCCAACGCGCTCTCCGCGCTCCTGCAGTACATGACCCTCGACTGGCCCGTTGAGACGGGTTGGGTGAACTACAACAGCCTGCAGCAGATCATGTACTTCGTGGTGGTGTTCATCGCGGCCCCGCTGGCGGCGATCACGGGTGCGCGCATGAGCGAGTTCTGGCCGAAGAACGCGAAAACGCTGAACAAGGTCTACCCGGTGGAGGTTGCGCGCGCCATTCACTTCCCGACCATGCTGTTTTTCGTGCTGTTCATCCTCATCCACGTGTTCCTCGTGTTCGCGACCGGTGCGCTGCGCAACCTGAACCACATGTTCGGCGGCACCGACGTGGTGAACTGGGTCGGGTTCTGGCTCTTCGCGGCCGCCATCGCCATCACGGCGGCGGGATGGTACGCCGCCCGCCCGCTGGTGCTCGCGCCCATCGCGAAGCGCTTCGGCCAGGTGAGCAGCCGCTAGGCCGGAATTCCCGCGTTCAGCGGCGCAGCAGGTAATCGGCCACGCCGTCGGGGTTTGCCAAGGCGAGGAGATGGCCGCCCGGCAGGACGTCGGGCTCCATGCCGAGGCGTTCGCGGGCGAGTCGTTGTTGGAACTCAAGGGGAAAGAAGCGGTCTCCCTTTCCGGCCAGGACGCGGGTTGGAATCCCGGGCCAGTCCGTGAAGTCGCAGACCGACCCGAACACCGCGTCTGCTTCGGGGCGCTGGTGCGGTTCGCCTTCCGCGGCGACTTCCGGCGGAACGTCGTGCAGGAAATAGGTGTCCGTGTCGAATTCGGCACTGGACCCGTGGGCCTGGGCCGCGCGTTGCTGCGCCGCAGCCCAGCCGGTGTTGTCCCACCACGCGCCGGGGGTCTCGCCCCGTACGGGGATCATCGCATTCACCAGGACAAGCCCGGCGACGGGGGCTTTTTCACACACGAGCGGGGCGGTGAAGCCACCCAGCGACTGCGCAACGAGCACCACGTCCTGGCGTCCACCGATGGCTTCGAGCACCAGGCGCGCGTACTCGGGCAGCCCGGCATTTTCGTCGTCGCCGGGCAGATCCACGGCGACGGCTTCGTGGCCGGCCTGTTGCAGTAACGGAACGACGAGGCTCCAGTACCAGGCCGCGCCGCCCGCTCCGGGGATCAGAACGAAGGTGCTCACCGTGGCACCAGCCAAACTACGACGGCGGGACCCCGGTTCCGGACCGGCAGGCGGCGGCCGTTGGGCCGGCTTCGTTTCGTCGCGGATCTCATGTCCCCATTGTCACCCCGCCCGCGTGGACTCCGGCACCCAGGATGAACTGCTGGCGGGCTAGGCCTCCGGCACCCGCAGCACCCCCACGGCGGCCACCAGGTACGGCACCGGATCCGGGTCCGTCCCGGCGGCCCACCGCATCCACGCCTCGAACGTCGCGCCGATCAGGGCGGCACACAGATATCCCGCGACGTCCTCAGGGACGCCGGTCGAAACGAGATACGACCGTGTCCGCTCGCGCTGCGGTGCCAGGGATTCGTAGCTCCGGCTGGCCAGTTCGGGATGTTCGGCGATCAGCCGCAGCCGGCCGCGCGTGAGCTCCAGGTCCGACAGGACAGCAACCCCGGCGACCGCCGCGTCGCGCAGCCCGGCCAGGATGCCGCCCTCGGCCGCGCCGGCAGTGCTGGCGGAGTCCAGCACCCGGGCCGAGGCCTCGACCACCGGCTCCATGCCGCCCCAGACGAGCTCGGCCTTGCTGGAGAAGTAGCGGTACAGGCTCTTGCGCCCGATTCCCGCCTCGCGGGCGATGTCCTCCATGGAGGTCTGCTCGTAGCCGCGCCCGGCGAACAGCCGCAGCGCCATGGCGGCCACGGCGTCGGGATCAATCGTCACCGGGCGCCCGGCGGAGCGGGGAACGGCGGTGGTCACAGCATCCGAAAGCATCCCACCAGTATTCACCCTTACATAATGACACTGAGTGTCATAAGGTGGACCGCATCACCGTCAGCAACGTCTGGAAGGACATCATGGGCAACGAAGCTTCATGGCAGGAAGCCACCACTACCGGCCGGTTCGCTGACAAGACGGTCATCGTCACCGGCGCGGCCTCCGGCATCGGCCAGGCCACCGCGCTGCGGATCGCCAAAGAAGGCGGCCGCGTCGTCGCCGCCGACGTCAGCAAGGAACGCCTGGACGACATGGTGGCCGAGAACGCCGGACTGGACCTGGTCCCGGTGGCCGGGGACATCTCCACCGAAGAGACCGTGGCCGCCGTCGTCGCCGCCGCCGGCGGACGCATCGACGCCCTGGCGAACGTTGCCGGCATCATGGACAACTTCGCCCCGATCCACGAGGTGGACGACGACACCTGGGACCGCGTCTTCCGGATCAACGTCACCGCCCTCATGCGCCTCACCCGCGCCGTGGTGCCGATGATGCTGGACGCCGGCACCGGCTCCGTGGTCAACGTCGCCTCCGAGGCCGGCCTGCGCGGGTCCGCCGCCGGCGCCGCCTACACGGCGTCCAAGCACGCCGTCGTCGGTCTGACCAAGAACTCGGCCGTGATGTACGGGCCGAAGGGCCTGCGCTTCAACGCCGTGGCCCCCGGCCCCACCATCACCAACATCGTGGCCAACTGGGGATCGCAGCTCGCAGCCGAACGCCTCGGCCCGCTGATGCAGGCCACCGTCCCGACCCCGGCCACGGCCGCGCAGCTCGCCGCGTCCATCACGTTCCTGCTCAGCGATGACGGCACCAACATCAACGGCGCCATCCTCGCCTCCGACGGCGGCTGGTCGGCCCTGTAGGGGAGCGGTACCCAGCGCAACCGGACGACGGCGGGAAGCCCCACCGTCGTCCGCCTTGGGTCTCGTTTAGTGTGACAAGCCCGGGGTGTTGGGTCTGGAACTATATTCGGACAAGGGGGAGGATCGGACTGCAGTGCAGGCACAAAGAAAGGCGGATTTCTCAATGGCGGAAATGCCGCCAGCCACGGTGGAAGTGACTAACGACCTGGTCCAGCGCCTCGTCCGGGACCACCGGCCCGACCTCGGCGATTGTCCGATAGCGCGGGTTGCGAACGGCTGGGACAACGTGACCTTCCGGCTCGGAGACAGCCTGGCCGTCCGGCTGCCGCGCAGGGTGGAGGCCGTGCCGCTGATACTTCACGAGCAGCGCTACCTTCCCGACATAGCTCGCCGCTCCCCGGTTGCTGTTCCTGTCCCCGTCCATGCCGGCAGGCCGACGCCGGACTTTCCATGGCCGTGGAGCATCGTGCCGTGGGTGCCCGGAGCCGCTGCGGCCGACGTCGGCCAGGCGGGCCGCGGACCGGCGGCTAAAGGCCTGGCCGATTTCGTGCTGTCCCTTCATGTACCCGCCGAAACTGACGTCCCGGTGAATCCTTTCCGAGGCGTGCCGCTGACAGACCGTGACGCTGTGCTGCTGGAACGGCTCGCGGACCACGAACGCTACCCGCAGGCGGCAGCGCTGAGAGCAGTCTGGGCGCAGGCCTGTGCAGCCAAAGCCTGGGATGGTCCGGCGATGATGCTCCACGGGGACCTCCACCCCGGCAACATCCTGCTGGCGGATGACGGCTCCCTGGCCGGCGTCATCGATTTCGGCGACGTCGGGGCAGGGGACCCGGCTGTCGATCTTGCGGTGGGGTGGCTGATGTTCGACGCCGGCACTCGCCACCGCTTCATGGGTGCCTTTGGCTCCGCAGTGGACGGGGACACCTGGATGAGGTCCCGCGGTTGGGCCCTTATCCTGTCCACCGCCATGCTGAGCAACTCCGACGACAATCCCCGGATGTTCAGCGTGGGAAAGTTCGGGATCCGGCAGATCCTGGATGACGGAGTTTGCCTGCAACGCTGACGCCGGCGTTATTGTCAGTGGCTCCTGCCATGCTGTGGGTATGGAAGGCAGAGCAGCTGCGGAGATGTTGGAGGCCATGGAGGCTTCCCTTGCCAGGTTGGCTGCATTTGCCGGTCGCGGAACCGGGAATGCGGCCTCGACTGGCGATGACCCTCTTCGGGACGAAGCGGACGCGTGCCTGGACGGTATGGCTGAGGTGGGCAGCATGGAAGCCAGGCTGGCCGCGTTGAAAGTGCACTTCGCCGCCGGATATGCCCGCGCTGCCGTCGCCATGGCGGGCCCAGCCGTTTCGCCGCAGGAGCGCACCGCCCAGGAAATGGCGGTGACCGCAGAGGTGGCCTGTGTCCTGACGGTGAGTGAAAGATCGGCGGCGGCGCTCCTGGCGGAGTCAGCCACCCTGACCACCGGGTTGCCCCTCACGCTGTCCGCGCTGCAGGCAGGACGCATTTCATGGCAACACGCGCGGGTGATGTGTGATGAAACGTCCGGCCTGGACCCCGCTGCGGCGGCTGCTTTGGAGGCTCATTTCCTGGACGCCGAAGCTCCCTTGGCCGCGCGTGGCTGCCCGGCGGGGGAGCTGGCACCGGGCAGGTTCCGGGCCAAAGCGCGCAGATGGCGTGAGCTGCACCATCCCATAAGCATCGAAACGCGCCACCGCAAGGGTGTGGAGGACCGTCGGCTGGAGTGTGTACCGGACCGGGACGGCATGGCCTGGCTCTCGGCCTATGTGACTGCGGATGTGGCGGTGGCCGGATGGTCACGTGCCACGGAAGCGGCCCGTGCCCTGCAGGGACCGAACGAATCCCGGACCCTGGCCCAGCTCCGTGCGGACGTTGCCGCTGACTGGCTGCTGGCGGGGGTGGCGGAAGGAACTCCGTCACCCAAGGCGCAGGTCCTGGTGACCGTGCCGGTGCTGTCTCTTTTGGGCGCCGGCTCGGAACCGGCCACGCTGGACGGGTATGGTCCCGTTCCGCCGAGCATCGCCCGCCGGCTTGTGGGGGATGGTGCCGGATCGTTCCTGCGTGTGCTGACCGATCCGCGGAACGGAGCGCCGCTGGAGATCGGACGGACCAGCTACCGGGTTCCGAAGGCGATGCGCCAATGGCTGCGGCTTCGGGACGGCCGGTGCCCTTTTCCAGGCTGTAATAACCATTCCTTGGATAACGAAGCGGATCATCTGCTGGCTTGGTCCGAGGGAGGCGGCACCGGCGTCACCAACCTGGGCCAGCCATGCCGGCGGCACCACCGCCTCAGACACAGCACAGCATGGAGGCCGGTTGACGCGACGAGGGACCAGCCGCCCGGCTGGATCTCACCTGCCGGACGCTCCTATCCCAGCGAACAACAAGACTGGGAGCCACCACACTGGCCGCAGTGCCTCGGCTACGCGGGTGCAGGCCGGGAACTGGAACCGCCCGACTGCCAGGACGTAATTGCCGGCGCCGTCGGACCCGGAGAGACCGGGCCGCTATTGCCCGTGGATCCCTTTCCTGACTGGGCACTGTTCATCGCGGCGTAGGATCGGCGCTCCATGTTCCCCTCTCGCCAATGAAGGGTTCGCGATGAGGCAAACGCGTGCGGAAGCTTCGGGCTTTGGTGGTCGCGCCGAGTTTGTCCGGATTTCGCACGAGGTAGATGCCCGTAACCTTTTCGTTGCTTGATTCAACAAGGGCCACAAGGTCAACCCTGTCTCCGCTGTAAATGATGAGGGCCGGCATGCCGTTCAAAGATGACGATTCAACCCGCAGATCAGGGAGCGGGGTTTTGGCGATGCCGGTGAGGAACCGCGCGATGTTGTCCGCGCCAGTAACGGGTTTGCGGGCCGCTGTAACTTTTCCGCCTCCATCGGAGAGGAGGACGGCTCCGGGCGCGAGGACATCCATGAGGGACTGCATATCGCCCCCGAGTAGAGCCGTGAGGAACCGGTCAGCGACTGCTCGTTGCTGTCGTGCATCCACCTCAAAGCGCGGTTGACGCGCGCGCACGTGCGCCTTTGCCCTGCTTGCTATTTGACGGACGGCCGCAGGCGACTTGTCTGTGGCTTCGGCGATCTCCGCGTAGGGGAAATCGAAAACTTCGCGGAGGACGAAAACTGCCCGCTCATCGGGGGTCAGGGTCTCAAGCACCACGAGCATCGCAAATGACAGTGATTCACTCAGGACAGCATTCTCTGCGACATCCGGGGCCGTGACCACAGGCTCCGGGAGCCACGGACCAATGTAGTCTTCCCGGCGGCGTTGAGCTGCCCTAAGGGAGTTCAACGCTTGACGCGTCACGGTTTTAGCCAGGTAGGCTCGCGGATTTTGGACAGCTTCTGCATCAACACCGGACCATCTCAGAAAGCTCTCCTGAACGACGTCCTCGGCATCCGTAACTGTTCCCGTGATTTCGTAGGCAATGGTGAAAAGCAGGGAACGGTGTTCCTCGAAAACTCCTGCGGTTCCCACAGGCTTACTTGGCTTCTGCCGGTCGGGGCCCCTTGGGCCAGCTGTACGAACCGCTCCGGCGAAGCTCGCCTCTGATCCAGGACAGAGTCATTTGGCATATTTGCGCTTTCGCCGTTGCCGCGAGACGACCGCGAAGGACGAACCGGCGCGGCTGGTCGTCGGCGCGCACGGTCTGAACGAGTCCGGACTTGCGTCCCAGGCTGATGCACCTGAGCATGTATCCCACAGAAAGCGGGGCCGGAGCTCGTTTATCGAGGCGGGCCATGATGCTGTCGGCCGCGTGAGCACCAAGCGGCAGGGCCGTCGCGCAGCTCATGCGCAGGTGGTCGGCGACGCTTTGGGGGGCTTGTATGGCATCGCCCGCACCGAAGATGTCGGGGAACTGCGGGCACGAGAGTGACTCGTCGACCATGAGCCGCCCGAGGGCATCGGTTGGCAGTCCGCTTTCACGTGCCAGGTCCGGTGCGCTGAATCCTGCGGTCCAGATCGTGCAGTCAGACCGCAGGGTGTCACCACCCGACGTTATGACCGAGGAATCGTCGCACCCTTGCACATCGGTATTCTCTATCATTTCGACGCCGAGCCCTGAAAGCCGTTTCATGACTGCGCGTCGGCCGGAGCCGGAGAGGCTGCCGGCAATGGTTTCGCGGGAAATGAGATGTACTTGTAGCCGCGGATACTTTTCGGCGATTTCGGCAGTAACCTCGATGCCGGTCAGGCCAGCCCCGATGACGCTGACGGTTGAGCCTGGATCCAGTTGCGAAAGCCGGGCCCGTAAGCGGTTTGCGTCCTCGGGATCTTTCAGAGCGTACGCGCCCGCCGGAATCTTGCCCGGCGCCTGCGTGCTGCCCACGGCGTACAGCAGTACATCGTAGTCGAGCGGTTCGCGGCCGCCTGACAGGTGCACGTAGTGGTTTTCAGGGTCGATGCGGGACGCAGTGCCTTCGACGAGGTCCGCACGCTCATGCAGCAGCGACCGCATCGGCACCCGGGCGGATTCCCGGCTTCCTGCCGCTACTTCGTGAAGGCGAATCCTTTCCACGAAATCGAAAATCGGGTTGATGACGGTAACGCTGATGGAGTCAGACAGTCGCGGACTTCCTGCGAGCCGGTTCGCGGCCATGACTCCGGCATACCCGGCGCCGATAATAACCACACGACAACGTATTGACACGGTGACTCCTATCGCTGAACGAACGTTTGAACATAGGACACCGCAGAGGCCCGAAATGTGACACACCCAAGAAGTCCGCATGACGCTCGTCACGCACGGCTGCGACCACCAGTTCGAGTTCCAGTTCGCCACGGATCTGCTCCTGACGCATCCACGGCTCAGCGTGGCCGTTCACTGCTGTTTACCGGTTCTCCATCGTGTGGCCCGTCCCTGTTAGTGCGGATCGGGGAGCCTGTTTGAGGCTTCGGCGCGCCCGATCGGTCGAGCTGAACTATGCCCCCTGAACCGCATTAAGGAGAACCCGTGCTTATCAAACCCGTGCTTATCAAAAGTGCTGTCGCCGCGCTGGTGGCCCTCACGTCCCTGACCGGAATCGCCGTTCCTTCCTCTGCCGCCACCCCATCCCGGGATGTTGTGCTGGGCCAGCCGCTGTTGGAGACCCATGCGCACAATGACTACGAGCACGGCCGCCCGCTCTTTGACGCCCTGGAGCATGGGTTCACCAGCGTCGAGGCGGACGTTTGGCTGGTTGACGGCGAACTATTGGTCGCTCACGACCGGGAGAACGCACAGCCGGGAAAGACCCTGGCGAGCCTGTACCTGGATCCGTTGGACAAACTAGTCCAGCAGGAAGGTCACAGCGTCTATCCGGGCTGGGACGGCAGCTTGCAGCTGCTGATAGACATCAAGAGCGACGGCGAGAGTACCTACGCTGCCATTGAGCAGGAGCTGCGCAAGCACCCGGCCCTCATGACCCTTTACAGAAAAGGTAAAGTCAGCACCGGCCCGGTGACCGCCGTGGTCAGCGGCAATAGGCCGCTGACCACCATGCAGGCGGAAGACAAACGCTACGGGTTTTTCGACGGACGCTCAGCCGACCTTGCCTCCGGGATGCCCTCGGCGCTCATGCCGCTGATCAGTGATAACTGGACAAAGCTGTTTACGTGGCAGGGTGTTGGCCCGATGCCCGAGGCGGAACGCGCCAAACTCCACGCGTACGTCGCGGACGCACACGCCAAGGGATACCGGGTCCGATTCTGGGCGACTCCGGACCAGCCGGGCGAGGCACGCGAAGCCCTTTGGACCGAGCTTCGCCGTGCAGGTGTTGACCACATCAACACCGACGACCTCGCGGCACTGGAAACGTTCCTCAAAGCCCAGCAGCCATAAGGCCAGGGTGCACACAGCCGAGCAGAAGCGCCGGAATGTAGCAGCGGCCGCGGCCGGGGGGCCCTGTTTCTACGGTGCCGACCGCCGTAGGCTATGGGCATCCACCACATCGAGGAGGCACTCATGCGCACGGCAACACCCAAGAAGCAGGCCGACCAGATCCGCCATCTTTCAGAGAATCTCATCTCTCAGCTCACCGAGGGGAGGGAGTGGGCCACTCCCGGGGTCGAGGCGGCATTGAAAAGAGTGGTGGCCGGGCTCGATGCCGGGATTGAATCCGCGTCCCCGAGGATCCAGACCGGACTACGGCGGCTCGCTGACGAGCTCGCCGGTGAAGTGGAAACTCTGGCTCCGCGCGTTCAAGAGGGCCTGAAACGGGTTGCACCGAGAGCAGTCAGGGCACCCGCCCGGGCTAAGTCGCGGCGGACGGCGTCCGGGAAGGCCTGGCTGATTGCCGGAGTGGCGGCCGTCGCGGTGACCGCGGGAGTCGCGGCCTGGCTCTATTTTCGCCGTGCGGATAACGAGCCGGTGCCGTCCGTGGATGCCCAGCGAGCCAGGGGTGTGGACCCTGACCTGCGCGCCACCTCCGCAGAGGACCAGACCTGAGGGACCCGGGCGGCATGGGTCCGTCACGATGGTTCTCATTGATGACGGACCCACGGTGCGTCCGCTTCTTGTGCTGCCCGGGGATCTTCGGCGACGGCCGCCGGACCCGCGCATAGCCCCCAATGGACCCGGATTGCCTCTGCGAGTCGGCCAGAGGTGGCATCGACCCGGAAAGTAACGGTCCCTCTCTCTTCGATGACCGCAGCACAGTACGCGCGGCCGTGCGCGGGGCTCCTTCCCATCCAAGCGCGAACAAGGAATGATCATATTAGTCAGTAGACTTACTAATTTGGATGCGACTGAAGGAGCGAACATGAAGGCACTCACCTGGCAGGGCAAGCGGTCGGTCAGCGTGGAGATGGTTCCGGATCCCGTTATTGAGAAGGGGACGGACGCCATCGTCAGGATCACTTCATCGGCTATATGCGGCTCAGACCTCCACCTGTACGAGGTCCTTGGCCCCTATATGAAGGCCGGCGACATCCTGGGCCACGAGCCCATGGGTGTCGTTGAGGAGGTCGGTCCCGACGTCAGGAACCTCAAACCGGGCGACAGGGTGGTCATCCCCTTCAACATTTCCTGCGGCCGTTGCTGGATGTGCAAGCAGGGTCTGCAATCACAGTGCGAAACCACCCAGGTCCATGCCCACAACAGCGGGGCAAGCCTGTTTGGGTTCTCCGAGCTCTACGGGTCGGTCCCCGGCGGGCAGGCGGAATACCTGCGCGTGCCCCACGCCGACTACGGGCCGATAAAGGTCGGGCACGAACTGCCCGATGAGCGGTACCTCTACCTCTCCGATATTCTTCCCACGGCCTGGCAGGGAGTGAAATACGCGGACGTCCCCGCCGGCGGCACGCTGGCCGTCTTTGGGCTCGGGCCGGTAGGGCAGTTCGCCAGCCGGGTCGGTCGACACCTCGGCCAGCGGGTCATCGCCGTCGAGCCGGTTCCGGAACGCCGCCGCATGGCCGAGCGGCACGGAGTGGAAACGATTGACTTCACAAAAGACATCGGAGACCAGCTTCGCGATATGACCGACGGAAGGGGGCCCGACGCGGTCGTCGACGCTGTCGGCATGGAAGCGCACCATTCGCCCGTCGGCGCCTTTGCCCAGAATGCGGTGGGGCTCTTGCCGGATGCCCTGGCGAAGAAGGCCATGGAAACTGCCGGCGTAGACCGCATGACGGTCCTCCACGCTGCGATCGACTCTGTGCGGCGCGGCGGCACCGTCTCGCTAAGCGGGGTTTACGGAGGTACAGCGAGCCCCATGCCGCTGCTGACCATGTTCGACAAGCAGATCCAACTCCGGATGGGCCAGTGCAACGTTCGCCGGTGGACGGACGAGCTGCTCCCGCTCGTGGAAGATCCCGCAGACCCGCTCGGCGTCATGGACTTGAAAACTCATGAGGTCGACCTCGACGGTGCCGCGGCCGCCTACGAGATCTTCCAGAAAAAGGAAGATGGCTGCATCAAGGTGGTCCTGAAGCCGTAGCGAAAATCTCCCCGCGCCGGGGGGTTTTCTTAGGTCTTCCGTCAGCCCGGACCCAAGCGCCGCTGGGCTCCCCACTCGACAGGAACGGGAGCCCAGCGGGGCGACCTCGGTGAAGAGAGATCCCGCCATCGTCCGCTTTGTGTCTGAAGCTGGCGCTATTCGCCGGCGGGCTGGAACAACTCGACCACGTTCCCGGACGGATCTTCCAGCAGGATCTGCCGTCCGCCCGGGCCGGTGACAATGTCGTTCCGGAACGTGACGCCTGCGCCGCGCAGTCTGTCCACCTCTGCGGCAATATCGCCCACGATGAGGTGGATGCGGTTCCAGCCTCCCGGCGCGGGCACCGTGCCGTCCGGCATGGGATGGCCCGCCGAGCTGCTCGGCCCGCTCAGGAGGAGACGCAACCGGCCGCGGGTGACGTCGGCGAACGCCGGTGCGGCGCTCGTCCTGACGGTGAATCCGAGGTGCTTGGTATAGAAGTCGACCGCGGCATCGACGTCGGCCACCATGTACCGGACGCTGACCAGCTCCGTAAGGTCGTTGGGCATTTCCAGATCCTTTCCGAATTCGTTTGGGGAAGTGTAGATAGATCACACTGTCGATCGGTTTGGCACCCAACGCAAGGCCACGACGGCGGGAGGTTTGCTACACCCGGGAGCTGCCGGGGCCGGACTCCAGTAGGCCGCCGCCGGCCCAGCGCCTGAGTGCGAGCTTTTCGGCGTCGTCGAACTCCATGAGGGCCAGCCGGCACAGCTCTTCCACGTTTCGCGTCCACGCGGCGGCGAGTTCCGCCGCTGACATTTCCTCTGCGAGGGAGCCCCCGGCGTACACCACGCCCTGGATCACGAAGTTGACCGCAGAGCGGGACACCGGCTGCCCGGCGGCCACACAGTCGTCCCGGACGGACCGTGCCAATTCGCTGCGGTTGCCCGAATGGTCGCGCAGCTTCGCCGCCAGGGACAGGAAGACCTGCCTGAACTGTTCTGCCGACAGCGCCGGAACGTCCGTGACCCGGGTGACCTGCTCCTCGATCGCGGGCCGGGCGTCGGAGGCCAGCGAGGAGGGCTCCGGGGAAAACCGCTTCGCGTCCCACACCCAGCCGGGCGACGGCGTGGACGAGTATTGGACACCCTGGCCGATCTGGGCGATCCAGGCCCCGAACTTGCCGTGCCCGCCCCAATCGGTCTTCAGTGACGGGTCCGCGGTCAGGGCCCGGTGCGCCGCGACCGCTCCCGTGACCGGACCCGGCGCGGCCTGCACCAGGGCCCGGACCTCGTCGGCCGCCGACGTCGCGGACCCGGGCGTGCCCTGGGCGGCGCGGAGCGGCGTGCCAAGTCCGGCAGACGGGACCATGCGGGGGATGCCGGCCGCGGTCCCGTTGAGGATTGCCACGAAGTCGTGGGACTCCACCACGCTGTCGGCCATCTCCCGGTACGCGAACGCCACGGCGCCGGCAGCGATGACGGTGGTCATGCGGTCGGCCGCCCGGAACCGCTGGACCAGCGAGGTGAAGTCGGCGTCCGCCGACGCGACGAAGAACTCCTCAATATGTGCCGCGCCGGCCAGGGCATCCATGGCGTCCAGCACCAAGTTGATGTCGGTGCTGGACTTGCCCCGCTGGGTCAGGGAGGGGCAGTCGATCACGGGGAAGCCCGCACGGGTCCAGTACGGCCGGTACTTGGAGTAGATCACCGGATTGAGATAGCAGTCGCGGATCAGGAAGCGCCGGGATTCTTCGCCCGCGCCGCCGGCGGCCAGCGCCTCCGTCCAGTGCTTGGGGTCCTCGGCGAATCTCTTCGCGGCCGCCGGGTCCAGGGCCATCAGGCCGGTATAGACGTTGTCGAAGTCCACGAACATCGCGGCACGGATGCCGGGCCGCCGGGACTGGGAGAGGGGATCACTCATCGGCTCAGTGTGCCAGCAGGAGGGCGGCGCGTGCCAGAGGTGCCCGCCTTCGTTGCCTATTTGCCGTCGTGTGCCGGACCTTCTGGCCGGAGCAGTAGTTCCCTACTTATGTCGGGGATCGGCCGCGCGCGCCAGAACCGCTCGCGACGGCCCACGTTTCGCCTGTCAGTATCCGTGCCAGAAACCCCGCGTGACCTGCGGGGACGCATGTCCGGGCCCGCAGTGCACCGGACTAAGATGGATCCACGTCGTCGAAATACATCCTTGTCATATGGGACTTTTCGTGGGGCGGCGCCCGCAGGCGCCGGACGGATTAATCTGGGCCCGAGGCCCGGACGAATTGTGCAGCCGTCGGTCTCTATAGGTGGGTCCATGTGTGAATTGGAAGAGCAGGTTGGCCGATGATGTCCGGTGCGGCAACGCGAAACAACGTCCAGATGTTTGGGCCGGAAGACGGCCCGGCGCTGGTGTTCGCCCACGGGTTCGGCACCGACCAGAGCATGTGGGGCAAGATTCTGCCCCGGTTCACCGACCGCTACCGGGTGGTCCTGCTGGACCATGTGGGCTCCGGCGGCTCCGACCAGTCCGCCTATGATTCGGCCACCTACTCCACCCTTGACGCCTACGTCGATGACCTGGCGGAAGTCTGCGGCGAACTCGACCTGCAGGACGTGACCCTCATCGGCCACAGCGTCGGGTCCATGATGGCCGTCAGCGCGGCCGCCCGGGACGCAGGGCGCAGGTTTGGCCGGCTCGTGCTGGTCACGGCCTCGCCGAGCTATCTTGACCACCCCGAGGACGGCTACGTGGGAGGGTTCACCCGGCAGGACATCGACGACGTCTTCGAATCCCTGGATGCCAACTATGTGGTCTGGGCCGAGTCGATGGCCCCGGTCTACATGAATACACCGCACGCTCCCGAACTGGAGCATGAGATCCAGGGCAGCTTCGGGCGGATCAGCCCCCGGGTTGCCCGGGACTTTGCCCGGGTGGCGTTCCTTTCCGATGTCCGGCACCAGCTCGGCGAGGTCACCATCCCGGTGTTGGTCCTGCAAAGCACCGACGACGTCGTCACGCCGGATCACGTGGGAACCTACCTGCACCACGCGCTCCCCAACAGCACCCTGGTCCGGCTTGCGGCCACAGGCCACTTCCCGCAAAGCAGCGCGCCGGAGGAAACGTCCGCCGCCATCCTCGAATTCCTGAAAGCGGCATGACCCGGACCAGCACCACGGCCGTCGATTACCGGGAGCTCTTCAACCAGGCGCCCGCCGGCTACATCGTTGCCGGTGCCGACGGAACCATCCTGGCCGCGAACGCCACCATGTGCGCCTGGACCGGAATCCCGGAAGGCGGCCTCGACGGCACCCGCCTCCTGGACCTCATGCCGGCCGGCGACAGGCTGATGTACCGGACGCACGCCGGGCCGAAGCTGGAACGCGACGGGCACCTTGCCGAGCTCTCGATCGAGCTGCTGGGGCCGGACGGGCAGCGCAGGCCCGTCCTGCTGTCCGTCACCCGCACCGTGGGCGGAGCGAAACCGACGGACCTGATGATCTTTTTCGCGGCCCCCGAGCGGCGGCGGTACGAGCGCGAACTGGCCAGCGCCCACCGGCGGCTCGAGGATGCCGAGGCGGACCGCGCCCAGCTTCTGCAGGAAGCACACCATCGGGCGCTGCATGACCCGCTGACCGGCCTGCCGAACCGGCGGCACCTGGGCGAAAACCTGCTGGCGGCCCTGGCCAGCGCCGGCGAACAGCGGAACCGCGTCGGCGTGCTCTTTTGCGACGTCAACAAGTTCAAGCAGGTCAACGACACCCTGGGCCACGCGGCCGGCGACCAGGTCCTGGAACACGTGGCGCTGATGCTCTCCCAGGCTGTGCGCGGCGCGGACACCGTCTCGCGCTACAGCGGGGACGAGTTCGTTGTCCTGATCCCCTGCCTGGAGCACCCGGCCGAGCTCGAGGCGGTTGCCGGGCGCGTCCGGGGCTGCCTGGCCGGCGCCGTCACCATCGCGGGGAGCGAGCTCCGGCTGGGCATGTCCGTTGGCCAGGCGGACACGGCCGTCCCGGCGGACGCTGATCCGGCCGCGCACAAAGAACTGGCCACGGCCCTGCTGCTGGCGGCAGATCAGGACATGTACCGGGTCAAGACGCAAATGCGCGGGGCCGCGGGCGCCGGTTGATCCGCGGGCTTTAAAGCCAAACGACGACGGCGGGAGTGGCTCCCGCCGTCGTCGTTTGGCCTTGCTGCCTGGAACCCGGGCTTTAGGCGCCGTGGTTCAGGCTGAGGGTGAAGGTGTTCGGGCCGCTGGCGTGGACCGCGATGTTGCTCTTGGCGGTGTTGTGGCGCTCGGAGAGCTCGTGGACCAGCGCGTCCAGCTCGTGGTGCATGGTGGAGCGGTCCCAGAGCTTGTGGGTTACAGAGTTGGCAGTTTCAAACGTCATTGTTCAGTGCTTCCATTTCATGAATCCGGATGTCCGGCTGCCGCACCGATGCGGAGCCGCCGTAGGGGCCAAACCAGGAACGCCTGAGACCGTGGGCAGCTCTGCGAGCTCACCGGTTTGGCCTCATTGCGTCCACCAGGATGGGTGCCCGGCGTTTGCTGCGGACGCGGAACGTCGCAAGAAATCGCCAAGCTGCACCGGCAGGAACGTCGCAGTCCCTGCCTTTGCCTTTCCATAGTGCACAGCGCCGCGCGGGCGGCTCAAGCCAGATGGCGAAATTTGCGCGTGAGACTCATCACAGCCGCCGTGGCGGAATCTGAACGGCGACGGCGTCACCGGGCGGACTGCGGGGTGCGGGCGGAGGGCCGGCTAGGGGCCGGCGCGCTTCCGCCGCATCAGCGGAGCGGGCGTGTGTTTACGGCTCAGGCCCCGCGCGGGGGCGGGGGTAACCGGCACCGGGCCGCCGGGTTCCGGTCCTGCCGCGGCAGCGGCCCGTCCGTAGCGGGCAGCCAAGGGTGGGGCGCTGAAGCCGTGGGCCAGCACGCTGAGCAGCACGGTGGCGGTGATGACGGCCACGGCCTGATCTGACACGGATCCGAGCGCTTCCAGCGCCAGCAGCGCGAAGACGAGGGAAGCCAGGCCGCGCGGACCGAACCATCCCACGAACAGGACGGTTTTCCGGTCGAGGCCGGCGCCGATCGAGGCCAGCGCTACCGGCAGCATCCGCACCACCGTGAGGCTGAGCACGGCATAGGCGACGGTCAGGGGGACGGAGCTCGCCAGCATGATCGGAACGGTGATGGCTCCGAAGGCCAGCCACACGAGCAGGGACACCAGGCCGCCCATCTGTTCAACGAAGACCAGTTCGGCCGGCGCCCGCTGACCGGCGCAGGTGCCGAACGCCAGCCCGGCGCAGAACGCGGCGACGAATCCGTTACCGCCCACCGCCAGTGCGGCGCTGTAGGAGAGCAGGCTCAGGGCCAGCACTCCTATGCCGGCGAAGTCTTCAGCCCCGGTCCCGAGCCGGCGGGCCAGTTGGAGCAGCCACCCGCCCAGGGCTCCGGCCCCTGCCCCGATGCCGGCGCCGATGAGCAGTTCGACGGCGGCGCTGCCGGGGCCGGCGGCGCTCTCCAGCCCTGCCGCGGCGGCCGCGCCGGCGATCGCCAGCATGACAACGGGGGTAGCGATGCCGTCATTGAGGCCGCTCTCGACGGTGATCAGCTGGCGGATCCGTGACGGGACTGCCGGATTCGTCACCACGGGGATGCCGAGTGCGGCGTCGGTTGGGGCCAGTGCGGCACCGACGAGGAGGGCCAGCCACAGCCCGAACTGGGGGAAGAACCAGGCGGCCAGGGCCCACCCGAACACAATCGTGAGGGGCAGGCCGACTCCCAACAGCCGCACGTAGCGGCCAACGTCCCGGCGCAACTCCTGCAGCGGCAGGCGGGCGGCGTCGGTGAAGAGAACCCACACCAGGGTGACCTCGACAACCGGGGTGATCACCGCGGGCGCCGAAGAGGCATTGACCATCCCGGACCAGGCCAAGGCCGCGCCGAGCGCAGTGAACACAATAGGGGCGGTCAGGTCCGCCTGCTGCAGCCGCACCGACACCAGCGCCCACGCGAACAGGGCGGCGGTGATGAGGATGACGACCGTCAGTTCCATGACGGCCCTGTGCCCGCGACCGTGGGTCCCGCAGGAGGGCCGCCCGATTCCGGCCGCCGGGTGGGTCCGCCCACAGGGATCACGCTCCCTCCGCCGATTGCACCAACGTTCCCCTGCAGTTAAGTGGATCCGCCGGCCCGGCACCGCGCCAGAGAACTAAGCCCCGTCCCTTGGGTCGGGGCGCCTATTGCCGCCCGCGGGTGGATCAGGTGTGCTCGCGGGCCGCCCCCGGGGCCGCGACCGAGCCGCGGCGGATCAGAGCGGCCGTGAATGTGGGTGCGGCAGCCGATGCCTTGCGGCCTTCGATCTGCCGGATCAGGGCTGACGCGGCCGCTACGCCCATGTCATAGACAGGCTGGGCGATGACCGTGAGCGGGGGCGTGGTCAGGCGCGTCCAGGCGAAGTCGTCATACATGAGGAAGGAGACATCATCCGGAATGGAGAGGCCGAGCTCGTGGATCGCTTCCACCACGCTGAGGCCGATCAGCCCGTCGGAGGCGATGATCGCGGTCGCCGGGTCAGGGCGCTGCACCAGCTCGCGGGTAATCTTCTTGATGGACTCGTCGTCGCCGGCGTTGAGGCGGATCAGATCGACGGGCAGGTCCACCCCCGCCTCCTCGAACGCGCGTTTCATGCCGTCGCGCCGGTCCGAGATCTGGGACGAGTCCAGCTGCATGCCGTCCTGGTATGGCCCGGCTGTTTTCAGCGTGGAGATGAAGGCGATCCTCCGGTGGCCGGATTTGAGCAAATAGCTGGTGGATTCATGGGAGATGTCCTCCATGTCCACTGCCACGGTGTCGACGTCGAGCCCTGGCGCCTTGCGGTCCAAGAGGACCAGCGGACGGCCGGATTCGTGAACGCGCCGTAAATGTTGCGTTTCCACGGAGGACGCGGGTGCCACGATCAGGCCGTCAACGCGCTTGTCGAGGAGCACCCTGACGGCGTCGATTTCCGCCTCGGTATCCTCGTCCGTATTGATCAGGATGACATTGAATCCACTGCGCTTGGCGGTGTCCGTTATGCCCCGCGTGGCCAGGCCGAAATGGGGGTTTTCAATGTCGCCGACCACCACCCCGATGGTGTGCGATTTCCCGGTGTTCATGCTGCGGGCGAGCTCGTTGGGCCGGTACTCCAGTTCCTCGGCGGCTGCCAGCACCCGTTCGCGCACGTCGTCGCTCACGGCCCCGTAGTTGCCCAGGGCGCGGGCGGCCTGGGCCTTGGAAACCTGGGCGGCTTTGGCGACGTCGGCGACAGTGACATCGCGGCGCCGGGAAGCATCACTATTCATTACGGCCTTTCGTAGCGGACCCTTGACGCCTGATGTGGCTTCGATTACATTTCTAGCAATCGATGTGAGTCCGGTCTCAATCCTAGGGACTGAGACCGGACTCAGCAAGACTCCCATCGACAAAGTCCCACTTCACGGGGCCCACTGCCTGCCTGCCCCGCTGCTCACCCCCCACGATTGGAAACGCTGTGAACACAGGAAACAAAATGCGCCCCGGGGCGCTCATCGCCGCTGCCGTTGCCGCGGTCCTGGCCCTCTCCGGCTGCGGAGGCAGCTCATCCGCCTCGTCCTCGCCGGCGGACAACCCCTATGGCCTGATTGAGGCCGGCACTATCCGCGTTGCCAGCCTGGGTGATTCGAAGCCCTATACCTTTGCCGACGCCCAGGGCAACTTCACCGGCTTCGACGTCGAGCTGTTCAAAGACGTCGCCCACCGCGCCGGAGTCGACAAGGTCGTCTTCACCGGACAGGACTTCTCCGGGCTGCTCGCCGCCGTCTCCAACGGCCAGTTCGACGCCGGCGTTGCGGCGATCGGCATCACGGACAAGCGCAAACAAACCGTCGACTTCTCCGACGGCTACCTGGCCGGCTACCTGACCGTCATCACCACGAAGACCTCGGGCATCACCGGCGCCGACGGTCTCGGCGGAAAGCGGCTCGGCGTCGTGCAGGGAACGCTTCAGGAGGCTTACGCGGTCAAGAACTTCACCTCCGCGAGCCTGGTGCGTTTCCCGGACAACAACACCGCGATCGCCGCCGTCAACAGCGGATCCGTCGATGCACACTTCCTGGACTACGAGGCCGCCAAGGCCTATGAAACGCAGTACGGGCTGGTCAGCGCCGCGGACATCCCGTCCTTCGACGCTCCCGCCGGCTTCGCCGTGGCCAAGGGCAAGACCGCGTTCAAGGACGCGCTCAACAAGGGCCTGGCCGCAGCCATGGAGGACGGCACCTGGAAGAAGCTCTACCAGAAGTGGTTCCCGGGCTCCCCGATGCCCGAGCAGTACCTGCCGAAGGCCGAGCAGACGGCCAGCCCCACACCCAGCAAGTAGGGCCCAGCAAGTAAGCGGCCCGGCAAGTAAACGGTCTGGCAAGTAAGCGGCCCGGCAACCAATGGGCCCCGAACCATCGGCACGTCCGGCACATAGCCCGGCTGCCACACCTGACCGGGCGGGCCGCACTGCGCGGCCCGCCCGGGTTCCACAAGCTACCTACGTCTGAGAGCAACCATGGACTGGTTAAGCACCATCACCCGCACCTTCTTCGACTTCGGCGCAATGGCCGAGGTCCTGCCCCAGCTTCTGGGAGTCGGTCTCCTCAATACCCTCATCATCTCCGTTGCGGCGACCATCATCGGCGTTGCCCTCGGCATGGTCGTCGCCGTCATGGGGATATCTCCCTCGCGGTGGCTTCGGGTTCCGGCCCGGATCTACACGGACCTCTTCCGTGGACTCCCCGCCATCCTGACCATCCTGCTGATCGGCCAGGGATTCGCCCGCTTCAGCCAATCGATCTTCGGCCCCTCGCCCTACCCCTTGGGGATCATCGCCCTGAGCCTGATCGCCAGCGCCTACATCGGTGAGATCTTCCGCGCCGGTATCCAGAGCGTGGACAAAGGCCAGGGTGAGGCCTGCCGCGCGCTGGGCATGAGCTACGCGAAGTCCATGGCCCTGGTGGTGGTTCCGCAGGGCGTCCGCCGGGTCCTGCCGGCGCTGGTGAACCAGTTCATCGCGATCGTCAAGGACTCCTCGCTGGTCTATTTCCTGGGCCTGCTGGTCACGGAACGCGAGCTCTTCCGCGTGGGCCAGGACGCCGCCGTGCTTTCCGGCAACCTCTCGCCCCTGGTCATGGCCGGCATCTTCTACCTGCTGATCACGGTTCCCCTGACCCATCTGGTCAATTACTTCGATAACCGCTTCCGCACCGGCCGACGCCGCCCCGCCGCACCGAGCAGCGGTCTCAAGGAAGTCAAAGAACTCGCCGCGGCTTCACCGCTGACTACCGGGAGCAACACATGAGCCTCGCCAGCAACACCGCAAGCAGCACCAGCAACGCCAAAGAAGCAGTCCCGGACATCGAGACGTTCCACGGCTCCAGCCTGGAACTGAAGAACCTGACCATGGCCTACGGCGACGTCGAGGTGCTCCGCAACGTCAGCCTCAACGTCGCCCCGGGCACCACCACCTGCATCATCGGGCCCTCCGGCTCCGGCAAGTCCACCCTCCTGCGCGGCGTCAACCGGCTGCACGAACCCAAGAGCGGGGACGTGCTCCTGGCCGGCGAGAGCGCCCTGCAGGTCAAACCGGACGTCCTGCGCAGCCGCATCGGCATGGTGTTCCAGCACTTCAACCTCTTCCCGGACCACACCGCCCTCGAGAACGTGGCGCTGGCCCTCTGGAGCGTCAAGGGCATGCCCAAGGCCGAGGCCAGGGAACGCGCCCGGCGCCGCCTCGCCGAGGTCGGTCTCGCCGAACGCGCCGACCACCGGCCCCGCGACCTCTCCGGCGGACAGCAGCAACGCGTCGCCATTGCCCGGGCCCTGGCCATGGAACCGGAAGTCATGCTCTTCGACGAGGCCACCAGCGCCCTGGACCCGGAACTGGTCAAGGGCGTGCTGAACCTCATGGCAGGCCTGGGCCGCCGCGGCATGACCATGCTGGTGGTCACGCACGAGATGGGCTTTGCCCGCAAGGTCGCCGACCAGGTCGTCTTCATGGACGAAGGCGAGGTCGTCGAGTCCGGCACGCCCGCCGACCTCTTCGACAACCCGCAAAGCGAACGCCTCCAGCGCTTCCTCTCGGAAGTGCTCTGATGGAGACCCTGAAGGGAAACACCGCGGCGGCCAGCATCCGCACCGGCGTCGTCGGGTTCGGCATCTCGGGCAAAGTCTTCCACGCACCGCTGATCGCGGCGGATGCCAACTACTCGCTGGATGTGATCGTCACGGCGGATCCGGGCCGCGCCTCGGAGGCGGCAAGGCTCTACCCGGACACCCGGATCGTCCCGACGCCGGAGGACCTGTTTGCGCTCTCCGGTGACCTCGATCTGGTGGTCCTCGGAACGCCGCCGCTGACCCACTTCGACCTCGCCGCAGAGGCCATCGCCCATGGCCTCCACGTGGTGGTGGACAAGCCGTTCGTCACCACATCGGACCAGGGGCAGGAGCTCATCTCCCGGGCGGCCGACGCCGGCGTGCAGCTCACGGTATTTCAGAACCGACGCTGGGACGCCGACTTCCTGACGCTGCGGAAGCTCATCGGGGAAGGAGCGCTGGGGGAGGTGCGCAGCTTCGAATCGCGCTTTGAATGGTGGCGGCCGGAGGGCTTCGGAAACTGGCGGGACACCGCTGCCGTGTCCGAGGGCGGCGGCATCCTCAACGACCTCGGCGCCCATCAGATCGACCAGGCCATCCAGCTCTTCGGCCCGGTAACCGAAAGCTACGGGGAAACGGCGAACCACGGCCCGGCCCCGGACGGCGCCGACACCGAGGCCTTCGTGTCCCTGCTCCACGAATCCGGGGTCCGCTCACGGTTGTGGATGAACGGCATGGCGGCGCAGGTCGGCCCGCGCTTCCACGTCCTGGGCTCCGAGTCCGGCTACACGAAGTGGGGCCTGGACGGCCAGGAACCGGCCCTCGCAGCCGGAACGACACCCACGGACCCGGGCTACGGCGTCGAACCCCAAACCCATTGGGGGACCTTGGGCGTCGACGGAGACCCGCGGCCGGTCACACCTGAACCCGGCGCCTATCCGCTGTTCTATGCACAGCTCGCGGCTGCCCTCCGTGCCAAGGGCCCACTTCCGGTCGACCCCGAAGAGTCCCTCGAGGTCCTGAGGGTCATCGAAAATATCCGCGCCTTCGCATAGCCCGCACACCTCCTCCCAGTGCCCCCCCCCGGCGGGCACCCCCGTCACCTCTACTTAAGAAAAGGCAGACCCATGTCCTCCACGCCCTCAACCAAGCGCGTCGCCATCATCGGCGGCGGCATCCTCGGCGTCTCCACCGCCGTCCACCTGCTCCGCGACGGCGCCACCGTCACCCTCCTGACCGAACACGGCCTGGCCAGCGAGGCCACCGGCCGCTCGCTCTCCTGGCTGAACTCCGCCGGAGAACGGTCCACGCCGTACCACCAGCTACGGGTCGCCGGCGTGGACCGTTACCGCACCCTCTTCGCCGCGGACCCCGGCCGGGACTGGCTGCAGTTCGGCGGTGGCCTCATGTGGAATCCCGCCGGCCAGGAAGCCGCCACGGAAGCCCGCCACCACTACGAGAAATCCATCGGCTATGACTCGAAGCTGCTGACACCCGCACAGGTCTCCTCGGCCACCCCCGGCATCGATCCGGATGCCGTTCCGGAGAACGCCATCTTCAACCCCGGCGAGGGCTGGGTCAGCCTGCCCGATCTGGTGGACTTCCTGATGGAAGAGTTCCACGCCCTGGGCGGTGAACTCGTACTCAACGCCGGCAAGGTGTCCGTGACGGTCGACGGCGGCCGGGCCACCGGCGTCGAGACGGCCGCAGGCGAAACCTACGAGGCTGACGCTGTCCTCGTGGCGTGCGGTGCCGCAACTCCCGCCGTCGTCGCGCCCCTCGGCGTCGAGATCCCCAACGGATCCCCGGTCTCCATGCTGGTCCTGACCAAACCCGTCGAGCACGAGCTGAAGGCCGTGCTGAACACCCCCAGGGCCGCCGTCCGGCCCAACCCCGGAAACACCCTCGCCCTGGACCACGACTGGTATGAAGGGCACATCACCGAACACGCTGACGGCTCCTTCAGCATCCCCGATGACGTGGTCCAGGAGCTCGCCGATGAAGCATCCAAGCTCATCGCCGGCAACCCCGACGTCAAACCGTCCTCCTGGAAGATCGGCTACAAGCCCATCCCGGGCGACGGCGAACCGGTCCTCGGCGAACTCGGCCAGGTGCCCGGCTGCTTCGTGGCCTTCACCCACTCGGGGGCCACGCTCGGCCTCATCGCAGGCGAACTTCTCGCGGGCGAGATCATGACCGGCACGAAGCACCCGATGCTGGCCACCTTCCGGCCGGGACGCTTCTCCTAGCCAGAGCCCACGGCTGCCAGGCAGGCAGGGACGGCGTTCACCGGCCCTGCCTGCCTAAGGCCCCGTCCTGCTCCGGTACCGGGCTTCGGGCTACTGACTGGGGGAGGGGCTGGGGCTGGGAGACCCGGTCCCGGATGGGGCAGTGGTGTTCCCGGGCAGCGTGGGTGACGGGCTGCCGGAGGCAGTCCCGGATCCGGGCGTCGCGGGCATGTACGACTGGTATTCGGGCAACGTGGAGTCGAGGACCGGAAGCTGCACCTCGGCCGACTTGCCTGTGGAGTCCTCGCTCACCCGGACCGTGACCAGGGACCCGGGGGCTCCCGTGGTGGGGTCCAGCATCATGGCCGGAGGTTGGGCCAGGGACGTTTCGCCGTTGGCCTTGACCGGAATCGACACCGTCGGTCCGGAGGCGCCGGAGATGGTGACAACCGTGTCCGTGGCGGACGTGTTGAATAGGGTGCCCATGATCCGTCCGGGCTGGTCCGCTCCGTGGGAGAGGACGAGCATGTCCGCCAGCTTTATCGGACCGACCACGGTGTGGATCCCGTTGGTCGCCGGCGTGATCTTGGTGGTTTCCGCGGGGTTGTCGGAGGAGCAGCCGGTTCCGGTCAGCAGCAACACCCCCAGCGTGAGGGCGGCGATCGCAGATCTGAATCCTGCCAGCAGGGTGGTAGGTGCCACGGCCGGCTCCTCTCGGCAGAAGCTGTCCGGTCACCTCCGATTATCGTCCCGGGCGGCAGTAAAATCGACCCGCCGTCGCCCCTGGCGGCCACCCCGGCGGGCAGCCACCCAGCCGTCGTGCCACCGGCCGGCCCGAAATGCGGCTTGAGTTCGACGATCCAGGGGCCGGACCCGGCTGCGCCCCGGCGGCCTCCAAACAAGGATTCCTACTAATTTGCGGATAGGAATGCCCATAATTGCCGCAAATAGGTGATTATGGAGTCATGCCGAAAATCCGCATCTCCGAAGCAGCACGTTTTCTCGGGGTCAGTGACGACACCGTCCGGCGCTGGACCGAGAACGGGATCCTGACCCCGGTCAAGGATGACTCCGGCCGGCTGGCCGTGGACGGCCTGGAACTTGCCCACCTGGCCCGCGACCAGGCCCAGCTTCCCGATGACCCCACCAAGGTAGGCCGCTCCGCCCGCAACCGGTTCGTCGGCCTGGTCACGGGCATCACTGCTGACAAAGTCATGGCACAGGTTGAGCTGCAGTGCGGGCCCTTCCGCGTCGTGTCCCTGATGAGCAGCGAAGCCGTCCGGGAACTGGGCCTGGAGCTCGGATCCGTCGCGACCGCCGTGGTCAAAGCCACCACCGTCATCATCGAAACGCCCCACGGAAAGAGCATCATATGAGGACTGCCCGCAAGCACGTCACCGCACTGCTGGTGGCCGGCGCGGTAGCCTGCGTCCTGGCCGCGGGCCTGGCCGGCTGTGCCGCCGGCACAGCCGGAACCGCCTCCAACTCCGGCGCCGGCGCCGGGGCCAGTGAGACTCCCACGCTGTCCGGAGCGATTACCGTTTACGCAGCGGCCTCGCTGAAATCGACCTTCACCAAGCTGGCCAGCGATTTCGAGGCGAAGAACCCCGGCACCAAAATCACTTTGAACTTTGCCGGCTCCTCGGACCTCGTCACGCAGATCACCCAAGGCGCCCCGGCCGACGTCTTTGCCTCCGCCGACACCAAGAACATGGCCAAGCTGACCGATGCGAAACTCATCGACGGCGCCCCTGCCGACTTCGCCACGAACGTCCTGGAGATCGCGGTGCCGCCGTCCAACCCGGCATCGATCAGCTCCTTCGCCGACCTCGCCAAACCGGGCGTGAAGGTGGTGGTCTGCGCCCCGCAGGTTCCCTGCGGCGCCGCGGCCGAGACCGTCGAAAAAGCCACCGGCACCACCCTGGCGCCGGTCAGCGAGGAATCGTCCGTCACGGATGTCCTGGGCAAGGTCATCTCGGGTGAGGCCGACGCCGGGCTGGTCTATGTCACGGACGTCAAGAACGCCGGAGACAAGGTCAAGGGCATCCCCTTCGCCGAGGCGGACCAGGCCGTGAACACCTACCCGATCGCCAGCGTCGGCACCAGCAAGAACAAGGAGCTCGCCGCTGCCTTCATTGCCGCGGTCACCGGCAGCGAGGGCAAGACAGTCCTGAGCGACGCCGGATTCGGCACCCCGTAATCGGCATGCACAGGCGCAGCGGCACCGGTTACACGGGCATCCCGGCATGGATATACGCCATCGCGGCAGCAGGGGCACTCTTCGTCCTGCTGCCGTTGCTGGCGATGGTGGCCAGGGTCAACTGGTCCCAGTTCATCCCGCTGGTCACCTCCGAATCCTCCCTCACCGCGCTCGGCCTGAGCCTGCGCACCTCCGCGGCGAGCACCGCCTCCTGCATCGTCCTCGGCGTGCCGCTCGCACTCATCCTGGCGCGGAGCCCGTTCCCGGGCCAGCGCCTGCTCCGGGCCTTCGTCCTGCTGCCGCTGGTCCTGCCTCCCGTGGTGGGCGGCATTGCCCTGCTTTACACCTTCGGCCGCCAAGGGCTCCTCGGCAAGAGCCTGGAACTGGCCGGACTCCAGATCGCCTTCTCCACCACCGCCGTCGTCCTCGCCCAGACGTACGTTGCCCTGCCGTTCCTGGTGGTCAGCCTCGAAGGCGCCCTGCGCACCGCCGGCAACAAGTACGAGGCGGTCGCCGCGACGCTCGGGGCCAGACCGAGCACGGTGCTGCGGCGGGTGACCATCCCGCTGGTGCTCCCCGGCCTGGCCTCCGGCGCCGTGCTGTCCTTCGCCCGCAGCCTGGGCGAATTCGGTGCCACCCTGACCTTCGCCGGCAGCCTGCAGGGCGTCACCCGCACCCTCCCGCTGGAGATCTATTTGCAACGCGAAACTGACGCCGACGCCGCCGTCGCGCTCTCCCTCCTCCTGGTCGCCGTGGCGGTGGCCGTCGTCGGGCTCTCCTACCGGCGCCCGCGCCTCGGCGTTGCACCGGAAGGGGCATTCCGGTGACCTTTCAGCTGGACGCAACCCTGGCCGCACGGGGCTTCGAGGTCTCCCTCAGCCTCGGACCGGCCGAGACAATCGCTATCCTCGGGCCCAACGGGGCCGGTAAATCGACGCTCCTCTCGATTATCTCCGGCCTGCTGCGCCCCGACGGCGGCAAGGCCATGATCGGCGAAAAAGTCCTCTTCGACCTGAGCGCGGACGCCAACATCTGGCGCGCCCCGCACACCCGGGGCACGGCACTCCTAGCCCAGGAAGCCCTCCTGTTTCCACACCTCAGCGCATTGGACAACGTCGCGTTCGGGCCGCGCAGCGCCGGCGCCTCCAGCGCCGAGGCCCGTGAAACGGCCATGCACTGGCTCGCCGAAGTCGACGCCGACTCCCTCGCCTCGCGGCGCCCCGGACAGCTCTCCGGCGGACAGGCCCAGCGGGTGGCCGTGGCCCGCGCCCTCGCCGCCGACCCCGACCTGCTGCTTCTCGACGAGCCCATGGCCGCGCTCGACATCCACGCCGCCCCGCTGCTCCGCCGGCTCCTCAAGCGCGTCCTCGCCGGCCGCCGGGCCATCATCATCACCCACGACATCCTCGACGCCCTCATGCTGGCCGACAGGGTGATCGTCCTCGAGGACGGCCGGATCACCGAACAGGGCCCCACCCGCGAAGTCCTGGAAAAACCGCGCAGCCGGTTCGCCGCCGGACTGGCCGGGCTGAACCTGGTGGCCGGCACCGTCAGCGACGCCGGGGTGACCACCGCCCAGGGCATGGTCGTCGCGGGCCACCAGGACGAGTCCGTCGAGCCCGGGCAGGACGGCGTAGCGGTCTTTCCGCCCTCGGCGGTATCGGTGTTCCTCACCGAAGAGCACGGCAGCCCGCGAAACTCCTTCCAGGTGATCATCACGGACCTGGAGCCCCACGGCGATCAGATCCGTGTCCGTGCCGGTCGACTCTCCGCCGACATCACCCCGGCCGCGTCGGCCGACCTCGGCCTCATCCCCGGAATGAGTGTCTACTTCGTCATCAAGGCCGCCGCCATCGCGATCTACCCGGCCTAGGGAGCTTCCGGACGTTCCGCCTCGCGGAGTAGTCTCGGTGCCGGGCGCTGCCGGCGCCGAGCGACTCCGCGAGGAAAGGAAAACTATGCCTGGAATGTATGTGGCGACCTCGACCATCACCATCGAGGCGCCCGCGAGCCGAGTATGGTCCGTGATCACCGATCCCGATGCCGCCAAGGAGTTCATGTTCGGCACCGAACTCGTGACCGACTGGACCGTCGGCGGACCCATCCTGTGGCGGGGCACCTGGGACGGCAAGGAATACGAGGACAGGGGCAGCATCCTCGAGTTTGAACCCGCACGGCGGCTGGTTGTCACGCACTTCAGCCCGTTGAGCGGCCAGGAGGATGCGCCGGAGAACTACCACACGCTGACCTGGACGCTCGAGGACCGGGCCGGTGCCACGCAACTCACCCTCGCCCAGGACAACAACGCCACTGCCGGGGACGCCGACCACTCCAAGGGCATGTGGGACAGCCTGGTAAAGAGCGTGAAGGCGATCGCCGAGCGGGAAGAGCCAGGGCGGGATTAGGCAGTACGACGGGGCCAGATTTCGCTGGCGCCTACAGCAGGCTTGCCGCGATGTCCCTCCCGATCCTCTGCAGCAGGGCGGCGGATAGCCCGGGGTCTTTGGAGGAGTCCTGGTCGGTGTACTCGGCCAGGGTGTAGACCCGGGTGAGCGCCAGTTCGGACCACCTTTCCCGGGGGAGGAGGGAACGGCCGGCCACCGCGATGATCGGGCGGGTTCCGGACCTCCGGGCGACGGCGGCGGGAAGTTTGCCGGCGAGGGTCTGTTCGTCGATGCTGCCTTCGCCGGTGATGACGACGTCGCAACTGTCCCTGCGGTTGTTGAAATCGAGCAGGTCCAGGAAGTAGTCGGCGCCCGAGACCTGCTTGGCGCCCAGCAGCAGGCAGGCGAAGCCGATCCCGCCGGCGCTTCCGGCGCCCTCGCGCCCCGCAAGTTCGGCGGCGTCCTCAAATCCGGCGTCCGTCAACGTGGCGACGAGGTGCGCCAGCCCGTGCTCCAGCGCCGCAATGTCCTGCGGTCCGGCGCCCTTTTGGGGGCCGAAAACCGCGGGCGCGCCGTCCGGCCCGAGCAGGGGATTGTGGACGTCGCTGGCGACCACGAGTTCCGTACCGTCCAGTTCCGGGACCCTGGTCCGGCGGATGGTGTGGATCTGCGCCAGCGACTTTCCGCTGCCGTCGAGCTGCCGGCCGCCGGCGTCGTGGAAGCCGTAGCCCAGGGCGGTGAGCATGCCCATGCCGCCGTCGGTGCTGGCACTTCCGCCCAGCGCCAGGACGACCCTTGCCGGGTTGAGACTGAGAGCGTACAGGATCGCCTCCCCAAAGCCCCGGCTGGAGGCCCTCAAGGGTTCCAGCTGGCCCGCCGGCAGGAGCGCCAGGCCGCAGGTGTTGGCGACCTCGACGACGGCGGTGGTGCCGTCGAACGCGATGCCGGCCGGGACGGGCTGGCCGGTGGGCCCGGTGACGGTGTGGCGGTGCCGGGTGAAGCCGGCGGCGACGGCGGCGTCCACACTGCCGTCCCCGCCGTCGGCCAGCGGCAGCAGCTCGCAGTGAACCGCTCCGGCCCCGCCGGTGGAGGCGGCTCCGGCGCGGAGCCCTGCGGCCAGGGCATCGGCCACCTCGCCGGCCGTGAGGCTGCCTTTGAACTTGTCCGGTGCGATGAGGGTCCGCACGGTTTTCGGGGCGGTGGTGTTGAACATGTCAGATGGTTTCCGAGTAGGCGGGGCGGCGGTTGTCCTTGGCCGTCGCATCGGCGTTGGCGGGTTCTGTGCGCTCCGGGTTGTTGTCCGGGTGCGTGTGGTGGCCGTATTCGATCAGGTCATCGTCGATGTCGCCGAACCCGTCCGGGAGGATCGGATCCTCGCTGGGCAGGGGCTCAACAGTTTCGCCGTTGAAGACGCGGCGGACACGGTCCGCGTCCAGGGTGTGGTCCCACCAGGCGATGAACAAGGTGGCGACGGCGTTGCCGGTGAAGTTCACCAGGGCCCGGCACTCGGACATGAACTTGTCGATGCCGAAGATGAGCATTATGCCGGCGGCAGGGATGGTGCCGAGCGTGGCCAGGGTGGCGGTCAGGGCGATGAAGCCGCCGCCGGCGACGCCTGCCGCGCCCTTGGAGGTGAGCAGCATGACGGCGATGAGGCCCAGTTGCTGGCCGATGGTCAGGTTGGTGTTGGTGGCCTGGGCGATGTAGACGGCGGCCAGCGAAAGGTAGATGGCGGCGCCGTCGAGGTTGAAGCTGTAGCCCGTGGGGACCACGAGCCCGACAGTCTCCTTCTTCACACCGGCGTGCTCGAGCTTGCGCATCAGGCCCGGCAGGGCCGGTTCGGCAGTGGAGGTGCCCAGGATGAGCAGGTACTCCTCTTTGAGGTGGCGGATCATCTTGAAGATGTTCAGCTTCAGGAAGGCCATGACGGACCCGAGGACCACGACGACAAACAGGATCGAGGTGGCGTAGAAGAGCGCAATCAGCCCGCCCATGCTGGAGAGGGAGGAGACGCCGTACTTGCCGACGGCGAAGGCCATCGCGCCGAACGCGCCCAGCGGGGCGGCCTTCAGGATGAAGCCCAGGATTTTGAACATCACCCCGGTGAGGCGCTGGACGCCGTCCAGGACGGGCGCTCCGACCTTGCCCATGGCGTTCAGGGCGACGCCGAAGATCACGGCGATGAAGATGATCTGGAGGATGTCGCCCTCGACGAAGGGCGCGACGACGCTGGTGGGGATGATGTGGGTCAGGAATTGCCACCATTCCTGGTGGGCGCCGGCGTCGATGAGTTTGGCCGCGGAGTCCGTCGTCTTGATCGCGCTGGCGTTCGCGCTGACGCCGTCGCCGAGGCGGAACATGTTGATGGCGACCAGGCCAAAGAGCAGGGCAAAGATCGTACCGATCTGGAAATACGTCAGGGCCTTCAGCCCGGTCATGCCGACCTTCTTCAGATCCGCGACGCTGGCGATGCCGCCGACGATGGTCAGGAACACGATCGGGCCGATCAGCATTCTCATGGCGTTGACGAAGGTGGTGCCGATCGGTTCCATGGCGATGCCAGTGGCCGGGGCCAGCCAGCCCACCAGAATGCCGAGGACGATGCCGGTCAGCACCCAGAAGTACAGCTGCCTGTACCAGCGTTTTTTGGGGGCCGGGATTTCCGTGCCCGCGGTGGTGATGTGTCCCATGATTCCTACCTCATTGTGGAATGTTTCTGGAGATGCTTTAAGTGTGGGGGTGTGCACGGGGCGGGTGCCAGTTGGGCGCAGGCGCCCCGTGCGGTGTGTAGCGTTCGACGGCGGCCGCGCGGCCGGCGTCGTCCGTTTCAGTGCCGTTGTCCGTTCCAGTGCGCCTGCGCTAGACGGCCGCCAGGGTGCGGGCCAGGGCCTCGATGATGGCGTCGGTGACAGCCCCGGTGGTGGCGTCGCCGCCGACGTCGCGGGTCAGGTGGCCGGCGCCGGTTGCCTCTTCGATGGCGGCCTCGACGCGGCGGGCTTCCTCGTGCAGGCCGAAGTGGTCCAGCATCAGGGCTGCGCTGGCAATCGCGCCGATCGGGTTGCTGATGCCCTTGCCCGCGATGTCCGGGGCCGAGCCGTGCACCGGCTCGAACATGGACGGGAAGCGGCGCTCGGGGTTCAGGTTTGCGCTGGCTGCCAGGCCGAGGCTGCCGGCCAGGGCCGAGCCAAGGTCGGAGAGGATGTCGGCGTTCAGGTTGGAGGCGACGACGACGGAGAGGTCTTCCGGGTGCAGGATGAACTTGGCGCTCATCGCGTCAACCAGCACGCTCTCGGTGGCGACATCCGGGTAGTCCAGGGCAACACGCTGGAAAGTTTCGTCCCAGAGGACCATGCCGTACTGCTGGGCGTTGGACTTGGTGACGGAGGAGACCTTCTTCACCGTGCGGGTCCGGGCGAGATCGAACGCGAAGCGCATGATGCGCTCGCAGCCCTTCTCGGTGAACAGCGCGGTCTGCAGGGCGACCTCGTTGCCCGGGCCGCGGCCGCTGAGGTTCCGCCCGCCGAGGCCGGCGTACTCGCCTTCACTGTTTTCGCGGACCACAATCCAGTCGAGCTCGGTGGTGTCGGCCTTGCGCAGCGGGGACTGGACGCCCGGGAGGAACTTCACCGGACGGATGTTGGCCCACTGGTCAAAGTTCTGGGTGATATTCAGGCGCAGGCCCCAGAGGCTGATGTGGTCCGGGACGTTCTCCCAGCCGACGGCGCCGAAGTAGATGGCGTCGAAGTCCTTGAGGGTGTCCAGTCCGTCGGGGTCCATCATCTGGCCGGTCCTGGCGTAGTACTCGCAGCCCCACGGGAACTCGGTCCATTCGAAGGCGAACTTGCCGCCGGAATTCTGCGCCAGGGCGTCCAGGACCCGGCGTCCGGCGGAGACGACCTCTTTGCCGACCCCGTCTGCGGGGATTGAAGCGATGCTGAATTTCCGGGTGGCGCTCATGTGCCTACCTCCTCGTTGAGTGTGTTAGCAGCGTCACACTGCCTTCCTCTTCAAGTAGACGGGCCGGCACCACATGCCGTCCAAGACCAAGATCCGATCCGCTAGATAGGTTCAGCCTATTGATGGTGCGCCGGGGGAGGCGTTTCTGTCCTCCCTGGCGGAGGCGGGGCCGCGTGCAGCCGCGCCACCGCCAGGAAGGACCGGGCCGCGGGGGTCAGGTCGTCCCTCCGGCTGAGGACGGCAACATCCAGGTATGACACGGGTTCGATCAGCAGCGTCCGCAGCCCCGATTTGTGGGCCAGTGGCGCCCACGATGACGGCATCACGGCGTGGCCGACCCCGGCCAGGACCAGTGGCAGGATCGAGGTCCGGTGGGCGACCTCGACGATGATTTCGGCGTCGATCCCCCGCGCCAGTGCGTCGTCCACAAGCCAGCGCATCAGCGAACCGCGCTGGCTCGCGACCAGACGGTGGCCGGCCAGCTCCTCGCGTTGAATGGTTGTTGCGGCGCCAAACGTATCGGACTGGGGATTGACGAGAAGGATCAGCGGCTGGCGATCGAGCTCCAGCACCTCAACGCCGGGAACCTTGATGGGCGTCGGGGACCCTGCCAGCCCGATCTCCGTGCTGCCGCTTCGGACAGACTCGATGACGTCCTCCGGAGTGAAGGCGGCGCTGACATTGAGTCTGACCAAGGGATGCGCGCGGGTGAAGGCGGCGATCATCGAGGACAGGGGCTCGATCCCGGGTGAGGGCATCGTGACGATGTCCAGCCGTCCGCTGCGCAGCCCACGCACCGACTGCACCGCGGACTGCGCCGCATCGAGGTTGCGCATCACGAGCCGGGCCGGCCCGATCAGCTCCTGGCCCGCCTCGGTGAGCACCGCCCGCCGCCCGATCCGGTGGAAGAGCGGCACGCCCAGCTCCTTCTCGAGGGCGGCGATGGTCTGCGAGAGCGATGGCTGGGCGATGAGGAGGTGCTCCGCGGCCCGGCTGAACCCGTCGTGGTCAACAACAGCCAGAAAATACTTCAGCTTTCGGGTGTCCACGCTGGCTCCTTCACCGGTTTTGCGCTTGACGGTTGCCATGGGTCCGCCTGATCGATGAGTCCGAGCCTATTTCCTGCCGAAGGTCCGGAGGAGCATTTGTTCCAGATCCGCGGCAAAGAATTTGATGGCCGCTCGGCGTCGTCCGCGCCGCTCCACGCGTCCCCGGCGCTCGCCGTTGTCGGCGCGCTACGGCAACCGGGACGCTACGGCAGCCGGGACGGGCGCAGCAGCGTCGGGACGCCGGCCTGCCCGGGGTCGAGCGGGACGGGGCTGACCAGCACGGCCGGGCCGCGGCTCAGGAAGCCGGTCGAAAGCGGTTGGCAGCGCACCCCTCCCCGGCCGCGCATGGCGGCGTGCGCGCCCGGGGCAAGCATCCGGTCCATCCACGCGCAGGGGTGGGCTGGCCGTCCGGCCCGGAGCCGGACCACGTTCTCCCTCGATTCGAGCGCGAACTCTTCGCCGAGCAGGGGAGCGAGGTGGGCGCCCCGGAGGACCACGTTGCGCCGGGTCAGGAGCGGGTCAAACGGGCAGGCTCCCAGCTCCTCGGCCATCGCCTCGAGGGCCTCGATCGCGAGGAGGGTAACGGCGGCGTCCATGTGCGCGGCCTTGCCGAAGAACCGGTCGCCGACGATGCCCTTGCCGGCCACCAGTTCGACCTGGTCCGCGTCCGTCGTGGGGACCTGCGCCGCACCGTCGCGGGCGCGGCCGAAGTAGGCGTGCGCCGGCGAGACGACGAGGTGCAGAATCTCGACGTCGTACCTGTAGCTTGCCGTCATGCCCTAAAACTATCCTCCCTCGTGGGGTTGGGGCGCGCCGATGGTCCCGGGTGCGGCGGCCGTCGCACGAACTCGCCGGAAACGTGCGGACTCGCCGTAACCTTGCGGCGAGTCCGCACGCTAACCGCGAACTCGGCGGAGCCCTGCGTGAAGTGCCGCGGCGACGACCCTAGCGGATCAGGGTACGAGCACGATCTTCCCTTTCGCCGCGGTGCTCCCCAGCAGCTCATGGGCGCGACGAACGTCCGAAAGCGGCAGGCGCTCGGCCACCACCGGATGAATCTCGCCGCGGCGAAGCATCTCGAGCAGCGCAAAGAAGTCTGCCCTGAACCAGTCCTGGTGGTGGATGCGCAGCTTCTGGATCCTGTAGGACAACACTTTTCGGTGGGGTGACAGCCAGCCCCAGAGGGCGACGCTCCCTGTTGCCGCGTACCAGGCGATCACGCCCGGCCAGTTCTTGCGGCCCTGCGCGATGGTGGCGTAGCGGCCAAACACGACGAGCCGACCGCCGGGCCGCAGTGCGCGGAAGGAGCGCAACGACAACGGACCGCCGATCCCGTCGAGGGCAATGTCTACGCCGTCGCCGGTGAGCCCGCGCACTCGGGCCAGGAAATCCTCGTTCTGATAGTCGATCGCCACCGCGCCCAGCCGCTCCACTGCGGCACGGTCCCGGCCGGCGGCGGTCCCGTAGAGGCGGAGGCGCGCCAGTGCTCCGAGCTCGAGGATAGCGGCGCCAACCCTGCCTGCCGCGCCATGAACCAGAACGCTCTCCCCGGGCTTCGCCTGGGCCGTCCGGTGCAGCAGTTGGTAGGCGGTCATGTAGGGGAAGACGAGGCTCACGACCTCGGCCGGGTCGAGTTCCTCAGGCACATCCACCGCATATGCCTCCGGCACACAGACGCGCTCGGCGTTGGCGCCCCACACCGTCAGTGCGCCGATGCGGTCGCCGACCCGTACCCGCGAGCAACCCGCCCCGAGCTCATCAACGATGCCGACGAGCTCGTAGCCGGGCGTGAACGGCGGCTTCGGTCCGCCGAGGTAGGTACCGGCGCGCAGCTGGGCGTCGGTGAAAGAGACCCCCGAAGCCAGGACCCTGACGCGGACTTCGCCCTGGCCGGGCCGTGGATCGTCGACCTCCACCACCTGCAGGACCTCGGGGCCGCCGAAGCGGTCGATCACCACACGCTTCATGGGCCCACTCTACGCTCGGCACACGCTCCGCACACCGGCCTCTCTCCGCCCGGTACTGGGGGCCGGGCGGGGTCGTTTCCCGACCCATTGACACCCCCGAGCAGCATTCCCAAGGCACCTCGGCGCGGCGTAATGCTTGGCAGTTCTGGAAGCCCTTATGGTTCAGCAATTGGCGCGGGCCAAAAGCCATGACGATCTTGATGAAAAGAGCAGCCTATGTCGCCCAGGAGTTTGGCGTCTTTGAAGCCCACAGCACGGGCAAAGTTGGAGACCTACACGGACCCTGCCAACCACTACTCGTTCCGAACATATGACCGCCAAAGCGAGGTAGATGCGCCATTGACTGCGGCAGATGTACTGTCGGCCAACTTGCTCAGCCTCAAGCTCGGTTGGAGGGACGCGATCCCCATGTTCGCCGACGGTGACGGCCCGGAGCAGCGGTTGCGTGTGGCACTCGACGCGGCTCTCGAAGAACTTCGAGACGCCAAAGCCTTCGAGTCATATGAGTCGGTGGAGGCGCTGGAACAGGCGGTCGTCAGTCTCTCCGCGGCTAACGCCGCCACCGAAGGAGTCAATAATTGGACACCGGTCACTGTTTCGAAGGTACTCCACCGACGCCGTCCCCAGATAGTGCCCCTCAATGACTCAATCGTTCGGAAGTTCTACGACGTCACGATGGAACAATCAGCGACTCTGCGGGCCTCACTCTGGCACGACGTCCGCGACAACGAGGACTGGCTCGGGCCGCTGGCCTCCACCACGACGACCTCCGACGGACGGCAGTTGAGTCTGCTCCGGCTCGCAGACATTCTCATATGGATGGACGGGATGAGCCGGAACTAGCGCAGTCCTGGCGAGAGGACGGCGGCGGGATCATCCGGCGTCGTCCTCTCGCGTTCAAACTTGGGCGCGACCAGCTAGTCTCTTCCTTCTAAAGGATGCTCACAGGTAGCTCTTGACGCTCTCGCGCAGGGCTTCGGTGTGCTCGTAGATTTCCTCGAGGGAGTTGATGGGTACCCGCGTTTCCTCTTTGTCGGCACCGAAAAGCCCGATGTACTTCTGCGTGCGGTTGAAGTGGAGACGCGCGATCGGCTTGCGGTTGTTGTCGTCGAGCAACACGGCGAAGTAAGACTTGGCATCGCGCTGGGACACTCGCGCAGGCTTCACCTCGCTGCAGACAATGGCGCGAACAATTTGGTAGCCCTCGATTTCCTCCAGGGTTGTCTCAATGCCGTCAGCTTCCGCGAGATCCGCCTCCGCCACCGGGGCGCTGGTGACACTTGCCGCGGCTGCTGCCTCGTCGTTCTGTGGGAAGTTCGGTGCCCCCAGCGCCTTCTTCAGCCGCTCATTGACCTGGTCATTAAGGAACTGCTTGGAGGCCTTGGCAACTAGCGTGGTGAACTGCTCGCGAACCTTCTGCGTGTAAGCGCCCGGATAAACGCGGCCGGTCAGGAACTTGACCCATTCATCCTCAGGCTCCTTGAACTGCGCGGCCAGGGTCCTCTTCAATTCCCCGATGTACTTCAGCTCACCTGCTGCGTTGATGATGGAGTCCAGATCGAAGACGTCCTTGGACAACTTCTGCAGTTCAGGGATGAGCGTCTCGTCTATGTCATTCAGATCCAAAACCAAGAAGGGCTTCGCGTCCATCCTGTTTGGTGCGTCGAGATCGGTGAAGAATTGGTAGACCTCCCCGTTAGTAAGGATCGCAATCCGCGCGTTGGTCACTGCAAAGTATCGGAACAGCTGGGAAGCATGCTCAATCTTTACCGGCTCTGCGGACTTCTTGCATTCGATCAGGATTTGAACTTCGCCGTCTTTGACAATGGCATAGTCGATCTTCTCGCCCTTCTTAAGGCCTACATCCGCGATGAACTCGGGTACGACTTCCAACGGATTGAAGACGTCATAACCCAGGATGGTGGAAATGAAGGGCATGACGAAGGCATTCTTCGTCGCTTCTTCGGTCTGAATAACATCTCTCTGCTGGCGCACCTTTGCTGCCAGTGCTGAGAGCTTTTCTGCAAATTCCATACGTCCCCCTGAAGAAGAATGATTGTTCCGTCAATTTAGCGCAGCCCTAGGACATCGGCGCGCATCTGACGGCGGCGATGTCGAGGCGTCCAACGGCCTTAGTTGCCCATCGGGGTCCCTGGGGACCTTTCCCGACCCATTGACACCCCCGAGCAGCCGGACTATTCTACAACCAAATGGTTGTAGATCAGCTCCGAACCCAGCTCAACGACGACGAACTCGACCGCCTTTTCCAAGCGTTCGCCGACGCGACCCGCAGGGACATCGTGCGCCGGGTGACAGTGGGCGAGTACTCGGTTTCCGGGCTCGCTGCCCTCTACGCCATGAGTTTTGCGGCCGTCCAGAAGCATGTGGCGGTGCTGGAACGCGCTTCCCTTGTCTCGAAGGAGAAGCGGGGAAGGGAGCAGATCGTGCGGGCCAACCACGACGGCCTGCAGCGGGCCCGCCGGCTGTTGGACGACTACGAGGTCATCTGGCGGCAGCGGGCGGAGCGGATTGCGGACCTGCTTGCCGAAACGGCCGCCCCCGAATCAGGCAACACAGGCCAGCAAGGCAACACGCAGCACAAACCAGCAAGGCAGGAACCAACAAGCTGAAGGTCAGGAAGGGTTCGTCATGACGGTTATCAGTTCAGTCAAGAATCTCGAGGCGCTGAGCCTCACCGTGGTCGCCGAGTTCGACGCCGGAGTGGAGCGAGTCTGGCAAATCTGGGAAGACCCGCGCCAGCTCGAGCGCTGGTGGGGCCCGCCCACCTGGCCGGCCACGTTCGAGAAGCACGAGTTCGTCCCGGGCGGCGAGGCCAGCTATTACATGACGGGACCCGAGGGGGAGAAGGCCCGGGGCTGGTGGCGGTTCGTGACCATTAACGCCCCGCACCGACTGGAGTTCGATGACGGTTTCGCGGACGACAACGGCGACCCCGTGACCGACATGGGCACCATTCACGGTGTTGTGACGCTGGAGCCAATCGGCGGACGCACCCGAATGACCATCCTGTCTACCTTCGAGGCCGAGGAACAGATGGAGCAGATTGTCGCCATGGGCATGGAAGAAGGCATGAAGGGGGCACTCGGCCAGGTCGACGCGATCCTCGCCGAGTCCGTCAACGCCTGACCTGTAACGCAAGACGACGGCGGCGGGAATCTGCCGCCGTCGTCCTTTGGCCCTATCCAGCCCGGCGTTGGCGGCGGTAACATGCCGTGTGACTTTCACCCACGGTTACGCGGCGAACGGCGACCTCCGCATGTACTACGAGGTCCATGGTCACCCGCGGGCCGGCGAGCCCCCGCTGTTGCTGATTCCCGGCGGAGGCTCGAGCATCGAGACCAACTTCGCCGGCCTCATCCCCGCGCTGCTGGCCGAGAGCCTGCAGGTGATCGCCGTCGAAGAGGAAGGCCACGGCCGGACCGCGGCTGCCGCCCGGCCGCTCACCGCCGAAAACTCAGCCGGGGACGTCAAGGCCGTGCTCGATGAGCTCAACGTGGACTCCGTGGATGTGCTCGGGTTCAGCGCCGGGGGCCACACCGCGCTGGCGCTGGCCATGAGGCATCCGTCCATGGTGCGGTGCCTGATTGCCGCCTCCACCTTCGCCAGCCGCGACGCTGTGGGCGATGAATTCTGGGAGGGGATGGAAAAGGCAACCCTCGATGACATGCCGGAGGTGTACCGGGACGCGGACCGCCGGCTCAACCCGGAGCCCGGACACCTCGAGCAGATGTTCGAACTGGACCGCCAACGGATCCTGACCTTCCCAGGTTGGCCGGACGAGGACCTGCGCCGCATCACGGCCCGCACCCTGGTGCTGAGCGCCGACCGCGACGTCGTCAGCGCCGAACACGCCGTGCGGATGTCACGGGTCATTCCCGGGGCGCGCCTGATGATCGTGCCCGGTACACACGGCGATTATTTGGGCGAGCTGGCCGCGAGCGGGGGCGACCTGCGGGCCATGCGGACTACTCTCCCGTACCTGCTGCGGTTCCTGGAGGAGTAGGGCCGGTCAGGGCCTTGCCGGCGTCGAGGTCTGTGCTGGACTGGTGTTTGCCGGACTGGTCTGTGCTGGACTGGAGGTCCAGTGCTGCCGGTGCAGCCGCTCGAAGCCGCCCAGAAGCAGATCCAGGGCGAACTCGAACTCGAACTGGTCATCGCACCCCTGGCCCACCACGGAGTCCTGGTGCGCAGAGGCGGCGGCGACCTTCAGGATGTTCGGATACCGCTCGGCCATCTCCCGGAACATGGCCGCCTGCGCCTCCGGCGGAAGGGCGGCCAGCGCCGCGGCGTTCCCGCCGGCGGGGTCGTCGAAGAGCTCCTGGGTGAACCCCCACATGCGGCTGCCGAGGGTGTGCATGACGTGATGGGTCAGGTCCACGGAGAAGCCTCCGGCCAGGAACATGCCGATGAACGAGTCCATGTAGCCAAGGACCGCTGGCGTCTTATTCGTGCGCGATTCCAGCACTTGCCGGGCCCACGGATGCCGCAGCAGCGCCCTCCGCGCCGAGAGCACCCTCAGGCGCACGGCGTCCTTCCAGCCGGCGTCGCGGACGGGAGGATCGATCTCGCTGACAAGGGCGTCCACCATGCCGTCGAGGAGTTCCTCCTTGTTGGCCACGTGCTTGTAGAGCGCCATCGGCACGACGCCGAGTTCCTGCGCCAGCCGGCGCATGCTCAGCGCCTCGATCCCCACCTGATCGGCCAGCACGACGGCGGCGGTCAGGACACGGTCCCGGCTCAACGGGATCCGGCGCGTGCGCTCCGCTTGCTGGGTCATCCGGCCACCCTTCCCTAACGGTTCCCTCTTGACAAGTGTACGCCGTACACCTAACGTGGCCGCATCAGGTGTACACCGTACACCGTCGGCCCATGTACCGCCGCCGCCAGCCATCCCAGCCAAGGACCACTCCGTGACAACACACGCCAGCAGCGCCCCCGTCCCCCGTGTCCGCCACCGCCCCCAGTGGCTGGTACCCGCCGGATTGATCCTTCTCAGCCTCATTCCGGTGATCGCGGGTGCAGCGCGGCTGACGGAACTGACCGGCGGTGCCGCCATCACCGCCCAGAACGCCCGGTTCTTCGCCTCGCCCGTGCCCGCGGTGACGCACATCCTCAGTGTCACCACCTACAGCCTGCTAGGGGCGTTCCAGTTCCTACCCGCGCTGCGGGGCCGCCGCGGCTGGCACCGGGTCGCCGGCCGCATCCTCGCGCCGGCGGGCCTGCTGGCGGCCCTATCCGGCTTGTGGATGGCCGTCTTCTATCCGCTGCCGCCCGGGGACGGTCCGGCGCTGTTGGTGCTGCGGCTGGTCTTCGGCTCGGCCATGGCGGCGAGTATTGTCCTGGGAGTCGTGGCGGTTGCGCGCCGGGACTTTGTACGGCACAGCGCGTGGATGACCCGCGGCTACGCGATCGGCGTCGCCGCGGGAACGCAGGCGCTGACGGGGCTGCCGTGGATTCTGCTAGTGGGTCCGCCCGACGAGCCGACCCGGGCGGTGCTCCTGGGGGCAGCCTGGGTGATCAACCTTGCGGTGGCCGAGTACGTCATCCACCGGCGCGCCAGGCGGACCGTGCGCGCCAGGCGCACCGTGCGGGTGCCCGCCGTCGTCCCCGCCGCTGTCCCGGGCCCAGCCGCCGTCGTCGAAGTCGCCGGAAACGTGCCGGATCGCCGTACTTTTCCGGCGAAGCGGACGGTTTCCGGCGACGTGGAGGCCGGGCGGCTAGACTCACGCGCATGACAATTGTGGACGATCAGGGCCGCCCGGAGCCTCCCCTCGCCTCCGACGAAACCGCGACCCTCCTGGGATTCCTGGACTACCAGCGGGCCACGCTGGCGTGGAAATGCGCCGGGCTGGACGCGGCCGGCTTTGTGGCCACTACCGCTGCCTCGTCGATGACACTCGGCGGGCTCCTGAAGCACATGGCCTATGTGGAGAGCGAATGGTTCTCCCGGTCCCTGCACGCCCGGGACCGGGAGGCCCCGTTTGCCGGGGTGGATTGGAAGACCGACCCGGACTGGGAGTGGCATTCCGCCGCCGGGGACACCCCGGACCAGCTGCGCACCCTGTGGCAGGACGCCGTGGACCGGTCCCGGGCCAGCGTCACGGAGGCCCTCGCCGCCGGCGGCCTGGACCAATTGGCCCGGCGCCCGTGGCCGGACGGTTCGGCACCGAGCCTGCGCTGGATCCTGTGCCACATGATCGAGGAGTATGCCCGGCACAACGGTCACGCCGACCTGCTCCGCGAGGCCGTGGACGGCGAAACGGGGGAGTAGCCGCCCTGAGACGCCCCTCCAGCCGCCCGTTGCGCTATCAGTCATGGCGGTTATGAACGCCGAATGACGACCAGGGCCGATAGCGCAACCAATGTTGGCAGGGCGGATCTAGTAGGCCTTGACCCGCTGTTCGACGACGAGGTGGACCAGGGCGAAGACGCGGTCCCGGTCGATGGCCTGCAATGCCGCCTCGAGCGCGTCCGGCACGTCCTTATCCTCGGTGACGGTGATGCCGAAACCGCCGAACGCCCGGGCCATCATGCCGAAATTGGGGTTCTTCAGCTGCGTGCCCGACACCCGGGAGGGGTAGTGGCGTTCCTGGTGGGTGCGGATGGTGCCGTACTCCTGGTTGTCCATCACAATGATCAGCGGCGTGGCTCCGTACTGGGCGGCGGTGGCGAGCTCCTGGCCGTTCATGAGGAATTCCCCGTCGCCGGCGATGGTCACCACCCGGCGCTCGGGGCTGGCCAGTGAGGCGGCGATGGCCGAGGGCACCGAGTACCCCATGGAACCGTTCCGGGCGCTGATCATCGAGGCGTAGCGCCGGGTGGGGAAGTAGCGGTGCGCCCAGTTGGTGTGCTCGCCCGCCCCGAATGTCACGAGGGCATCTTCCGGCAGCAGGGGGACGAGGTTCGCCATCAGGGTGTCCATCTTCGCGGGCCCTTCGCCAGGGCTCGACGGCGGCAGGCTGGCGAAGGAGCGCTGCTCGGCGCGCATCCGGGCCGTCCACGCCTTCCACTCCTGACTGACGGGCAGGTCGATGTTGACCAGATCCCGGACGAAGGCGTCCGGCTTGGCCAGGATCTGGCGGGAGACCGGACCGGAGCGGCCGCGCAGCGAGGGATCGATGGTGACGAGGAAGTTGTTCTTGTTCCAGTCCTGCCGGCAGACAAAGCCGTCCGTGATCACGTCCCCGGGGACCGTCCCGACAAAGACGAGCAGGTCGGTTTCCTCGAGGAGGTCGTAGGTGGGGCGGGGCCGGCCGTAGCCGATCGGCCCCACATAGCTGGGGGAGTCGAAGGAGACGGTTCCCTGCGTGCGCCACTCCGCCGCGGCCGGGATGTGGTGCTTTTCGAGCCAGCCGGTCAGCTCCGAGGCCGCTTCCTGGGTCCAGTCGTTGCCGCCGGTGACAAAGAGCGGCTTCTTCGACTGTGCCAGGGCCTCGGCCAGGGCACCGGCATCGGTGCTGCTCATGCCGCCCCCGGCCACCGGGATGGCCGGATGCAGGGCCGGATCAATGGGCACCCGGATGATGTCCTCCGGCAGGCCCACCACCACGGGCCCGGGACGGCCGCTCATGGCCGCGAACATTGCCTCCGCGACAATTTCGGAGGCCCGCTCGGGGTGGTCGAGGACCATCACGCGTTTGGCGCCGGTGTCGAACCACGCCTTGATGTCGAACTCCTGGAACGCCTCGCGGTCCCGGTGCGCGAACGGAATCAGTCCGACGAAGAGCAGCATCGGGGTGGAGTCCTGCCACGCGGTGTGCAGGCCCACGTGGGCGTTCGCTGCCCCGGGGCCGCGGGTGACCATGGCGACTCCGGGGCGCTGGTTCATCTTGCCGTCGGCCTCGGCCATGTAGGCGGCGCCGCCCTCGTGCCGGCAGACCACGGTCTCGATCTCAGAGTCGTGCAGCCCGTCAAGCACGTCCAGGAAGCTTTCCCCCGGAACAACAAACGTGCGTTCCACCCCGTGCGCCACGAGCGAATCAACAATCACGTGGCCGGCGGACTTCAGGGCCGTGCTGCTGTCGAGGCTGTCCAGGATAGCGGCTGGGACAGTCTCAAGGGGATTGATGGTGTCGCCTTCAACTGGGTGCGTATCGGTTGCGGTCATGGTGGATGCAGACTCCGTTTTCATCACTACTTGTCTTCTTAGGTTGGGCTGGGTTGGGTTCACTGAATTCGGCGGATCCGTTGGTGCTGCCTAGTCGGTTTCCGGTCCGGTACAGAAGAAGCAGCCGTCTTCGCAACTGTCGTTCGACGCCGGCGGGTTGCCTTCGTTTGCGGCTGGCGGGTGGCGCTCCTGCAGAGTGCCGGGGCGGGCGTGACTCAGCGGGTTTTGTGGCTTCATGGAGGCTTTCAGGTTGTAGGTCGGGTTGGGGGACAGGTCGGCGCCCGAATGTTCGATGAGCGAGGTTCGATCAGTGGATTGGAGTCCGGTTGGCCAGCACGGGCGCGGCGCCCGTGAAACCGTCGCGGGTTTCGGCGATGTCGTGGATCTGTTTCCGGCAGGCGTACCAGCCGCCTACCATCAGCGCGCAGGCTACCAGGGTCACCAGCAGCGTGAGCGGGGAGTCGATGAAGACCATGACGAGCACGCCGAGCAGGAACACCAGGGAGAGGTACCCGGTGTAGGGGGCGCCGAACATCCGGAAAGAGGGGCGCTCGAGCCAGCCTCTGTCTGCCCACCGTTTGAGCTGGATCTGGCAGAGCACGATGGTCGCCCAGGTGATGACGATGCCTACGGAGGCGACGTTCAGGACGATCTCGAATGCCTGGCCGGGGACCAGGTAGTTCAGCGGGACCCCGAGGAGGGAGACGCCGGCGGTGATGGCGATGCCGCCGTAGGGGACGCCGGCCTTGTTCATCCGCTGGGCGAACTTCGGGGCCGATCCGGCCACCGACATGGAACGCAGGATGCGGCCGGTGGAGTACAGGCCGGCGTTCAGCGAGGACAGGGCGGCCGTGAGGACCACGAGGTTCATGATGACGTCCACGCCCTGGATGCCGATGGATCCGAAGAACGTCACAAACGGGCTGACGCCTTTTTCGTACGAGGTGTAAGGCAGCAGCAGGGCGAGCAGAATGACCGAGCCGACGTAGAAGACGGCGATGCGGAAAACTACGGAGTTGATGGCCTTGGGCATGATCCTTTCGGGGTTTTCGGTTTCGCCGGCAGCGGTGCCGATCAGTTCGATCGAGGCGTAGGCGAACAGCACCCCCTGCATGAGGACGATCATGGGCAGCAGGCCGTTGGGGAAGATGCCGCCGTTGTCGGAGAGGAGGCTGAAGCCGACTTCCTGGCCGTCCACGGGGGTGCCGAACATGACGAAGTAGGCGCCGACCAGCAGGAACGCGACAAGGGCTGCGACTTTGATGAGGGCGAACCAGAACTCGAGTTCGCCGAACACCTTGACGGAGGCGAGGTTGAGGCAGAGGACCACGATGAGGGCGATCAGCGCCCACGCCCACTGCGGTACGGCCCCCATCCAGGGGATGTATTTGCCGAAGAAGTTCATGTAGAGGGCCGCGGCGGTGATGTCCACAACGGTGGTGGTGGCCCAGTTGATCCAATAGAACCAGCCGGAGACGAACGCGGCTTTCTCTCCGTAGAATTCGCGGGCGTAGGACACGAACGATCCGGACGAGGGCCGGTGCAGCACCAGTTCTCCCAGGGCGCGCAGGATGAGAAACGCGAAGAAGCCGCAGACGGCGTAAGCGATGACCAGCGACGGGCCGGCCGCGTTGAGCCGGCCGCCGGCGCCCAGGAACAGGCCGGTTCCGATGGCGCCGCCGATCGCGATCATCTGGATCTGCCGGGGCTTCAGGCTTTTGTGGTAGCCCGAGTCCTCCGCGTGGATCGTGGCATCCGAAGCGTGGGCGTGGCCTCCATCGGCCTGGTACAAACCAACCTCGTCATTGGGGTTGTTGGACATGGGTGATCCTTTCGATCTGTCAGAGATCTAAATGGGGTTTTGGAGGGAGATTGTGGGGACAGCCAGGCGTCAGATCAGAAGATCGACCACCCTGTCCGGTCGGACAAGTCAGCGAGAGCCGCCGTGCCTGCCAGGGAATTTCCTTTGGAATCCAGCCGCGGGCTCCAGACGCAGATGACGCACTCGCCGGGGACGACGGCCAGGATTCCGCCGCCCACGCCGCTTTTCCCTGGGAGTCCCACGCGGTAGGCAAATTCGCCGGCTGCGTCATACATCCCGCAGGTCAGCATGATGGAACCGATGCGCTTGGCCTCGCTCCTGGAGATCACCGCGCCTTGCGTTCCGCGACCATCCTGCGCGAGGAACAGGCCGGCCTTGGCCACCTCCACGCAGGTCATCAAGATGGAGCACTGTCTGACGTAGTTCTCGACCACTGCCTGTGCGGGCCGCCGCAGGTTGCCGAATTCCTTCAGGAAGTGGGCGAGGGCCAGGTTGCGGCTGCTGCTGGCGAGTTCACTCCTTGCGGCCATCTCGTCGATGAACGGGCCCGGTTGACCCACCTGGCCGGTGAGGAAGCGCAGGACCTGAGCGGCGGCGTCGGGAGATCTTCCCATCAGGTGGTCGGTGACCACCAGGGCGCCCGAATTGATGAAGGGGTTCCGTGGGATCCCGTGCTCGACTTCAAGCTGGACGAGCGAGTTGAAGGAAGTCCCTGACGGCTCGCGAAGGACCCTGGACCACAATGCGCCGGAGTCGTCGGCGCTGAGCGCCATCGCCAGGGTGAAGACCTTGGAGATGCTCTGGATCGAGAACGGAAGATCGGCGTCGCCGGAACTGAACACGTCCCCGGAGGTCGTGGCAACCGCGATGCCGAAACGGTCGAACGGCGGGGACTGCAGGTGAGGAATGTTTGCGGGAACTGACCCCGCATCCGTCCGGGGCCGGTGGCTGCGGACAATGTCATCCAGTACCAGGCCAAGCGGCGGCGAATCGAGTGCTGTCATCATTTCTTGCCCAGGTGCTCCTTCTGCGTGCCGGCCCACTCCTGAACATGAAGCAGGGCGACCAATGAATCGCGGGGATTGCTGAAGGTCAGCCCGGTAACCCGGCTGACCTTGTTTATCCGGTAATAGACGGTGTTCTTATGCAGCTGCATGCGCTTCGCGCACTCGGCCACGTCCAGGGACGCGTCGAAGAATGCACGCAGGGTTTCGGCCAGTTCCGCATCATCGCGAAGGAGAGCCCAGAGGCTGCGGTGCCGGAACGCCGCCGTCGTGAAGTTCTCCACGGCGTCGTGGAAGAGGATCTCTGCCTCGAAGTCGTCCACGGTGGCCACCGGGGCTTCGCCGGACCGGCGCATACACCCCAGCAGCGCTTCGGATATTCCGGTCACGGAATGGATCGAGAGCAGATCGGGGACAACGGGTCCGACGGCGGCAAAGGGGCTGATGCCGAGGTGCTTGTTGGCATCTTTCACGATTGCCTCGGCCAGGCTCCGCAACCCGGCCTCGGTGTTGGCGGATTGGAGCCCGGGAATAACCACCGCGGTGTCGCCGTGAAACTGTCCCACGATGGCTGACGGTTTGTAGGCGGCCGCGTGGATCGAGGCGAGGTTGGCCAGTTCCCCATGCTTGAGGGCGGCGTCGTCTTCCTGGGCTTCACGTGCCGACAGGCCAAGCAGGATCAGGGTCGCGGGACGGTCCGCGGGGATCTTCTCGCTGTGCGCGCTCGCCGCAGCCTCGGCCGGACCCGAAAGAAGGCGTGCGATCCGGTCCTCGCGCATGTGCACGGACTGCTGGTTGCGGTAGCGGATCAGTTCGGCGGAGGCCCGCGCGGCTGATCCGGTGAGGACGTAGTCGACGTCGTCGCCGAAGCCGGCCCCGGTTTCCTGGAGCCAGATGTAGCCCATGATGCGGTTGCCGGCGAACAGGGTGATGGCGACGCGTTCCCGCAGGCCGTCCTGGGGCCGGGCAGCAACCCGGACCGGCAGGCGGGTCTGGTGCAGCTCGCGGTAGGCGCCAAGGTCTTTGAGCAGGAGTTCGTATTTGCGCGGACCGCGCCGGGCCAGGATGGAGGCCTTGCGGAGCTCGTCAATGGCATTGGAGACCGTGGAGTATGCCAGGACCTTGTTGGCGGCATCCTCGATCACCACGTGGCTGGAGGTCAGGCGGGCCGTGGTCTGGGCGATGGCGAAGAGGTCTTCTTCGAGAAGGGTCAGCACTTCGCGCTGGTAGCTGGGCGGCTGGATCCGGTCCTTGGCGATGGACAGCAGACGGTCCCAGTCCGCGGCCGGATCCACCAGCAGCAGGCCGGTTCCGGCGGCGCGCAGCAGCTCTTCGGCTTCCGCCAGTTCCCCGCGACTTCCCTTGACGGCGAGCACCAGGGGAGGGTTCTTCAGGAGGCGCCGCACTGCCGGCAACGCGGAGCGTCCGCGAACGCCGATCAGCAGGACGAATGCGGTCCCGCCGTCGGCGGTCTCGTCGTCGGCATCGACGATCACAAATCGCTCGATCGCCGCATCCGTGCGGGAAGGCCGGAGCATGAGGCTGGCGAAACCCAGCGGGAGATCCGCGAGGATGTCGTCCACCGTAGCTGCGGCCATGGGCTTCCTTCTGACATTGGCACCCTTCCCGGACGGCTTTGTCCGGACACCTCAGCCTATCCAGCTGCCGTCATCGATAGTATGGAAATGCTCCTAAATTACGTGGCCCGTTTTAGGTCTGCGGACCAAGGCGGGGTCAGAGGAGCCGCGTTGCCCCATCGACTGCTCCGTAAGTGCCGTAATCACTCCTCTAAAGGGCATCTACGGAGCAATCGACGGGGTTTGAGGACCGGAAGGGGACCGGTCATCATGGAGTGTTGGTGCGTCATTGCGGAACCCGACGTCCGCCGCACCGGCCGCCACTGGCGCTGACGCACACAGGAGAACACATGGACACGGCCCCGGACCTGATCGACTTCACCGCAGGCCGAGCCCGGTCCGGAGATCTGGACGTGGCCTGGATCCACGGCTCGGAGTCCGCGAAGCACAACACGGACCCGGACATCCAGGTCCACGCCTACGACGAGCACACGTTCATCCTTCGCCAGAACATGGCGGTCAACTACGAGGCGCCGTTCATGTTCCTGCTGTTCGGCAACGCCCGGGCGGTCCTCATCGACACCGGCGCGACCGCATCCGCGGACTTCTTCCCGCTGCGCCGCGTACTCGACGGCCTTGTGGAGACCTGGCTTGCCGCCCGTCCCCGCGACGGCTACGGTCTCCTTGTCCTCCACACCCACCCGCATGGCGATCACGTCGCAGGCGATGCCCAGTTCGCCGGCCGTCCCGACACCGTTCTGGTGGACGCGGCCCGGGACAGTGCCTGGGAATTCTTCGGATTCAGTGACGCTTCTGGCGACGGCGGTGCCACGAACGCCGGTGGCCCGGACGGCGACGGCGACCTCCGGCCAGCGCAGGTGGACCTCGGCGGACGGGTTCTGGAGTGCTGGCCCAGCCCGGGGCACCACAACGCGGCCGTCACGTTCTACGATCCTCACACCGGGTTCCTGCTCACCGGAGACACGGTCTATCCCGGCCGGCTCTACATCCAGGACTGGCCGGCGTTTGTGAGCACCATCGACCGGCTGATCGGGTTCTGCGCCACCCACCCCGTGACCCATGTCTTGGGCTGCCACATCGAAATGTCGCGGCAGCCCGGCGTCGACTATCCGATCTTCACCACCTACCAGCCCGACGAACCACCACTGCAGATGACCGTCGAGCAGCTCCGGCAGATCCGCCGGGCCATCGACGAGGTGGGCGGACGCCCCGGCCGGCACGTTTTTCCAGGCTTCATCCTCTGCCCAGAGGGGGAGTGAGCCGGCGGGAACGCGGGCCCAGGACCGGCCTGGGCCCGCGCGGGAGGACACTTCACGGCAATTCTGCGGCCGCAAAACACTGCCGTCATGTGCTCACTCGATGCACGACTCAGAGGCTGCTCCTAGAGAGCACCCTGGCCCGGAGTCCCGGCGGGGATCGGCTCGTGGCGCATTACGTCGACCGGTCGCTGCAGGAGGCCTTCCAGGGAGGCGTTCAGCCGCTGGACCGGGCCGCCCGCGCCGTGGGCGTCGAGCAACTCAGCGGATTCCCACTTCTCGATCATGAGGATCTGGCCGTCGGGAGATTCATGAATAGCGTAGAGGAGGCACCCGGGCTCCTCGTGGACCTCTGCAATGGCGGGGGACAGGGCTGCGACCACCTGGTCGAAGGATCCTTGTTTGGGCGTAAACGTTGCGGTGACGACGACGGGCATGTTTGTTCCTTTGGGGGTGTTAGCGGGCAGGGGCGTGGGCGAGCGGGGCACAGCTGTTGCGGGGCAGGAAATCGGCTTTGACCTCGATGAGCCGCGGGCCTTCGGGGAACTTGCCCTGCATCCGGCCGAGCACGAGTTCAAGGGCATGGACGGCGAGCATGTCCAGCGGCTGGCGGATCACGCTCAGCGGCGGGGACATCAGTTCTGTCCACGGATTGTCATCGAAGACGATTACCGACAGATCGTCCGGGATGCGGACCCCCGTCTGGACGAGCCGCCGAACCGAGCTCTGCACCTGGGCCGTATTGCCCACGATCAGGGCCGTGGGCGGCTGAGGCATGGCAAGCAGGGAGCCGACGGCATCGCCGCCGGCGTCCCCGCGGAACGGCACATCGCGGATGAGCAGGGGGTCAACCGCGAGGGACGCGCTCTCGTGCGCCGCGGTGTAGCCGCTGATCCTGGCCCTGCCCGTTGACGTGCTGCGGGGCCCCGTAACAAGTGCGATCCTTGTATGGCCGAGGCCTATCAGGTACTCCGTTGAGCGCTGCGCGGAGTCAAAGTTTTCAATGCTTACGACGTCGGCGTCGCCGAGTTCCTCGATGGTGCGGTCAACGAACACCACATTTACCCCGAGGTCCTGCAGGCGCGCCCATTTCTCGACGTTCCCGCCTGTGGGGGTGGCGATGACCCCGCTCACGGACCGGTCCAGCAACGTATCCAGCGAGTCCGCTTCCAGATGCGGATCTTCCTGGGTGGTCATCAAGACAACCTGCACGCCGTGGCTCCGGGCCTCCCACACGATGCGGTCGGCCAGACGCGCGAAGAACGGGTTGGAGAGATCCGTTACCACGAGCCCGATCGTGAGTGCATGGCCCCCGCTAAGCTCGCGGGCGGCCGCCCGGGGACGGTAGCCCAGCTCGTCGATGACCCTGACGACTTCCTGCCGTTTGGCGGATGCGACGGGTCCGGAGTCCGGGTTCAGGACCCGGGACACGACAGAAACCGAGACTCCCGCAGCCGCCGCGACATCGCGAATGGTTGGGGCCTTCTTCACCGCTCCTCCTCGAGGAATCACTAGCACTAATTCGTACGCAGCGTCTCCGTTCGAACCGCCGTCAGCCGGCGGAAGACGTTTGTTTCGGAGTCGTTGACACAGCTTAGCACCGGGTGGTACAAAAGTGGAACCGGTTCCACTTCGGGTAAATTTTCCAGCACCTAGCGACAAAGAAGTTGTTCCATCCGCTGCAGCGGAAGGGCGTCTCTTCGTTTCGCACACCTACCAGAGAGACTCCAGTGAATCTTCACAAACTCCTCAGCGACCGTGAGCAGGATGGCCGCCCCATCCGCGTTGGCCTCATCGGAGCCGGCCGTTACGGCACCATGTATCTGGCCCAGGCCAACAACATCCCGGGCATCCACGTCGTCGCCATCGCGGACATCAACGTCAAGCGCGCCGAAGGCGCCTTCGAGCTCGTCGGATGGCCCAAAGACCAGATCGCTCCGGACATCGCGACCGCCCTACGGGACCGCACCACGACGATCGTGGCCAACGCGGACGAGCTGTTCGACGTCGACATCGACGTCATCGTTGAAGCCACCGGCAACCCCATCGTCGGTGTAAAGCACGCGCTGCGTGCCATCGAAACGAAGAAGCACATCATCATGGTCACCGTCGAAGCCGACGCCCTGGCTGGCCCCGCCCTGGCCAAGCGCGCGGAAGCGGCCGGCGTTGTCTACTCGATGGCCTACGGCGACCAGCCAGCCCTCATTATGGAACTCGTCGACTGGGCCCGCACCAGCGGCTTCGACGTTGTCTGTGCGGGCAAGGGCGCCAAGTTCCTTGAGCACTATCACGAAATGAACCCGGACAACGTCTGGGAGAACTGGGAGTTTTCCAAGGAACTCACCGATTCCGGCCAGCTGAACCCGAACATGCACACCTCCTTCCGTGACGGCACCAAGGCCGCCATCGAGATGGCCGCAGTCGCCAACGGCGCCGGGCTGGTGCCTTCTGACACCGGGCTGACGTTCACGCCGGGTGATGTCGAGGAAATCGCCACGATCTGCCGCCCCGCCGACGTCGGGGGAGCCCTCGCCCACGAAGGCACCGTCGACGTCATGTCCAGCGTCAACCGTGACGGCACCTGGATCCCCCACAACACCCAGGAAGGCGTCTTCGTCGTCGTCAAGGCTACGAACGCCTATGTTTCCGGCTGCTTCAACGAATACCCGTGGCACCCGGACCCCACCGGCCAGTACGCGGCGCTGTACCGCCCGTACCACTACGTGGGCCTGGAGCTGAACGTCTCCATCGCCAACGCAGCCCTCCGCGGGATCGCCACGGGTTCCCCCGTCGGATTCTTCGGCGACGTTGTCGCGACGGCGAAGAAGGACCTCAAAGCCGGTGAGTACCTCGACGGAGAAGGCGGCTACACGGTCTGGGGCCAGCTCGTTTCGGCCAGGCACTCCGTCGCGATCGGAGCACTGCCCGTTGCCTTGGCCCACCACGTGGAGCTGCGTAACGACATCCCCAAGGGCGCAACGGTCAGTTGGGAGGACATCATCATGGACGACTCGCTCGCCCAGGCCTTCGATTTGCGCCGCGAAACGGAAGCCCTCGTCGCGGAAACTTCCGTCAACGCCTGATCCTGCCTGCTCCAACCACAACCGGCGCGGCCACGAAATTCATTCGATGCCGATTCCCGCCTCCGGACCCAGACTCCTTCCAACGAAGAAAGGCATCACATGAAATCCAAGACCCGCGCCCTCACCGGAGTGCTGGCCTGCACCCTGGCCGCCTCACTCCTCGCCGGCTGCGCTTCCGGGGCGTCCGGCGGGGCTGGAGCCCCGGCGAAAATCCAGCTGTCCATCCCGGATCCGCTCACCTCGTCCGTCGGCGTTTCCGCCCAGCATTTCGCCGACCAGGTCAAGAAGACCTCCAACGGATCGGTCGTCGTCACGGTAGTTCCGAACGGAACGAGCTTCAGCGGGGACCAGAACGCCGCCGTCACCCGCCTGCAGGGCGGCTCGCTCGACGCCCTCATCCTCTCGACTTCCGTGTACGCCTCCGTGGTGCCGGAAATGAACGGCATCAGCATCCCCTACCTTTTCAAAGACACGACCGAGGAAGCGGCGTTCCTGGCAGGAAAGCCGGGCCAGCTGCTCAAGGACAAGCTCGCAGCCAAAGACACTGTCGCCTTGTCCTTCCTCACCCGGACTGGGCGCGAGATCACCAACTCGGTGCGCCCCATCGAACAGCCGTCGGACCTGAAGGGCCTGAAGATCCGTGTTCCCGGCAACCCGCTCTGGACGGACTTCTTCGGAAAGCTGGGGGCAAGCCCGACCACCATGGCTTTCTCCGAGGTCTTTACCGGCCTGCAGACGGGAACGATCAACGGGCAGGAAAACCCGATCGAGGTGCCGTGGACCAATAAGTTCTCCGAGGTGCAGAAATATGTCTCGCTGACCAACCACATCAACGACGCCTGGGTGCTCGCCCTGTCATCGAAGAAGTGGGGCACACTCTCCGAGGACCAAAAGAAGGCCCTCACCGATGCCTCGGCCGAAACGGCCACGTTCAAGACCGGCTACGACGCCGAACAGTCCAAGAAACAGCTGGACGAACTCACGGCCAAGGGCATGACGGTCAACGAGCTCAGCGCCTCGGGCCTTGAAGAATTCAAAGCCACCTCCAAGAGCCTTTACCCGCAGTTCTCCGAGCTGATCGGCAAGGAGTTCTTCGACCAGGCGATCGCTTTCACAGCCTCCAACTAGCCCTGCACGGGCCGGGCCGGGGCGCCATCGGCGCCCCGGCCCTCCCACCAATATTCCGCTCTCCCCTCCACCAACATCCCGCTCTCAATGTCGACAGTCTGGAAGAACATGAAACGCACCTTGGCTCCCGAGCAACTCGAGGAGGTCATTCCGTCTGACGCGGAAGAGATCCTGCACCACGGTCACGTCCCCCCGGGCTGGAGCGGTGCCGTCTGGCTCGACAAGGTCCTTGAATGGACCGTGGGGGCGGCGATCCTCGCCGAGCTCGTCGTCATCCTTCTGAACATCATGGTCAGGCTCATCACCGGTGACTCTGTGCTCTGGACCCAGGAAGTGTCGGAGATCGCGCTCCTGACCATTGCCTTTATCGGCGGAGCCATCGCCTACCCCAAGGGTGCGCACATGTCAGTGCAGGCCCTGATCATGCGCCTGCCCGCAGCGTGGAAGCCCTATCTGGCCGCCCTGGTCGACTGGCTCGTCTTCGTCATGAGCGCAGGGGCCTTCGCCCTCTTCGTGCCGACCCTGGCCCAGCAGATCGAGGAAAAGACGCCCATCCTGCAGCTGCCCGTGTTCTGGGTATCCCTGCCGTTCTCCTGCGGCATGCTGCTGATCGCGTGGTTCGCGCTGATCAAGCTCTGGCGCCAGGATCGCCGGGCCGTCCTGGCCGCGGCCGGGATCGCCGCGGCAATGGTCGCCGTCGTCATGCTCGCCCCGCCGCTGTTCTACTACGCGTCACCGAACGTCCTCCTCGGCGTGGTCCTCGCGGTCCTGTTCCTGCTGCTCTTCCTGGGCCTCCCGATCGCCTTCGTGCTGGCCCTCGCATCCGGGATCTACCTCTACCTCGGCGGCATTTCCGATGTCAGCGCCATCCCGATCGGCATGGCCTCCGGAGCCAAGGGGTTCGTGCTGCTGGCGATCCCGTTCTTCATCCTCGCCGGCACGGTCATGAACTCTGCCGGCCTCACCCTGCCGCTGGCCAAGCTCGTTGACGCCCTCATCGGCCACCTGCGCGGCGGCCTGCTGCAGGTGGTGGTGGTCACCATGTACATCTTCTCCGGCATCTCCGGATCCAAAGTCGCCGACGTCGCGGCCGTCGGCACCACCATGCGCGGCATGCTTGAAGAACGCAAATACCCGCGCGGCGAGGTGGTCGCAGTTCTGTCGGCCTCGGCCATCATGGGAGAAACAATCCCGCCCAGCATCGTGCTGCTCATCCTCGGATCCATCACCACCATCTCGACCACCACGCTCTTCCTGGCCGGCTTCGTTCCCGCGGCGTTCCTCGCCCTCGTCGTCATGGCCCTTGTCTTCCTGCGGGCCCGTAAGCAGGGCGGGGTCGCCAGCCCCAAGGCCACGTGGCGGGTACGCGGTTCAGCAACGTTCTTCGCCTTGCCCACTCTTCTCCTGCCGGTCGGCATGGTGGTGGGCATCCTCAGCGGGTTCGCGACGCCGACGGAGGTCTCCTCGGTCGCCGTGGCCTACGCCTTTGTGCTCGCCGCCGCCTACCGGCGGGGCAGCAAGAAGCTTCTCGGCGACACCCTGCGCGAAACGACGACGACGGCGGGCATGGTCCTCTTCATCATCGCCGCCGCCTCGCCCCTGGCCCAGACCCTCGCCCTCGCCGGCGTCTCGCAGCAGATCCACGACCTCATGTCCGGACTCGGCGATTCTCCGCTCCTGTTCATGCTGTTCACGATCATCCTGCTGATCATCATGGGCCAGCTCCTCGAGGGGTTGCCCGCGGTGCTCATCTTCGCCCCGCTGCTGTTGCCGATCGCCATCGACTTCGGCGTCAACCCGGTGCAGTACGCCATGGTGCTCATAATCTCCATGGGCATCGGCTCCTTCGCACCCCCGGCCGGCGTCGGCTTCTACGTAGCCTGTGCAACGGCCCGCGAATCTGTGGAAAACAGCCTGAAGCACTTCTGGCCGTACCTGGCGGCTCTGTTCATCGGGCTCCTCGTGCTGGCCGCAGTTCCGTGGTTCAGCACGTTCCTCCCCGCACTCGCCGGGCTCATCCCCTTCTAATCCAGGAGACAGTCAACAATGGACGTTTCATCTGCGGGCCTGCCCGCGTCCGTAGCACTGCTGGGAACAGGGCCCATGGGCGCCCCGATCGCCCGGAACATCATCGCCGGAGGGGTCCCGCTGACCCTGTGGAACCGCACGGCGGGCAAGGCCGAGGCAATCGCCGGAGGCCGGGTGGCCGCCTCCCCAGCAGAGGCGGCCAGCGAAGTGGTGCTGACCGTGCTGCCGGACCTTCCGGACGTGGAACGGCTCCTCGTCGGAGCCGAAGGACTCCTGGCCGGGTGGGAGGCGGCCGGGATTGGCCACCCCGTGCTGGTCATTCACGGCACAGTGTCGCCCGTCGCCGTCGCGGCCTTTGCCGCCGAGTGCCAGCGCGACCACGGGGTGACAGTCATTGATGCGCCGCTGAGCGGCGGCACAATCGGCGCCGAGGAGGGCCGGCTGAGCACCATGACGGGTGGACCCCGCCACGTGGTGGAACAGATCACTCCGCTCTTCCGGCTGTACAGTTCCACGGTCGCCTGGTTCGGGGACACCGGTGCCGGGTCCACGGTGAAGGCCTGCAACCAGATCGTCGTCGCCGCGACCGTCACCGCGCTGTCAGAGGCCATGGCGCTCGCCGCGGCCTCCGGGCTGGATCTGGAACAAGTCCAGTCAGTCCTTGCGGGCGGACTTGCGAATTCGGAGGTGCTCCGGCAAAAGGGACAGCGATGGATTGACGCCGACTTCGAGGGCGGCGGGTCTGCCAAGAACCAGCTCAAGGACCTCAGATTTATTACGGAGGTTGCGGCGTCCGCCGGCCTGACGTTGCCCGTGGCCGGCAGCCTCCTGGCGGCGTTCCAGGCGATGGTCGCCGCGGGCCAAGGCCACCTGGACCACACAGGCATCTACCTCGGCATCCGGGGCTGATCAGCCGGCCCCGAGCCCTCAGCGCCCCCGCAGTGAGGCCGCGGCCGGGACGCCGGGCGGGAAATCGGGCAGCGCCCCTGCGGGCGTGTGGAAGATCCACAACGAGAGCGCACGGTAGGTGGCCCAGTCGTCGTCGGCCGCCCGCAGGGACGCGATCTCGGTGCCGTCGGGTTGCCCGGTGGTGCGGATGACCTGCAGTTGGACCGGAGCGGCCTCCGGCAGCCGGAGCGTGACAGGCCCCGAAGTCGGCAGCGTGCCGTGCGGGAAGCGGACTGCAGCGCCGCCGACCGAGATGTCCAGCAGCTCTCCGCCGGTGCCCTCGGCTTCCACCGGCGCGGACACCTCCATCCGGTAGGCGTTGCGGCGGGATGTGGCGAATTCGGCGGCCCGGATCCTGCGCGTCCCTAGCACCAGGACCGCGCCGGCGAGCACCAGCCAGGCACCGGACGCCACCGTGGAACCGGGCGTCGTGCGCCAGGGCACCAGCCCGGCCAGCCCGGCCGCCGCGTACAGAATCACCGCGGTGATCAGGACAACCATCACGATCAGGATGCGCGGCGTCCGGCCCCGGAGCCGGAGGTCGGCGGCGCCCTTGGGCGTCACCTGGAACTCCAGGATGTTCCGTGACATCAGCCACCAGAGGCACGCGAGGCCGACCGGGACGCGGAAGATCCGCAGGGCGAAGGCCGTGGGCCAGTGGATTTCGTTGCGCATCAGCTGCTTGGAGCCCCAAAGGCGCACGGTGAACATGACCAGGAAGACCCCGGTGAAGAGCAGCGGCCCGGCGGTGGAGGTTTGCGCCCCGGACAGCATGATCACCACCGGAATCAGGAAGGCCACCAGGGTGGCGATGCCCTCGAGCCACCACAGCGTGCCGTTGAGGTACTCGTGGTAATTCCGCCACGACAGCCAGCCCTTCGCCGCCCACAGCTTCTCGTGGACGAGGATCTGCATGGCACCCATTCCCCAGCGCCGGCGCTGCAGCAGGTACTGGTCCGGCGTCGCCGGCGCGAGCCCGACGGCGAGCGTCTGGTGGTGGTAGACGGTCCGCCAGCCGCGCCGGATGAGTTTGAGCGTGGTGTGCATGTCCTCGGTGATGGTCTCGGTCGCCACGCCGCCCACCTCCTCCAGGGCGCTCAGGCGCAACAACGACGTCGACCCGCACCAGAAGGGTCCGGCGCCGGGGACGTTGCGGGACGCCATGAGGACGTTGAAGAAGGTGCCCTGCTCACCCGTGATGCCGTCGTCGTCGAACGCGCCGCCGTTGTAGAACGACTGCGGACCCTGGATCAGGGCGATCCCGGGGTCTTCGAACCAGCCCAGGGTGGCGGTGAGGAACGTGGGCAGCGGGACGTGGTCGCAGTCCAGGACGGCGATGATGTCGATGCCGGGGCCGCCGGCGGCCTTCTCCGCGGCCATCAGGCCCAGGGCGTGGTTCATGTTGCCGGCCTTGGCGTGGTCGTGGACGGCCCGGCGGACGTACCGGGCGCCGTAGGCGACGCACATTTCTTCGACCCAAGGCCGGTCGCCGTCGTCGAGGACCCACGTCTCATGCGCCGGGGCCAGCTCGCAGGCCGCCGCGACCGTCGGCGTCAGAACCTCGATGGGCTCGTTGTACGTGGGGATCAGCACCGCCACCCGCATGCCCCTCGGGGCCTCCGTCACGGGCGCCGGCGGATGGCTGTCAATGTTCCACACGGACCACGCCTTCAGGATGAGGCCGGCGAGCGGCAAGGCCTCAAAGGTGACCAGGATCCAGGCGATGGCCAGGTTCCATTCTCCCGACGGCATCGTGAACAGGACACGCCACGTCAGGTAGAGGACCAGGGCGGCGATGGCCGCGATACCGCCCACATGTGCCAGCCTTCGGGACCGGGGTGCTTCCGGTCCGGGAGGACCGAGCCGGGCGGCCCAGCCGGCAACGCCGGCACGGGTCAGGGCTGTGGCGTCAAGTGGTACGGGCCGCGGCGCAGCGGATGATTTTCCAGTCGGCAGACTTTGAGCCGATACGTTCTCAGCGTGCTGCTGCAGATCTTCACGCAGATTCTCACGAGGCACGTGATCTCCCTCAGCTAGATCCGGTGCTCAATGTCCGATCAGCGTAGCCGCGGCGCGGCACCCGAGACCGAGTCCGGGGGAATCCTTGCGCAAAACTGCGTATGGCGTGCGGTTTGGCCTACTGCCTGCTTCCTACTGCCTTGCGGCGTTCTCCGCGTCCTCGGGCCCGACGAAATTGCACGAGCCGGGGTGGCGTGCGGGCAACGTGCACGTGCGCCCGGTGGGCAGGTGCACGTTGGCGCACCGGCCCGCCATCGCCACATCTTCGCGGACATGCGTGACGTGCGTGCTGCTCTGATCCTCTGGCGCTTCCTCGCGGCTGGTTTGTAGGGGGCTTCCGGACGCACGCTGGTTTTGGCTGTTCACGGCTGCAACTCCTCGGGATCTGCGGTGCAGAAAAGATGGGAAGGATGCTTAGTTTTATCCGAAGTCCCCAGCTTCGCACGGCTGGGTTAACACCGGGTTACGGGAGTGTAAGGATCCCGTCTCGGCGAGGAGGCGGGTTGCAATGGTCGCGGGTCGCTTCCGCAGGGACCTTTGCCGCCGCCCGGCTGTTCCTCATACTGGAAGGCAGATCCGCGATTCCGACAGGCAAGGACGGTGGTGACTGATGAGCAGCGGAGTCAGTGGTTCCAACAGCGCTTTCCGGCGCCGGGTGGAGCGTGCCGCGGAACTCCGGGCCGTGCGGGCCTCGGGCAGCACGGCGCAGGAGAACGACGAGCTCAACGCCGCCGAGGAGAACCTCCGGCAAAAGCGCGCCAAGATCGACGACGCCGCCAAGGCCGAGTACCTGATCCGGGATGCCATGGCGCAGGGCAAGTTCGACAACCTCAAGTACGCCGGCAAACCCATTCCCGGGCTGGGTGAGGCGTACGACCCCGACTGGTGGGTCAAGGGCCTGATCCGGCGGGAGAACATCTCCGGCCTGGGCCCGAAGGCGATCCTGCTCCGCACCGAGGACGCCGGGCTCGACGCGCGGCTCGATGCCCAGTTCAGCGAAAAGCAGGTCCGCGAGATCGTCGAGGACTTCAACGCCCGGGTCATCGATGCCCGGCGGCAGCTCCAGGGCGGGCCGCCCGTGATCACCAAAACGCGGGACGTCGACGTCGAACTGGACCGCTGGCGGGGCCGCCGGGCTGCCGCGGCCGCCGTCGCCCCTCCGGAGCCGGAGCCGAAGCGGCCCTGGTGGCGGCGGCTGTGGAGCGGGGCGGGCTAGACGCCGCCGAACAAAAGCCAATCGTCGACGCCGGTCAGATTGACGCCGTCGAACTCCTTCGGCTCATTGCTCGGGGCCGGCCCTTCGCAGCTGCCGCAGAGAAGAAAACCAGGAGATAACAATGTCTGAACAGGGACCTGTGCTGGTGGTCGGTGCAACGGGATCGCTCGGTGGGCAGGTCGTCGACCGGCTCCTTGACCGGGGCAAGAAGGTGCGCGCGCTTGTCCGCCCGAGCTCGGACGCGGGCAAACTCGAGGCCAAGGGCGTCGAGATATCCCGCGGCGACATGCTCGACCTCGATTCGCTCGTCGCCGCGATGACCGGCGCCGCAGCGGTGATCACCACGGCGGCCGGGTACACCGGGAAGAACAAGAACGCCCACGAGATCGACACTCGCGGCAACGCCAATCTCGCCATCGCCGCCAGCAAAGCCGGGGTGTCGCGCTTCGTGCTCACCAGCATCCTCACGAGCGACCAGACACCGGATGTGCCGCATTTCTGGCACAAGAAGCTCGCCGAGGACAAGCTCGTTGAACTCGGCGTCCCGTTCGTCGCCCTGCGGCCCGGAGCATTTTTCGATCAGATCGCCCAGATGGGCGGTGACCCGTTCGAGAAGGGCCGAATCGTCTGGCTGGGCTCCAAAAACGTCCCCCTGACATTCGTTCTGATCAGCGATGTCGCGACTTATCTCGCGGAAGCCGTTGACGCGGACATCGTTGCCGGGGAACGCATCGATCTGGGCTGGAGCCGCCCGATCAGCATGCGGGAGGGCGCTGATCTGGTGTCGACGCTGGCGAACAAGAAAATCAGGGTCGTGTCCGTTCCCGCCGGACTGCTCCGCGCTGTGGGCAAGGTTGCGGGAAAGTCCGCCCCGCTCATGAAAGACATGGGAGCCATGGCGGCCTGGTTCGATACTGGACGTTACGTGGCCAAGACGAGCCGCCAGGCAGAACTCTTCGGTCCTGCGCCAACCCCGGAAGACGCGGTCGCGCGCTTCGCAGCACGGTTAGGCCATGGACGAGCACAGTCCTGATTTGTGCGGCGGTGTCCAGATTAACGGGCGCTCCCGTTGGGTCGCACGTGCGGCCGCGACCTACCGGCCAAAGGTCCATGGCTCCGCGGACGCAATCGGCGTAGCCTGCGCGTAGGCGCGCACTTCGCGCACCCGCGCGTCGGAACGAAACGGGTGATGCCATGAAGAAGTACGGCACGGATCATTCCCCGCGGCCGGCGGCTTCGGCCGAGTCTGGGCGCCCGTCGTCAGCCCGTGCACCGCTTCGCCTCGCCGCCACCCTGGCGTTTGCCGGCTTCGCGCTGTCCGTGGTCGCCGGGTTGCTCCATGCCGATACGGCCAGCGCGAACGACCACCCGGCGACGTTCGCGGAGTATGCCCGCAGCGGTATTTGGACGGCGGTCCACCTCGCCCAGTTCGCCGGCATGGCGCTTCTCATCTCCGGGCTGCTGGTCCTGCTGGTGGTCCTGAAAGCACCGGGCGGGGCCATGGCCTGGACGGCGCGCTTCGGCGCTGTGGCTGCGGTCGCCGCGCTGGCACTTTACGCCGCGCTCCAAGCCGTCGACGGCGTTGCCCTCAAGCACGCCGTGGACGCCTGGGTTGTGGCTCCGGAGCCGGCGAAGGCTGCGCGGTTCGCGACGGCCGAAGGCATCCGCTGGCTGGAGTGGGGCATGCGCAGTTACCAGAGCTTCGTGCTGGGCGTGGCATTGATCCTGACCGGTGCCGTGGTTGTCGGGGCGCACCGCATCTCCCGGCTGATCGGTTATCTCATGGCGCTGACCGGGCTCGCCTACCTCGCCCAGGGCTGGATCATCGGGGCCGAAGGCTTCTCCCAGGCGAACACCATTCCCACGCTGGCGGGCATTGTCCTCATCCTCGTGTGGTCCGTGTGGCTCCTGGTCAGTGCCTGGTTCGGGAAGGACGCGCCAACCCGCGGCAGGTGACGCGTTGCTGGCGGACCCGGTCACCCCGCGCGCCCGGCCGAATTCGCCGGAAGCCTGCCAGTTCGCCGGAAAAGTCCGGCGACTTCGCAGCCTTCCGGCGAATTCGCGCGGCGGGCGAGCGCGGCGGGCGGGCGCGGCGGGAGGTTCAGCCGCCGTCGTCGTCCCGTCCGTCAGAGTTCCGGGACGCAGGGGCCGGAGCCTAGCAAAGCCAGTCCGGCGAGGTCGCCGGCGGCGAACCCGGTTAGCCCACTGTTTTCGGCGTGCATCAGCTGGGTCGGATCGTCCACGTGGTCCAGCCCTACAACGTGCCCGAGCTCATGCAGGATGACGGCGCGGACATAGGCGGGACCGTCCGGCCGCAGCATGATCCTGGCGAGATCGGGAGCGTCCAAAGCCACTTGGCCCGACACCAGGGCGGCGCGGCGTCCGGAGACACTCACGGCTGTGCTTCCGCCACGCCCGGCAACGTTTCCTGCAAGCTGCGGGACCTCCTCCGGAGACGACCATGCGATCAGCACTGGGGCCCACCTCCGGCCGTAGCGATCCGGCTGATAGGTTTTTCGCTGCTCGGTGGGTGCCTCGGAGGTGACGCCATCGGCCGCGAAGTGCAGCCCGGTCGCGGCCGAAACCTCATCCACGGCCTCGCTGATCAGCCGTTCTGCACCGGGCGGCCCGTTGTCCGGCCGGACGACGTAGTGGACTGGCCGGCAGGGGTCGTAGGCAGCGAAGCCCTGAATGCCGTCCGGAGCCGGATGCAGTGCGTAAGCATGCGAGCCGCTGCTGACCGGCGGGCTTCCCAGCGGGGAATTTGCGGCGTCCACCCCGGGCGGCGGCGCGGTGGCGCCGGGCAGGTAGGGGCGCAAGGGGGCCATTACAAACTGCTCGAAGAGCGGAGGGACGAAGTTCAACCCCACGATCAGAGCAAGGGCAACAAAGGTGCCGGATTTGCCCCATTGGCGTGCCCGCCGTGGCCGCTTCCGACGGGGCCGGACAATTTTCGGAATTTTGCCGCCAGCGCCGGGGATTTCGCGCCACGGGGCGGGGTCCTCGAGCTTGCCCAGGGCCTCGTCGACTGCCCACTGTGGAATTCGCCCGCTGGCGGAGCGGCGGACGCCGCCCCGTGGGGCGCCATCGTGGAAGCGCGGGTCGTCCGCAGTCGGATAGCCCCGGTCGCCAAAGTCTGAACGCAACTTGTCCCCCTCGTTGCATGCAACCCATCTCCCCAGATGGATCCCCTACAGCATAGGGGAATGATCATCCGGCAGTCGTCCCCGGTCAGGGTTTCCCCGTCGTCAGGTGGCGTCCCCGCGCGCCCGCCGAATTCGCCGGAAGCCTGCCAGTTCGCCGGAAAAGTCCGGCGACTTCGCAGGCTCGCGGCGAGTTCGCGTGGCGGGCGGACGCGGCGCGTCGAACCCGTGCGCGGCGCGTCGAACCCTCGCGCGGCGGGGCGAAGGCGTTAGTCCGCGGCCGCCTGGTCCGCGTCGAAACCGGCCAGGAGGCGCCGGGAGGCCGTGTCCATGTGGGAGCGCATGGCCGCCGTCACGGCGGCCTCGTCGCGTGATTCCAGGGCAAGGAAGATCCCGCGGTGCTCAGCCAGGGCCGATGCCGCGTGCCCTTCGTCCGTCAGTGCGCGGTCAACCCAGATGCGCAGCAGCGACCGGATGCTCTGCAGCAGTTCCTGCAGGACCTGGTTGCCGGAGGCTGCGGCGATTTCGCGGTGGAAGGCCGCATCCGCCTCCACAAACGTCACAAGGTCCTCCAGGCTGCCGTCCATCGTGGCCAGGTTGGCGCGCATCCGGTCCAGGGCGTCGTCGGTAATCCGTTGCGCCGCCAACTGGGCGGCCTGTACCTCGAGCCCGCCGCGCAATTCCACGAGTTCCCGCGTGCGGGGGGCGCCCAGCATAAGGCCCCAGCTCAGCGTGCGGGGGAGGAGTTCGGAGATGCCGTCGCGAAGGTACGTTCCGGAGCCCGGCCGGACAATGACGATCCCGAGGATCTCCAGCGCCGCGAGGGCTTCCCGGACCGCGGAGCGACCGACCCCCAGGGATGCGGCGAGTTGGCGCTCGGCCGGCAGGCGGGTTCCCACGGCAATTTCACCGCTCGTGAAGTAGCCCAGGAGGCGTTCCGCGACTTCGGACACGACAGAGCCCTGCTCCATGGAACCGAGCGCGGCACTGATTTTGGCCGTCGAAGCGGCGGAGTTAACGGACACCTTCAAAGCGTAACAACACGCACCGCCCGGGCCATGCCCGCTTCCGCCGCTGAAATAAACATGTCAACCGGTTGACCAATTCGAGTTGAACGCCTTATGGTTTTTATCACACGCTTAGTTGGGCCTGGCCAGCTCCCTGGAACTACGCGATGAGAGGGCCAATCCCCATGCTTCCAGCGCAGGAGGCTGCGGGATCCCGACATCAAGGAGTCAATGTGGACACCACGCAATCAGTGGTCGAAAGATCTGCAATTAAGAAAGTGGCAGTGCGGCTGGTGCCGTTTGTCGCTCTCATGTTCTTCATCAACTATCTGGACCGCACGGCCATCTCCTTCGCCGGCCCCAACGGCATGAACACGGACCTGGCCCTCTCGGCGGCCCAGTTCGGCTTCGCCTCCGGTGTCTTCTTCATCGGCTACATCCTGCTGGAAGTCCCCAGCAACCTGGCCCTGCACAAGTTCGGAGCCCGCCGGTGGCTGGCCCGCATCATGGTCAGCTGGGGCATTGTCTCCCTGCTCTTCACCTGGGTGGGCAGCGTGGAGCAGCTCTACATTTTGCGCTTCATCCTGGGTGTGGCCGAGGCCGGATTCTTCCCCGGCGCCATCCTCTTCCTCAGCCTGTGGGTCCCGTCGCGGCACCGCAGCAAGATCCTGGCCCTGTTCTACCTGGCCCAGCCGCTGACCACGGTCATCGGAGCCCCGCTCGCCGCCCTCCTCATCCAGCAGCATGGTCTCTTCGGACTCGAAGGCTGGCGCGTCATGTACTTCGGTGTCGCCATCCCCGCCATCCTGATCGGCGTCGCCGCCTGGTTCTACCTCGCGGATTCGCCGGCCAAGGCCAAATGGCTGACCCCGGACGAAAAGACCTGGCTGACCGGCGCGCTGGAGAAGGAAAAGAACGCAACTGCAGCCACTAACAAGCACGTCAGCGTCCGCACCGTCTTCGGCAACGGCCGCGTCTGGATGCTCGCCCTGATCTACTTCGGCTTCATCTACGGCCTGTACGCGCTCGGCTTCTTCCTGCCGACCATCATCTCCGGCTTTGAGGGCCAGTACGGCACCAAGTTCGACGTCTTCCAGAAGGGTCTCATCACGGCCATCCCGTACCTGCCGGCCGCCTTTGCCCTGTACTTCTGGTCCAAGGACGCCACCAAACGGGGCGTCAAGACCTGGCACATCGCCGTCCCCGCCCTCGTCGGCGGCCTGAGCATCCCGCTGGCCCTCTTTGCGGGATCGCCGGCGGCGACGATCGCGATCATCACCCTCACGGCGATGTCCATCTTCGCGGCACTGCCGAACTTCTGGACCGTCCCCACCCAGTTCCTCACCGGGGCAGCAGCCGCCGCCGGGATCGCCCTGATCAACACCGTGGGCAACCTGGCCGGCTTCAGCGCGGGCTACGTCACCGGCTGGCTCAAGGACTGGACCGGCGGCTACACCGTCCCCATGTTCGTCGTCGGCGGCTTCATGCTCCTCTCCGCCATCCTCATGGTGGTGCTGGCCCGCAACGGCGCCGGCAACGCAGCGGCCGCCCCTGAAGCAGCAGACTCAGTGGCCGCGGAGTCAGCCGCCGCCCGCTAACGGACGCAGCCTGCTCCCAACAAACCGGTGCCCGCCGCGCGCCACACAGCCGCGGCGGGCACCCTCCAAACAGCTTTCCCTCTTCCAGGAGTACCCCCATGACCCGCCTGTTCAATGACCCCGCAGCCTTTGCTGACGAAATGATCGAGGGCTTCGTCGCCTCCCACAGCCGCTGGGTCAGGCGTGTCTCCGGCGGCGTCGTCCGCAACACCCGGAGCACTCCGGGCACCGTGGCGCTCGTGATCGGCGGCGGCTCCGGACACTACCCTGCCTTCGCCGGACTCGTGGGCCAGGGCCTGGCCCGCGGTGCCGCGATGGGCAACCTCTTCGCGTCCCCGTCCGCCCAGCAGATCTACACCGTGGCCAAGGCCGCCAGCAACGGCGGCGGCGTCCTCCTGGGCTACGGCAACTACGCCGGCGACGTCCTGCACTTCAACCAGGCCCAGGCCCGGCTCCGCGCCGAGGGCATCGACTGCCGCAGCATCGCGGTCACCGACGACGTCTCCTCCGCCCCGCCGGCCGAGCACGCCAAGCGCCGCGGGATCGCCGGTGACCTCACGGTCTTCAAGGTCGCCGCCGCCGCCGCCGAGGCCGGGTACACGATGGACCAGACAGTCGAGATCGCCGAGCGCGCCAACCACCGCACCCGCTCCTTCGGTGTCGCATTCTCCGGCTGCACCCTGCCGGGCGCGGACCGCCCGCTCTTCTCCGTCCCCGAGGGCCGCATGGCCGTCGGGATGGGCATCCACGGCGAGCCCGGCATCGGCGAAACAGGCGTCCCGACGGCGGACGAACTCGCCGAACTCCTCGTCGCCAAACTCCTCACCGAAATTCCCGACGGCGTCGAAGGCGGCATGGCTTCCGGCGGGACACGGCGCGTTGTCCCGATCCTCAACGGCCTGGGCAGCGTCAAATACGAGGAACTGTTCGTGGTCTACCGCCGCGTCGCCCAGCTCCTGGCCGAGGCCGGACTGGAAGCCGTCGACCCGCAGGTGGGTGAGCTCGTGACCAGCTTCGACATGGCCGGCACCTCCCTGACCCTCTTCTGGCTCGACGACGAACTCGAGTCCCTCTGGCACGCGCCTGCCGACGCCCCGGCCTTCCGCCGCGGCGCCGTCACGGCGGCGGCCCTGGAAGCCACGGACTACACCGACCTCGCCGAGATCGAGGCGGCCATCCCGGATGCGTCCGACGAATCCCGCGCCACGGCCGCCCGGGTCCTGGCCGCGCTGGGAGCCGCGAAGGACGTGGTGGACGCCAACGCCGAGGAACTGGGCCGGATCGACGCGGTCGCGGGCGACGGCGACCACGGCATCGGCATGGAGCGCGGCGTCCGCGCCGCCGTGGACGCCGCGGCAGCCGCCGTCGCCCGCGGAGCCGGCGCAGCCACCACCCTCCACCTTGCCGGCGACGCCTGGGCCGACAAAGCAGGCGGCACCTCCGGCGCCCTGTGGGGCATGGCCCTCCGGGCCGTCGGGGACGCGCTCGGCAACACTGCCGCCCCCGACGCCGGCGCTGTCGCCGCCGGAGTCGCCCGCGCCGCGGCCGCCATCATGGACTTCGGCAAGGCCGCGCCGGGCGACAAAACCCTTGTGGACGTCCTGGTCCCGTTCCGCGACGCCCTCGCCGGCGGCGTAGACGCAGGGGGATCCCTCACGAAGGCATGGGGCGCCGCGGCCACCGTTGCGCAGCAGGCAGCAGAAGACACCGCCCAGCTCCTGCCCCTCATGGGCCGAGCCCGCCCGCACGCCGAGAAGAGCCTTGGCACCCCGGACGCGGGCGCGGTGTCCATGGCGCTGATCGTCCGAGCAATTCACAACACTCTCCTCGAGGAAACAGTCGAGGGAAAAACAGTCAAGGAGAACGCATGAGCGCCAAACTGCGCCTGGTCATCGGGGCCGACGACGCCGGATTCGAGTACAAGGAAGCCCTTAAGGCAGACCTGGAAGCCAGCGGGCTCGTCGAGTCCGTCCGTGACGTCGGCGTCGACGCCACCAGCCACACCCCGTACCCCTCCGTGGCCATCGCGGCCGCCGAACTCATCGCCTCCGGCGAGGCCGACCGCGCCCTGCTGGTGTGCGGCACCGGCCTCGGCGTGGCCATCGCCGCCAATAAGGTCCCGGGCGTCCGGGCCGTCACCGCGCACGACAGCTTCTCGGTGGAACGGGCCATCCTCAGCAACAACGCCCAGGTCCTCACCTTCGGCCAGCGCGTTGTCGGCCTGGAGCTGGCCCGCCGGCTGGCCCGGGAATGGCTGACCTACACATTCGACGAAACCTCCGCCTCGGCCGAGAAGGTCACACTGATTAAGGACTACGAGGGTGTCACTTCCTGCTAACCCCGCCACAGCCGGTCCAGGCGCAGCCGCCGGCCGTGCCGCCCGCACAACGCAGCCACGGGCCGTCATCGGCGTCAGCCTGAAAATGTACTTCGGCTACCAGCGCACGTTGGACTACTGCCGCGAGGTCGCCGCCGTCGCACTGGCACACCCCGCCGTGCAGAGCGGCGAGATCGAACTGTTCGTCCTCCCGGCGCTGCCCGCGCTGCCCGAGGCGGCCCGGATCCTCGGCGTGGCCGGGGCCGGCGCCGGCGCGCAGGACATCTTCTGGGAAGACGAGGGCGCCTACACCGGCGAGGTTTCCGGCCGGACGGTCGCCGAACTCGGCGGCCGCTACGCCGAAGTGGGCCACGCCGAGCGGCGCCGGATCCTCGGCGAGGATGACAGGACAATCGGCCTCAAGACCGCCGCCGCCTACCGCAACGGCCTCACGCCGGTGCTCTGCGTCGGGGAACTGCAGCCCGGCTCCGTGGAGGAGGCCCTCCGTCACTGCACTGCGGACATCGACGCCGCCCTCAACCGGGCGCGGTCCCTCGGACCCGCGGCCCGGACCATCGTGGCCTACGAACCGCAGTGGGCCATCGGTGCGTCCGAACCGGCCACCCCGGAGTACATCAGCGCCGTCATCACCGGACTCGACACGCACCTGCGTTCCCTGCCCGGCCAGGCCGAGAGCCGGGTCATTTACGGCGGGAGCGCCGGCCCCGGCCTGATTGGCCGGCTCGACGACGCCGTCGCCGGGCTGTTCCTGGGCCGCTTTGCCCACGACCCGCAGGCGCTCAAGACCATCCTGGACGAAACGGCCGCCCGCCTCGGACTCCTGGTGACGGCGGGAGGCCGGCCATGAGTTCCACGAACGGGCAGGGTTCCGAGAACGGGCCGGGTTCACGAATCGGTCTCAGCAGCTACGCGTTCTTCTGGCAGCTCTCGGACCAGGTCTCCGCGCCGCTGACCCTCCAGGAAGCGCTGGCCGAAACCGCGGCCCTGGGCGTGGACCTCTTCCAGATCTGCGATTACGCCCCGCTGGAGGCAATGACGGATGCGGAACTGGCCGCCGTCCGGGCCACGGCCGATGCCCTCGGGATTTCCCTGGAGCTCGGCACCAAGGGCATCCGGCCGGAGCATCTGAAGAAGTTCCTGCGGCTCGCCGGGATCCTGGGCGCGCCGCTGCTGCGGACCATGTTCAACGTCCCGGGCCACACCCCGGACGCGGACGAGGCCGTGGCGATCTTCACCGGTCTCCTGCCAGAATTCGAGGCGGCAGGGGTGAAGATCGCCGTCGAGACCTACGAACAGGTCCCCACAGCCCTGGTCCTGGAGGTCATCGCCCGGGTGGACAGCCCGTACCTGGGCATCTGCAGCGATCCCGCCAACACCGTGGCAGCGCTGGAATCCCCGCGCGAGGTGATTGACGCCGTCGCGCCGTATGTCCTGAACATGCACATCAAAGACTTTGCGTTCAGTCGCAAGGAGGGGTGGGTCGGGTTCACGTATTCCGGCGCTCCCCTCGGCGAAGGCCTCCTGGACTATGCCTACATGGCCCGGAAGCTGCAGCCCAAAGAAAGAAACATCAACCAGATCATCGAGCACTGGCTGCCGTGGCAGGCCTCCGAAGAAGAGACCATCCGCCTCGAAAAGCAGTGGACCCAGCAAAGCCTCGATTTCCTAAGGAGTAACTGAAATGTCAGCAGAACAATTGACCGTGGCCGTCATCGGAGCCGGAGGCAAAATGGGGCTGCGTGTTTCAGCCAACCTCCAGAAGAGCGCCCACACCGTCTACTACAGCGAGAACTCGCCGGCCGGCCAGGACCGCGTCCGCGCCGAAGGCCGGGAAATCAGCACCACCGAGGACGCCATCAAGGACGCCGACGTCGTGATCCTCGCGGTCCCGGACACCGTCCTGGGCGTCGTGTCCCACGGCGTGGTCCCGCAGATGAAGTCCGGCGCCATCCTGCTCACCCTCGACCCGGCCGCCGCCTACGCCGGCCTGCTCGCCAAGCGCGACGACGTCGTCCAGGCCGTGGCCCACCCGTGCCACCCCTCGGTCTTCCTCGAACGCACCACCAAGGAAGAATGGGCCGACACCTTCGGCGGCCAGGGCGCCCCGCAGAACGTGGTTGCCGCGATCGACGAAGACGCCACCGAGGCCGCCCGCGCCGCCGCCGAGGCCACCATCAAGGTCATCTACGCCCCGGTGATCGACGTCCACTGGGTCACCGTCAAGCAGCTCGCCATCCTCGAGCCCACCCTCGTGGAGACCGTCGCCTGCATGATCGGGACCCTGCTCCAGGAAGCCCTGCACGAGACCGTGCACACCGCCGGCGTCCCCGAGGAAGCAGCCAAGGCCATGCTGTTCGGGCACGTCCAGATCGCCCTGACCAACGCCCTGCGCGGCTCCAACCCGTTCTCCGAGGCGTGCGAAATCGCCATCCAGTACGGCAAGGACACCATCATCAAGGACGACTGGAAGAAGATCTTCGACGACTCCGAGCTCGACTACGTCATCGCCAAGATGCTCAAGCTCGAGCCCGCTGTCCAGCGCTGACCCCTAACCCCCGGCCGAATTCGCCGGAAGGCTGCGAGGTCGCCGAAAAAGTCCGGCGACCTCGCGGGCTTCCGGCGAATTCGCGCGTCCGGGCCAGGGCGGGTCAGATGGTGCGCGAAGCCTTGGCGAGGTTCTCCGTGAGCTCGGCCGCGTTCTGCCGGATCACGTAGGCCGGGCGGTCGCGTTCCGTGCGCCAGCTTTCGGAGAGCGGGCCCATGTTGACGGTGTCGAAGCCGAATTCGTCATAGAGCCTGGTCACCAGCTCAGCCGCTTCCGGGAAGTCGCTCGCCGTGGCCAAGGCCCGGCGGTTCGGGGTGCCGGCCGGCGTCCCGTCCGTGGTGATCTGGGAGAACATGATGTGGTTGAAAGCCTTGGCCACCTTGGACTGGGGAAGGTGCTCCTGCAGCAGGCCGGACGTGGTGGCCTCGCCGGCATCCAGGGACGGGATATGCCCGTCGCGTTCCCAGTAGTAGTTGTTGGTGTCGAGGACGATCTTGCCGGCCAGCGGTTCCACGGGGACGTCCGGGAGGCTCCTGAGCGGCACGGTGACGACGGCGAAGTCGCCGGCTGCGGCCGCCTCGGCCGGCGTCGCGGCCCTGGCCCTTGGCCCCAGTTCCGCGACGAGCTCCGCCAGGGTTTCCGGCCCACGCGAGTTGCTGATCACGACGTCGTAGCCGAGCTCCACGGCCTTGCGGGCGATCTGGCCGCCAATGTGTCCTGCACCGATGATTCCGATTGTTGTCATGCCGGAGCAACACCCGGGCAGGCGAAGATATTTCGCCGGTTACGGACTGTGTGCGCCGGGGACCGTCAGGACGCCGCGCGGCAGGCGGGTCCAATTCGCCGGAAGCCTCCCCGCTCGCCGGAAAGTTCCGGCGAGCCCGCAGGATTCCGGCGAATTGGCGCGCAGGAAGGCTAGGCCGCGGGGCCCGGTTCGTCGTCGGTGTCCGGGCCTTCTGCCGCGTCCTGGGAATGGGCGCGGTCGTCGAAGGGTTCAGCCGACGCATCACCTTCTGCGGGGGTCTCGCTGTGGTGGCGCTCCGGCGCCTGTGAGTCGTCGCTCATGTCCGCTCCTTAGCTGCTCCTGCGGTGGATTGCTGGCTATTTGAACATCTAGCTCCCGCAGCGAGAGGGCTGTCAAGGGCCCCTGAATCCGGGGGATTCAGAAGGGCGCCCGCCCACCGGCATGGCTGGAATCCGGATTGATTTCCTTGCGGGGGCGCAGGGCATAGTCGCGGGAGCGCTTGCTGGAGAGCGCCAGAAGCAACAGGATGTCCAGGGTCAGGCCGGGGAGATTGGACTTCAGCGTGATGTCCGGGCCGCCGTGGAAGACATCGACGGCCTGGAAGCAGATGGCGGCCGTGCTCAGCGCCATGGCCACCGTCCGGGCCCAGTTTCGGCCGAGGAACACGAACCACGCCAGCAGGATCTCGGCCACGACAAAGAGCAGGACGACCACCGTTGCGGCGCTGACGGCCAATTCCGCCTGGGCCTCCGTGACCGCCGGCCCGGCGACGGGCCGCATCAGCGAGCCGACGTGCGCGTCCTTGAAGAACACCAGGGACAGCGCCAGCAGCGCGGCCGCCGCCGCGCGGGCACCGACGAAGAGCGCCCCGACGATCGTGGTCGAAGGACGCCTGGTGCGGCCCCCGCCGGGGGCCGTGACGGACGCGGTCTGCTCAGCGGCGGTCTGCCGGAGATCGACGATCGGGAGGTTGCCGTCGGTGGTGATGGTGTCGCCCCCGCCGTTGCGCGCGTGATAGCCGGTGGAAAAATCACGGATCACCCGGAGCCCGGCCGCGGGATCGGCTCCGGTAATGGCGCCGACCACATGGTCGCGTTCAGCGTCGGTGTTCTCATCGATCTTGTGGGTGATCTGCAGGGTAAACAGGGACAGCCCGACGCTGCGGTCATATGTGCCGGCCGCCAACCAGTCGACGGCCAGCCCGCCCGGCAGCAGCCAGCCGGGCGGGCAACGCCAGAAACGGACGTGGTGCCGTTTGCCCGGGGTGCCGTCGACTTCCTGCTGGTAGGCAAAATCCTGCTGCCGGCCGAACAGGAACAGCGGACTGACCGGGGCCTCGAGATAGCTGCGGCGCAGGAGGGTGGAGGAGACGATCCGCCGGCTGCTGGCCAGGGTCACGTCATTCGCCCTTGTCCAGCCCGCGGACCGCATCACGCCATGGATCTGTGGTTCCGATCCCAGCAGCGCGATGTTCACGGGATCGCCCAGCAGCCCGTCGCTGGTGCGCGCCCGGCCGATGAAGTAGTCCGGAACGTAGAGCCGGGTCAGGATCCGGTGCAGGCGGGGGAGCACCAGGTAGGCGAGCAGGGCCCAGAAGATGAAGAGGAACCAGACCTGCGCCCAGCCCCATTCGAAGCTCAACTGCACCAGCAGCGCGGTCAGCCACACGGCCGCAACGCCGCCCACCACGAAGAACACGCTGTCCAGCACGGAGTACGGCGCCGTGTCCGCGGGGGCTGCGACCTCAACCGCTGCCTTGGTCCTGGCCGCCATACTACGCCCGCTATCGACGGAGGGCTGGCTCGAAAGATGAATCTTCTGGCCCCAAGGTGGAGCGCGGCCGGATGTGACCTGCCGGTGACAGCCGCCGTGGATAGGGTGACAGCATGGAACCACTACTGAAAGTTTTGCGGCATTGGGGCGCCCCCGCGGCGGCCGTTCTCTTCTTCACGCTGTGGTGCGTGGCCGCGGCCGGGCGGATGGGCCCGGGCCTGCACACTTGGGAGGGGACGTGGCCGCTGATCCTCATGACGGCGGCGGTTGCCTGCGCCGCCTGGAAGCCCTACGCGTCGCTCGGATTCACGGCAGGGCTGCTCGCGGGCCAACTGGGGTACGCCATTCCCGCGATGCACTCCAACCACTGGGCCATCTACGTCGGGGCGTTCGTGGCCCTGGCCTTCATCCAATGGACGGCCCGGCGAAGGACACGCTTCATCGCGGCGGCCGCCAACGTGGTGTTCGCCGGCGCCATGACCTTCCTGATGCTGTCCTGGCGCTACGGCAACGGCGTCGGCTGGTTCCGGCCGCTGTTCATGGGCGACCGGTGGATGCTCCAGGACTACGGCTGGCAACTCTTTTCGCTGCTGCTGGTGATCGCGGGGGCCTGCGCCGCCGTCGGACTTCTGCTGGCGATGTACCAGGAACGCGGCAGCCTGTTCCGGGCCAGGACCATCGCCCAGACCAGCCTCAGGGAAGCCGAGGTGGACCTGATCGTGGAGCAGGAACGGACCCGGATCGGCCGGGACCTGCACGACGTCCTGGCCCACTCACTGGCCGTGATCGCGGCGCAGGCGGATGGTACCCGCTACCTGAGCAAGGACCAGCCGAGGGCCGTGTTGAACGCCCTGGAGAACATCGCGACGTCGGCCCGGAGCGCCCTGGTGGACGCGCAGCGCGTCATCGAGGGGGTGCACGACGACGGCATGGTCACGCCCCAGCCCCGGCTCAGCGACGTCGGGCCCCTCGTGGCGCGCATGCAGGGCAGCCTCGAGATCGAACAAAGCGAGTCCGGCACGCCCGCCGAGCTCTCCGCCGGGCAGCAGCTCGCCGTCTTCCGGATCATCCAGGAATGCCTGACCAACGCCCTGAAGCACGGCGGCCGCGGCACCGCGGTGCGCCTGCACTTGGACTGGAGCGGCCCGGGGCTGACCCTGCACGCGGCGTCCGGGATCCCGGAGACCACAGGAAGGGACAGCCCGGACCCCGCCACCGAAATGCGGGTGGGCCGCGGCCTCGCCGGGATGCGGGAACGCGCCCACCTCGCAGGAGGCTGGATGACGTCCGGCCCGGATGGCGAGCAGTACCGGGTGACCGTCTTTATCCCCTACGGCACAAGGTTGGCCGACGCCGACGCCGAGGCTGCCGCCGCCAGCGCGGAGCCGGACCTGGTTCCCGCGGGAAGCCCTGCAGCGCGCCCGGGAATGCCGCTGGCGGAAGCCGGCGACCGTGGCTGATGCCGGGGCGGCCATTACCGTGGCGATCGTCGACGACCAGGCCCTGTTCCGTGCGGGAATCCGGATGCTGGTGGAGAGCCAGCCGGACATGGCGATGGCCTGGGAAGCCGGCGACGGCGCGCAGGCGGCGGCATCCGCCGTCGAACGGTGCCCCGACGTGATGCTCATGGACCTGCGCATGCCGGTCCTTGACGGCGTCGGCGCCACGCGGCGGATCGTGCGGCAGGCGGAGGCCGCAGGCACCGGCGCGCCGAAGATCATCGCCCTGACCACGTTCAACCGGGACCAGGCGGTGGTTGACGCAGTGCACGCCGGGGCCAGCGGCTACCTGCTCAAGAGCGCCGAACCGGAGTTCCTGCTCGCCGCGATCCGGACGGTGCACTCCGGGTACTCCGTGATTGCGCCGGGATCAGTGCAGGATTTGTTCCAGCATGCCGCCCGGACGGTGCCGGCCGGGGGACCGGACCTGTCCGCGCTGGAGGTGCTGTCTGCCCGGGAACGGGACGTCTTCCTGCTCGCGGCCAAGGGGCTGGCCAACGGTGAGATCGCCGGAAGCCTGTTCGTATCCGAGGCGACGGTCAAGACACACCTCAGGAGCGTGCTGGGCAAGCTGGGCCTCGGGACCCGGCTCCAGCTGGTGGCCTTCGCCTATGAGCGCCGGCTGCTGGGCTGAGACCCGGCTGGGCCCTCGGCTGAGACTCGCCGAGGGCCTCTGGCGCGGCGGCGACTTGCGCCGCCGGATGCCTCACCGCCGTAGCGTCAGAAGCTCACCGTCTGGGTCAGGTATCCGTAGTACTGTCCGCCGACCGGGTGGATGGGATCGCCGCCGAAGCCGTAGTCGTGGTGCCGCTTAGAGTACGACTTTGTCAGGTCCAGGTACTGCTCCATGACGTGCTCGGCTGAGCCCGTGCAGGCCTTCTGGCTGATGCAGAGGGCCACGGACCCTGCCACGGCCGGGCTGGCAAAGCTGGTGCCGTTGCTTACGTTGTAGCCGCCGGGCCAGGTGGAGAGCATGCACACGCCGGGGCCGGCGACGGTGTGGGCCTTGTCGTCACTCGTGGTGGCGAAGTTGGAGAAGAACGCAGGCTGGTCATCCTTTTGCCCGTACTTCGAAAAGTCGTCGGGGCCGCAGATCGGGGCGGCATCCCCGCCGGACTTTCCGTCGAAATCGCCCATGGCGGTGGCGGTCAGTACTTGGTCGTACGTGGCCGGCACTGTGTTGGCGAAGTCCTCACCGGCGTTGCCGGCCGCGACGGCATAGGTGACACCGGCCCGGACCGAGCGGCAGATGGCGTAGTGCATTGGGTCCGTGCCCTTGCCGCAGTTGGGCGTGTCCGCGGCACCGCCGGCGATGCTGATGTTGGCCACGGCGATGTCGTTGCCATCGTCATGGTCCTTGCGCGTCGAGGTCACCCAGTCAATCGCGCAGATCAGGCTCTGCTCGGAGATCAGGCCGTTGTCGTCAACCACCCGGACAGACCACAGTGGCGTGCCCGGGGCGGTTCCGATGACGCCCAGGCGGTTGTTCCGGGCGCCGATCACGCCCGCGACGAATGTCCCGTGGCCCAGGACGTCAACGGGGGTCACATCGACGGGCGAGCCGGACTGGCAGTCGACGCCGCCCTTGACGTTCAGGTCCGGGTGGGTCGCATCGATGCCGCTGTCGATCACGGCGACGTTGACGTTGATCCGGCTTGGCCCCCGGTCGAGGGCCTTTCGGACGTCTGAGCTGGTTCCGGCGATCCGCTTGCGCCAAAGGGGTGTCTCCTGGGTGGCCGCGGTTCCAAGATCCCGCGGTTGCTGGAAGGTCCGTCCTGCCGTGACGAAGTCGACGCTTGGGTCGGCCTGGACGCGTTGCGCCTGGGCCGCCGTCAGGGTGGCAGAGTAGCCGTTCACAGCGTTGCGGTAGACCTTCGATGCCGTGAATCCGTAAGCGCTTTGCTGGGCGGCCGCCGCCGCTCCGGCGTCCACGACGCCGTCCTTGAGCACCACGATGTAGTTTTGCGCGGGGGCGGCCGCGTTAGAAGGAGCCGCCGCCATCAGGCTGCCGCCGGCCACCAGGGCAAAGGCCGCCAGCGAGGCCAGCCCGCGCCCGAACCAATCTGTGTCTGGTCTGGGAAGGGAGCTGCGCCGGTGTCTGCGCGGGGTCCGCGCCACCGATGTTAGCTTCGGTTTTGATGCCTTGCGGCTGGCTTGGCTGAACATCGTGGCCTCCCATTAAGCGAGTTCGCTAATTCGAGTGCCCCCCGCCCATATCTTAAGCCTCCGGCCGCGTCTTACACCCGGGCCCTTTGGAAAAACTTGTGCCGGGCCCGGCGGCCGGCTCAGACGAGGCTGTCTTCCTTTGCGCGTGCGGATGCGTTTTCCGGTGCCCGGCCGGCCGCGTGGGCCGACGTCGCCGCGTGGGCCGCCGTCGCGTGTGCCGCGCCGGGGTGGTGGCCGAACGGGTTGAACCGGCTGAAACCCAGCTCGGCAAAGGCATACGCGGTCTCGGCGTGTTCGGACCGGTCGACTCCGGCGAGTTCGTCCTCGCGGCTGACCCGGAATCCCAGCGTCTTGTGGATGGCGAGTCCGATCACCGCGGTCCCGAGGCCGGACACGGCCACCGTGATGAGGACGGCCACGGTCTGCGCGATGACCTGGTGGAGCCCGCCGCCGTAGAACAGCCCGCCGCCGGCACCGTCCACCGGGAGCGCAATGAAACCGAGGGCGAGTGTGCCGATCAGGCCGCCGCCGAGGTGGACGCCGACGACGTCGAGCGAGTCATCGAAGCCAAACTTGAATTTCAGGTCCACGAACACGGCGCACGCAGCACCGGCCACGAAGCCAAGGCCCAGCGCGGCGAGCGGGCTGATGTTGGCGCACGACGGCGTGATCGCCACGAGGCCGGCGACGGCGCCGGACGCCGCGCCCAGGGAGGTGTGGTGGCCGTGGCGGACCTTCTCCGTCACCAGCCAGCTGATCATGGCTGCGGCAGGGGCGGCCAGGGTGTTCACCCAGATCAGGCCGGCCTGCTCCACCGTGGTGGCGGCGCCGGCGTTGAAGCCGAACCAGCCGAACCACAGGATGCCCGCGCCGAGCATGATGAAGGGGATGTTGTGGGGGCGGTGGCCGGGGTCCTTGCCGAAGCCGTGCCGGTTGCCCAGGATCATGACCAGGACCAGCGCCGCGGTTCCGGACGCGATTTCCACTACGGTGCCGCCGGCGAAGTCGATGACCTGGCCGAAGACGGCACTTACGGCGCCGCCGGCACTCATGAGGCCTCCGCCCCAGACCATGAAGGCCAGGGGGCAGTACACGAGGGTGATCCAGACGGGGACGAAGAGGGCCCAGGAGGTGAACTTCGTGCGGTCCGCGATGGCGCCGCTGATGAGGGCCACGGTGAGGATGGCAAAAGTGGCGCTGTAGCCGGCCTTGATCAGGTCCGGCGAACCGATGAGGCTGCTCAGGCCGAAGCTCGCGAACGGGTTGCCGAACACGCCGAGGACGCCCTGCCCGGTGCTCATCGAGTAGCCCCAGAGGACCCACACCACGCCGACGATCCCGATCGAGACGAAGCTCATCATCATCATGTTGAGCGAGGCCTTGGCCCGCGTCATCCCGCCGTAAAACAGGCCCAGGGCCGGGGTCATCAGCAGAACCATCGCTGCCGACACAATCATCCAGACGCTTCCAGCAGTGAGCTCCACCGGCGGGTCCCTTCTCGTCAGTCTTCCGTACCGGGACACGTCGCCGCCGGCCCCCCGATCCGGATTTAATCCTCGCGGAGCCATGTTTCCGGCAGTGAGGCGAAAAGTTGCGGGCACGTTACGGGAATCGCGACGGCGTGAAGTTCGCGTGACCGGCATGTTTCGGGAATGTAAACGGGGCCTCATGTGCCCGCCGGACACGTGCCGCCCTGCGGCGCCGGAGGGCCGGGACGCCGGCGGTGTGAGTTGATCCTCTGCCGGCGGGCCGTGAGCCACCGGCGCGACTGATTTCCGGCTACAACGTGTGGCCGGAGTGGACGCTGTGGTCGTTGCCGGGGCTTGTTGCGTTGGTCACCCGGTAGCGGACCAGCATCCCGGCGCTGATGTGATCGTTGACGTGGCAGTGGAACAGCCACGTGCCGGGGTCATCGGGGACCATGTCGGCCGTCACCATTGTCGCTGGGAGCAGGCTCACAACATCAGTGCGCATTCCCAGGGCCGTCACGGTGTTGCCATGCCAATGCGGGGTGTGCAGGTCCACCTCGGTGCCCATGCCCATGAGGTACCAGCGGACCCGTTCGCCCTTCTTCATGGTCATGGCGTCCAGCGGAAGGTTGCCGAAGACGTAGCCATTGACGGAGTGCATCAAGTTGCTCTCCTTGAACTCCTCATTGCCTGGGTCCACTGAAGCGGGGTCACCTGCGAACCGGGTGATGTTGCGTTGCAGGTACGGACTGGCGTTCTCATCGCTGACCTTGAACTGCACGAAGAATTCGCGGTCCACATCCTCTGGGGTGCCGTCCGCGCGCGCGGCGCTGGCCTTCGTTATGACCATGGGACCCACCAGACCGGCGTAGTCATCGCCAACTTCATCCGTGTGCGAGTGGTACATCCACATCACCGAACTGCCATCCATCGGGCCAGGGCCGGCACGGTCCGGAACTTTGTAGCTATAGGTGTAGACGGCGCCCGGGTCGACTGCGTCGTCCCGGTGATCTGCCGGGCTGGTCCCGTCGTTGTACGGGGAGCCTTCACTGCTCTTGTCATAGAAGACGCCGTGGGTATGCACGGAGACGGGGCGATCCAGGTTGTTTTTGAAGACCAACTTGATCGTGTCCCCGACGACGGCGCGGATGACCGGCCCCAGCATGCCTAGATGCTGATCGGCAGCGGTCCGGGGCTTGAGCGTCCTGAACGAGGAAGTGGTGTACTCCCGGTACAGGGACTTGACGTAGGTGCTGCCGATGCGTTGCGGTCCCTGTTGAGTGAAGACGGCGGCGATCTCGTCGAACGGCTCACCCGTGATCTGGTTGCTGCCGGTCGGCGCGTAGTTCCAGTCGACCTCATCCGCGCCGATGAAGTACGTGCGCGTCTGCGGCACGTAGTTCCTCTTGGCCGGCGCCGTTGCCGTGGCTGACCCGGAGATGATGATAATCGGGGCCAAGGCCGCGACCATCCCCACAACCATGATGAGCACGATCCATCGCGGCCAGAATAACGGTGCCATCCGGGCTTGCCGAGGCGTCATGGCGTGTTCGCCCATGATGCTGTCCCCTTTCAAATACGGGGCCGCCGGATGACACGGCCTTGTGGAACGGTATCAGCGGGATCTTTGACGAACCTTGGGTCCGCATTCAAGAACCTAGTGATAGTAGAACCCCGGTTCCAGGCCGAGCTGAATCTCAAGGCAGCGGCCGGTCGCGTTCCAGCTGCCCCTTGTGCCCAGTTGGCCGCTCAGCCGCTGCATCCGGGCGGCAATGGCGGGCGCCGACCCGCGGGCCAGGCGCGCCTGGAATCCGGCGATGATGGTCGGATGCAGCCGAAGCGTGCGGGGTGAGCCGGCGTCGGTGTCGAGCATGAACACGAAAGACTGGTCATTGCGCTCGACCGGGTCCACAGCGTAGTCGTCAATGAAGTCCCCGGCGCTGTAGATGATGGGACGGTTGCGGTGGATGCCGACGCCGCGAAATATGTGCGGCGAGTGGCCAAACACGACGTCGGCCCCGGCCTCGATGAGGTCCCGGGCAAGGTCCTGGTGCCCGGCCGGGACGTCGTAGCCCCAGTTGCCGCCCCAATGGGCTGACACGATGAGGACCTGGACGCGGGCCTTGGTCCTGGCGACCAGCTCCAACAGTCCGTCCCGCCGTGCCCGGCGGCGCCGGCCGCCGTCGGTCACCGGTACGTCGGTCACGGGGCCGTCATCCAGGGAAGCGTCGTCCACCGGGACGTAGTAGACCCCGGGAGCCACGGGGCCCGCCTCCCAGCCGGGCTCGTTGTCCGTGAAGGCAATGAATCCGACGGCGACGGCGCCCGCGCGCCACACGGCCGGGCGGCGGGCGGCCTCCAGGTCGGGGCCGGCGCCGGCATGGAGGATGCCGCAGCCGTCCAGCGCCGGCAGCATCTCCCCGAACGCGTCCTGGCCGAAATCCAGGACGTGGTTGTTGGCGAGCGAGACGGCGTCGATGCCGGCCGCGAGGAGGCTGGCGACGTTCTTCGGGTCCGAGCGGAAGTGGAAGATCTTGCCGGGCTCGGGTTCGCCGCCGGCCGCCAGGACACACTCGAGGTTGGCGATGCGGACATCGGCCCGCTCCAGGACCGCCAGCGTGTCGCCCCACGGATAGGCAGGCCGGGCCGCTGCCAGGTGCCGGTTCACCAGCCGGCCCAGCATGACGTCGCCCAGCAGCGCGATCAGCATGGCCTGTCTGTCTGCCTGCCTGCCTGTCAGCTCAGGGCGCGGGCTAGCTTTGGTAGCCCTCAACCTCGCTGACCGGCCGCACTTCCGCCTCGTCGGGGTTCTCGCCATAGTCTTTTTTGGCGCGCCGCTGGCGGAGCAGGTCCCAGCACTGATCCAGCTGTTCTTCCACCTGCTGCAGCCGGAGGATGTCCGGGCCTCCGGTCCCGCCAGACTGGGCTGAGCCTTCGCGGAGGCCGTGTTCCTCCTCCACCAGGGCCTTGATGCGCTCCAGGATGTCTTGGTTGTCCACGGTGTCCTCTTTCCGTCCGACGGCGGCGGGCCGCCTTCTCTTCGCCAGGTCCCTTCCAGCCTACGGAGGGAACGGTGCGGTGAACAGAGGCGCCCGGGCCCGGCGCCGGACGGCGCTGCCTGGCGTCTGCGGCCTAGCCAAGGAGTTCGTCCGGGTAGCACCAGCGCCAGTCCTCGCCCGGCTCGACGCTGCGCATGACGGGGTGGCCGCTGAGTTGGAAGTGTTTGTACGCGTGGGTTCCCGGCGAGGAATCGCAGCAGGCCACGTTGCCGCACTGCAGGCACATCCGCAGATGCACCGTCGTCGTCCCCTCCCGTTCGCACGCCTCACAGAAGGGACCAGTCGGGACGGTGAGATCCGGGGCGGACTCCAGATGCGGACAAACGCCGCGGGGCCGGGCGATTCCCTCGCCTCCGCTGCCGCCGTCGCCATCCGGTTCCTCCAATGCGGCGTCCAGCATGGACTCTTCGACGTCGAGGCGGTCAAGGACGTTGACCAGGACCTCGTGGGCGTATCCGCCGCCGCGCCGCAACTCGAGGACCTTGGCCCGCTCGGCATCCAGCATTGCCAGCCGGAGCTGGGCGTAGCGCTGACTGGGCGTGGCGGCCTCGGCGGACGGCCGTCCCAGCCGCTCCCATGCGGCCAGCCCGCGCTCCTGGGTGCGCCGCTTCAGCATCGCCACGACCTCCGGAGGATCGGCGTCCGAACGCAGTTCCTGGAGCCGCTGCACGCCCGCCGCCGTCGCCATCTGCATCAGCGAGGCCTCGTTGAGCGCGTCCTCGCGCGGGTCCGGGCCCTTCACGTGCAGCAACCGGACCAGGGCCGGGAGCGTGAAACCCTGCAGGGTCAGCGTGCCGGCCACCACCACGAGGGCCATCAGGATCAGGACCGACCGGTGCTCCAGCTCCGCCGGCAGGACCAGGACGGCGGCCAGGGTCACCACGCCGCGCATGCCGGCCCAGGAGACGATCGCGGGATACTGCCAGGGCGGCGCGGGATCCACGCGCCGGACCGAGGGAATGAGCCGCGGCAGGTAGGTGGTGGGGAAGACCCAGATCGGACGCAGGACCAGTACGGCGACCAGCACCACGGCACAGCCGAGCCAGATCCGTTCGGGTCCCAGCGAATCATCCCGGACGCCCTCGATGATGGTCCGGACTTGCAGCCCAATGAGGAGGAACACAGAGTTCTCAAGCAGGAACTGCACCGTGTGCCAATTGCTTCGCTGGCTCAGCCGCGCGGCCCCGTTCGGCATGGACGGCGCCTTGGTTCCCATGATCAGCCCTGTGACGACAACGGCCAGGACCCCCGAAGCGTGGATCGCTTCCGCCGGGAGGTAGGCCACGAGGGGGGCGATCAGGGAAATGGAGGTGTTGATGGCCACGTTGCGGATCCGCTTGCGGAGCGCGGTGAGCACGAAGGCCGCGGCAACGCCCACCGCCACGCCCCCGCCGGCCGCCAGGACGAAGCCGCCGGCGATCTCCGCGGCGGAGACAGCTCCGGCGATCGCGGCGATGGCGGCGCGCAGGCAGACCAGCGCCGTGGCGTCGTTGACCAGCGACTCGCCCTCCAGGATGGTGACAATCCTGCGGGGCATGCCCACCTTGCGCGCGATCGCCGTCGCGGCGACGGCGTCCGGCGGCGCGACCACGGCGCCCAGGGCCATGGCGGCCGCCAGCGGGATCTCGGGAAAGAGCCAGGCGACCACCAGCCCGATGCTGACGGTGCCGAAAATGACGTAGCCCACCGACAACAGGCCGATGGAGCGGCGGTTGGAACGGAAATCGAACAGCGAGGTCTGCAGCGCCGCCGCATAGAGCAGCGGCGGCAACAGCCCGACCAGAACGATTTCGGGGTTCAGCTCGATGGTCGGAACGAACGGCAGGAACGAGCACACCACGCCGGCCAGCACCAGCAGCAGGGGGACGGAGATGTTGATCCTTTGGCCCAGCGCGCTGCAGGCACAAACGATGGCGACGAGGGCCAGCAGCCCGAAAGCGACTTCCATTGGCCCATTCTCTCAGCTTCCCGTCCTGTGCCGGCGGGGTCCCCGCAATGCATCATCAGCTTGCTTACGACTTGGCGGCTTTCTAGAGTTAAGACTGCAAACTAAGTGGGACACTGCGCGGGCGCCGGCACTGAACGAATGGTGCCCGCCCGCGCCCGGCACGAGGAGGACACATGTCAGAGCACAATCTTTCCGGCAAGAAGGTCGCGTTCCTGCTGACGGACGGTGTGGAGCAAGTGGAGCTGACCAGCCCGTGGGATGCCGTGAAGGAAGCAGGCGGTGTGCCAACCCTGGTCTCGCCGAAGAGCGGAGAGCTGCAGGGCTACGACGGCACCGAAAAGGGGCAGCGGTTCGCCGTCGACCTCGCCGTGGGGCGGGCCGATGCCGCCGATTTCCACGCCCTGGTTATCCCCGGCGGCGTGGTCAACGCCGATCACCTCAGAGTCGACAAGGAGGCCCAGGCCTTCACGCGTGCCTTCTTTGAGCAGCACAAGCCCGTCGCCGCCATCTGCCACGGCCCGTGGCTGCTTATCGACGCCGGCGTGGTCAGCGGCAGGAACCTGACCTCGTACCACACGCTGCAGACGGACCTGAAGAATGCCGGCGCGATCTGGACTGACGAGGAGGTCGTGGTGGACCAGGGCCTGGTGACCAGCCGCAGCCCGCGTGACCTTCCGGCCTTCAACGCCAAACTCGTTGAGGAAATCGCCGAAGGCGAGCACGCAGGCCAGACGCCGTAGCTGTACTCCCGCCGCAGCGTCCGACGGCGGCACCGGCCGCCGTCGGACGCTTTTGGCGGGACATTCATCTGTTTGTCGTCGGCTGCCCGGTTCCGCGGCCGGACACCTACCCACGCTGTTGGTTTTGCGGCAGGATATGCCCTGTACCGTGCACCGTCGTCGTTGCCGCCAGGCCGGCGCCCTCAACAGCAAGGAGTTTCGGACATGACTACGCTCAATCCCTACCTCGGCTTCCGCGACAACGCGAAAGACGCCATGACCTTCTACCAGTCGGTGTTCGGCGGGGAACTGACCATGAGTACCTTCGCCGAATACCACGCCAGCGAAGACCCGGCGGAGCAGGAGAAAATCATGCATGCCCAGCTCAGGACCGACGCCGGCATGGTGCTGATGGGCGCCGACACGCCCAACAGCATGGACTACACCCCGGGCAACAACTTTTCCGTATCCCTGAGCGGATCCAACGAAGCTGAGCTCCGCGGGTACTTCGACAAGCTGGCCGACGGCGGCACAATCGCCATGCCGCTCGAGAAGGCACCCTGGGGCGACGTCTTCGGCATGTGCAAGGACAGGTTTGGTGTGGACTGGCTGGTGAACGTCGGCTCCGAGCCCGCCTAGGCGGGCCCCCGGCCGCACCGGCAGTTAGGGCTATCCTGAATGCAGCCAGGACAGTCCAAGCGCGAGTCCATCCCCTGGCCAAGGGAGCCATGCAATGACCGAGAAGCTGCACCTCAGCCCGGAAGATGACTTCCCGGAGGACCTCAGCAAGTTGCCGGACAAGGATCTTCAGGTCCTCGACAGCCAAGTCGAGCGCCAACTGGACTATGAGTACGTGGTGGAGGGGGAGCCGAATCCGGAGACGGAATTCCGGCACTATGATCTCGATGAGGAGTTCGAGGAGCGGGAAAAGCGGGACGACTGATCCGCCGGGATCATCGTGAAAGGGCCTGCCGCCCCGCACGGCGTCAGGGCCGTAGCCAGCAGGCTTACTAGACTGGGCTGACCACCCGGCGACGAAACGAGCCCTTCATGACCCCGGCAGCTGCCACGCGGTCCCTCCTGTACCCGTGCTCCCCGCCGCGGTCGTTCCCGGCATGACCGGTCCGGTCCGCCTGGAGATTTCCGCCGCGGGCCACGCCGGCCACGTCTTCGCCTCGCGCGAGATGGCCGGCGGGTCCGCGCCCGCCGTCGTGCTCATCCACGGAATCGGCGCGTCACACCGCTACCTGCGCCGGCTGCACCGGCTCCTGGCCGGGTCAATGGAAACCTACTCCATCGACCTTCCGGGATTCGGCGCCACCCCCAAGCCCGCGTACCAGCTGTCCATTGACGACCACGCCCGATACATCCTCGGCGCCCTGGAACAGCTCGGCGTTGCGGAAATAGTGCTGGTGGGGCACTCAATGGGAACACAGATGGCCCTGGAGGCGGCCCTGCAGCAGCCGGAACAGATCTCGAATGTGGTGCTGATGGGTCCCGTCGTGGACCCCAGGCACGGCACCGTAGCGCAGATGGCCCTGGCGCTGGCCCGGGACTGCCTGTTCTACGAGAGCCCCTCCTCGAACGCCGTGGTTTTCACCGACTACCTGCGTTGCGGCCCGTCCTGGTACCTCAAGACCCTGCAGGTCATGATGGATTACCCGATGGAACAGAAGATCGCCGGCGTCAGCGCGCCTGTGCTCGTGGTGCGCGGCGCCAATGACCCCATCGCGGATGCAGACTGGAGCCGCCGGCTGGCCGGGCTCGCCCGCCGCGGGCGGCTGCTGGAGGTGCAGGGAACGGGGCACGTCGTCCAGCACAACCGGGCACTCGAGGTGCGGGACGGCATTCTGGCGTTCGCGGGCCTTGGCGCGGCAGCGGGCGACCCGCTGCCCGGAAGCCCGGCCTGACCGCACTGGCCGCACTGACCACTCAGTGCCGGTCAGACCTCGAAGTGCGTCCGGGTTGGGCCCTGCCCGAGTGACTCAACGACGCCGGCCGCGACGGCGTGGAGCTTGATGTTCCGGGCGCTCGAGGCCGACTTGAGGAGCTCGAACGCCTCGTCCTGCCTGCAGCGGTTCTGCGCCATGATGATGCCGACGGCGACGTCGATCACGGTACGCGTCTCCAGGGTGGCCTTGAGGTTGGCGGCTGTATCGCTGCTGTGCGCGAACCGGACCGCGAGGCGCAGGGCCATGGAGGTCTGGTGGACAAAGTCACGGGCCAGCTCCGTGGCGCGCTCGTCGAACCGGCCCGGGCGGTGGGAATAGAGGTTCAGGGCGGCACGGGTCTCGCCTTCCAGCAGGAACGGCAGCGCCAGGATGGACCGGAAGCCGTGCCCGCGCACCGTGGCGGCGTACTGCGGCCAGCGGCCATCCAGATCCAGGTCGTCAACGTGGACGGTTTCCTGTTCCCGGGATGCCGTCATGCAGGGGCCGTCGCCGAAGGTGTACTGGATCTCGTCCATGGCCTGCGCGGCGGGGCTGCTGCTCGCGACAGTGGCCGCCTTCTTTTCCCGCAGGAGCGTGATGCCGCACAGGATCTCGTCCCCGGGCTCGGACAGGCTGCGCGCGGATACGCGGGCCAGCTCCCCGAGGAAGTCCTCGACGTCGGAGCTGCTGAGCACCAGTTCATGCAGCTGCTGGTTTATTGAATTTGCGGTTGACTCGCTGACCACTTATCTGTTGTGCCGTTTCACTCAGGTCAAGACGACCCGGCTGTGCTTCCCACCGCGGCAAGTGGCGGATACGGCAGCGGCCGGATCGAAGAACAATCCAACGGCTCGCTGCAAAACCGTACCGGGAGAGTATATACAACGCGGAAACGCAGGTTCCACACGGGGCTCCGGACTGGGCGGCTCCTGAACCGTTCGTCCCGGGCATAAGCTGTGCCTTAGGCGAAATGTCGCGAACGGATTCCACATGCCGGACCTGGACGTCAAGGACTCACCCTCCGCCCCGCTGGCGATCGCCCGCGCCGCGGTCCGGCCCGTTGCCGCCGTGTTGGAAGAGCTGGGCTCGGGCGGGAACGGACTGACGGGTGCCGAAGCGGGCAGGCGCCTGACAGAACTCGGCCCGAATGCGGTGCGGACCCACATGGCCAGCGGGTGGTCGGTGCTGGGCCGGCAGCTGGCCAGCCCCATCCTGCTCCTCCTGCTCATCACCGCCGGGCTTTCACTGTTTCTCGGGGACGCCACGAACGCGATCGTCATCGGCGTGATCCTGCTGGTCAGCGTCGGGCTGGGGTTCAGCAACGAATACCGGGCCGAACGCGCTGCAGAGGCCTTGCATTCCCGCGTCACGCACCGCGCCGTCGTCGTCCGCGACGGAAGTCCGGGCGAAATCGACGTCACCGCGCTGGTGCCCGGCGACGTCGTCCACCTGGGGATCGGCGCGATCATTCCGGCCGACATGCGGGTGCTGACGGCCAAAGACCTCCTGTGTGATGAAAGCATCCTGACCGGGGAATCGCTGCCGGTCGCCAAGGATCCTGCGCCCGTGCCGCAGGATGCCCCGCTGGCGGACCTGACCAGCTGCCTCTTCATGGGGACCGTGCTCCAGTCAGGCAGCTGCACGGCGGTGGTGGTCGCCACCGGAGGCCGGGCGGAATTCGGCCGGATTGCACTGGGTCTGGGCGAACGTCAGCCGCAGACCGAGTTCCAGCTGGGCCTCAAACGGTTCTCCTTCCTGCTGCTGCAGGTGGCCATCGGACTGAGCTCGCTCATCTTCGTCGCGAACCTGCTGCTGCACCGGCCGGTGATCGAATCCCTGCTCTTCTCCCTGGCGATCGCGGTCGGCATCACTCCGCAACTGCTGCCCGCGGTGGTCAGCACCAGCCTTGCCACGGGCACCCGCCAACTGGCCCGGCGAAAGGTCCTGGTGAAGCGCCTGGTTTGCATCGAGGACCTGGGCGACATGGACATCCTGGTCACTGACAAGACCGGGACGCTGACCGAGGGCCGGATCAGCTTCACCGCCGCGCTGCCCGTCGGCGCGGGCATCGAGCCCGCTGAGCTGCTCACGCTCGGACTGCTGGCGACAGAAGCCGAATACGCCGAGGCGAGGCTCTCTACGGTCGGACTGAACCCCTTGGATGCCGCCCTCTGGGAGTCACCCGACGCGGCGGCCTTCCGGCCGGAGCGCTACGAACGCCTGGACGTCATAGACTTCGACCACCAGCGCCGCCGGACCAGCGTGCTGGTGCGCGAAGCGAACGGACCGGCCCGCATCATCACAAAAGGCTCGCCGGAAGATGTCCTGGCCCTCTGCGTGGGCACGCCGGCGGACGTGCAGGCGATGCTGGACAGGCAGTTCGACGCCGGATCCCGGGTGGTGGCTGTCGGAACGCGACCCGCGGGCGCCCTGGAGGACCTGACGCCGTCCGACGAGAAGGATCTGGTCCTCGCGGGTTTCCTCATCTTCCTGGACCGGCCCAAAGCCAATGCCCGCGGCTCCCTTGACCAGCTCGAGGCGCTCGGCATTACGGTCAAGATCGCCACCGGCGACAACGCCAGGGTCGCCGAAAAGGTCTGTGACGAACTCGCTGTGCTCTCCGGCGGGACGCTCAGCGGCGCCGCCGTGGAGGCCCTGTCCGATCCGGAGCTGGCCGCCGCCGCACGGGAGGCGAGCATCTTCGCCCGAGTGTCGCCCGAACAGAAGGCGCGGATCATCCGGCTGCTGCGGCTAAGTGGCGGCGCCGTCGGGTTCATGGGCGACGGCGTCAACGACGCCCTTGCACTGCATGCCGCGGACATCGGCGTTTCGGTCGACAGCGCCACGGACGTCGCCAAGGACGCCGCCGACGTCGTGCTGCTCGACAAGGACCTGGGGGTGTTGGCCGAGGGCGTCATGGAAGGCCGGCGGATCTTCGCCAACACCATTAAGTACGTTCTCATGGGCACGTCCAGTAACTTCGGCAACATGTTCAGCGCGGCCACGGCGTCCGTGGTGTTGAGTTTCCTGCCCATGCTGCCGGGCCAGATCCTGCTTAACAACCTGCTCTACGATGCCGGCCAGCTGGCCATCCCGGGCGACCGGGTGGACAAGGAACAGCTGGTGGCCCCATCGCACTGGGACATCGGCTTCATCCGGCGTTTCATGTTCCTGTTTGGTCCCATCAGTTCCATCTTCGACTTCGCGACCTTCGCCCTCATGCTGTTCGTCTTCGACGCGGTTCCGGGCGAATTCCGGGCCGGCTGGTTCATCGAGTCCATAGTGACGCAGACGCTGATCATCTTCGTCATCCGGACCCGGCGCGTGCCCTTCTTCCGGAGCAGGCCGTCGCTGGGCCTGGTCGGTGCCTCCCTGGGCGTGGTGGCCCTCGGCGTGTACCTGCCGTTCTCGCCCCTGGCCGGCGTGCTGGGCTTCGATCCGCTGCCTATGCCGTTCTTCCTCGCCTTGCTCGGGATGGCAGTGGTGTACCTGGTGCTGGTGGAAATGGCGAAAGTCTGGTTCTACGCCCGGGCCGCCCAGCAGCCTGTTTCACGCGGGCCGGCGGTGCTCCGGCACCGCGGCCAGACCCACCGCATTGCCCGCCGGGCCGCCCGCTTCAGCATCCCGGCGGCCAGGCCGCTGCTCGTCCACCGGGGTCAGGGCTGGCGCCGGCGACGCAAACTCGGGCATAAAGGCCCTCACAGGGTTTCGGGCGCGGGCGGATAGTTGGAGGCAGCGGCCACCTGGTCCTGTTCGGGTTAGGGGAACCCGTAGGAGCGCACCAGTTTCAGCAGCACACGACTGATGGCCGATGGCCCACGCTTCGACTTGAAAGCCATAGCCCATGAGCATCTTTGAAGACAGGGTCGACGCCGGCAGGCAGCTCGGCAGGCGTCTGGCGGAATTGCGTGGCCAGGACATCGTGGTCCTGGGCCTGCCGCGCGGCGGCGTGCCCGTGGCCTTCGAAGTCGCCGCCGCCCTGGATGCTCCCCTGGATGTGATTGTGGTGCGGAAGCTTGGGCTTCCCTACCAGCCCGAGCTCGCCATGGGGGCAATCGGTGAAGGCGGCGCCAAAGTCCTGGACGAGGAGGTCCTGGCCCATGCGCGGGTCAGCGGTGCGGAACTCCAGTCTGTTGAAGAACGCGAACGCGCCGTGCTGGAAAACCGGGTGGTCCTGTTCCGGAAGGGCCGGACCCGGCACGACCTGACCGGACGCATCGCGGTGATCGTCGACGACGGGATCGCCACCGGCTCCACCGCCCGCGCGGCCTGCCGGGTCGCCCGTAAACAGGGTGCGGCCCGCGTGATCCTGGCCGTTCCGGTTGCCCCCGCCGAGACCCTCGCCGACCTGACGGAACCGGACGAAGTGGTCTGCCTCGCGACGCCGCGCCAGTTCACCGCCGTCGGATACCACTACCGGGACTTCTCGCCGACTGACGACGACGAGGTGCTGCGCCTGCTCGATCTTGCGGCCAAACGCGTCGAGGCCGCACCGCCGCCGTTCTGGACCTCGACGGCGACCCGCGCCGACACTGCCGCCGACGTCGACGAGGAAGTGGAGATCCCGTCCCGCGGGGTGCGGCTCCAGGCCCAGCTGCACCTTCCGGTGCCGGCCAGCGCCGTGGTGCTGTTCGCCCATGGCAGCGGCAGCGGCCGCCACAGCCCCCGGAACCGGTACGTGGCCGGTGTCCTGCAGCAGGCCGGTCTCGGCACGCTGCTGCTGGACCTGCTGACGCCGGCGGAGGAGCGCCACCGCGCCAACGTCTTTGACATCGAACTCCTGGCCCGCAGGCTGTCCTCGGCCACGGACTGGCTTTCCACCCGGGCGGACACGGCCTCCTGCGCTCTGGGGTACTTCGGTGCAAGCACGGGAGCCGGGGCTGCACTGTGGGCGGCGTCGGAGCCGTCGGCGCGGATCGCGGCCGTCGTGTCCCGCGGTGGCCGCCCCGACCTCGCCGGCCCGCGGCTGTCCGCCGTCAAAGCGCCCACGCTGCTGATTGTGGGGAGCCTGGACCACGAGGTCCTGGAACTGAACCGCCGGGCGAAGGCGATGATGCGCAGTCCCAGCCAGCTCGCCGTCGTGCAGGGGGCAACGCACTTGTTTGAAGAGCCGGGCACGCTCGCGGCGGCGGCCATCCTGGCGCGGGACTGGTTTATCGACTACCTTCTGTCCCCGAACGGTGCCGGCGCGCGGGCCGTGGGCGTCTGAGGAGACCGCGGGCGGCTGATGGGGCCAGAACCGGGGAGGTCCGGGAGCACGAATTCCGCGGACCCTAGCTCCGGCGGCCCTCTGCCCTCGACCGGATCCCTAGAAGCATCCGCCGTTCCATCACGAACTGGACCGGTTCCAGCAGTGCACGCAGGGCCAGACCCTCCGCCAGGGGCGAAAAGTCGTACCGGGTGCGGGAGAGCAGCCTGGTGGCCTGGGGCCCAGCGGGTCGCAACACGAACGTCCAGCCGACGTCCAGCCGGCGGCCGGTGGGACCGACCCCTGCCGGCGACATCCTCCCCGTGCGCAGATCGATGGATCCGCCCAGCCCCAGCACCGCCCCGGACTGGATGAGCCGGACCGGAAGGCCGCCGTCGGGGGACAGCGGAACGACGTCGCCTACTTTCAGGCGCTGCAGTTCCGGGAGGATCCGGTCCGCACTCCGGATGCCCAGACCCGCGCCGCGTTCGAGCCAGTCGTAGGAGTAGAAGCCGCCCCGCCCGGCGCCCATCTGGACAAGCCACGGCCAGACCTCTGCCACCGGGGCCGCAATAGTGATCGCGCGGGTGCTCTGCATGCGCGGGCCGGGCACGATCTCGTCCCCGGCGAGCGGGCCGGCGGCCTCCTGGGTGGTGGCCCCCCAGCGCAGGAGCCGCGGCCGGACAGCCAGGACATAGGCTGCGCCCGCCGATGCCGCAGCCAGCGCCGCGAGCGGTCCGCGCAACCGGCCGGGGACACGCTGACCGCTCACGCGAGGGACCTCATGCGCTGGTCCGGCCCTTGGGGTCGTCCGATTCGGGCCCGACCACCACCACCGGGCAGTGGGAGTGGGCCGCGACGGCCGCGCTCACCGAGCCCATGACCTGATGGAGGAAGCCGCCCTTGCCGCGCCGGCCCACCACGAGCATTTCGGCGTGCTGGCTTTCCTCGACGAGGACCTTGGCGGGCGCCCCGAACTTGACCGAGCGGTTAAGTCCTTCCGGACGCGATTCGCCGAAGGCCCGCTCCAGTGCCTGGTCCACGAGGCGTTCGGCGGTCTCCTCCAGCTCATCGAGGGTGGGCGTTCTGTCCTCGGGCAGGTGGGAGGCCAGGAAGAAATCGGAAGTTCCCAGGCAGGTGATGACTTCCAGCGGGATGTTCAGAGCGGTGGACATGCGCCCGGCGAGGCGGAGCGCCGTCGTCGAAAACTCGGAACCGTCCACACCCACGACAATGCGCTGATCACCGTTCATGTTCCCCAGCCTTGCCCCTGCCCCCGGGACTGCCTAGGGCCGAAAGTCACGCGGGGCTGGGCACCACGGCCGCCTCCGCTTAGGGTGGAACGGTGACCGCCGGCACCGGAGCAGGTGCCGGCCCCCCCCGGCCTGACCATGACGGTCAGCCGAGCCTGCCACCCGAGGAGTTCCTGATGAGAGTTGCTGTTACCGGAGGAAGCGGAAAGCTGGGCCGGAACGTCGTGCGCCGGCTCAGCGATGACGGGCACGAGGTGACCAACCTGGACCGCACCGGTGTGCGCGGCCCGGGGTTCACGGAGGTGGACCTGCGCAACTACGGCCAGGTGGTGGATGTGTTCCTCGGCCTGGAGGACCGCCATGCCGGCTTTGACGCTGTGGTGCACCTGGCCGCGATTCCAGCGCCGGGCCTGGCCCCTGATGCCGCCACCTTCGAGAACAACATGCAGTCCACCTACAATGTGTTCCAGGCTGCCCGCCGGGCCGGGATCAAGAAAATCGTCTACGCGTCCAGTGAGACGGTGCTGGGGCTGCCTTTCGACGTCGACCCTCCCTACATCCCGGTGGACGAGGACTACCCCGCCCGGCCCGAAAGCACGTACTCCCTGGTCAAACACCTTGAGGAGCAGATGGCCATCCAGCTGACCCGCTGGGACCCGGACCTGAGCATCACCGGCCTGCGGTTCTCCAATGTGATGGACCCGGAGGACTATGAGGAATTCCCCTCCTTCGACCACGACGCGCGGGCGCGCAAATGGAATCTCTGGGGCTACATTGACGGCCGGGACGGCGCCCAGGCCGTGGCCCGCGCGCTGGAGCACGGCAAGCGCGGGTTCGAGGCGTTCATCATCGCCAACGAGGACACCGTGATGAGCCGCTCCAGCGCCAGCCTCGCCGCCGAGGTGTTCCCGAACGTCAAGGTGGTCAAGGACCTGGCCGAGCATGAGACCATGCTCTCGATCGAAAAGGCCAAGCGGCTGCTGGGCTACGCGCCGGAGCACACCTGGCGGAACTACCACCCGCTGCGCACCACCCCCACGGAAGACTGACCCCAACTTGAGGAGCTCCATGCAATACCGCACCCTGGGCAACAGCGGCGCCGTCGTCTCCAACTATGCGCTGGGCACCATGACTTTTGGCGCCGAGGCCACTGAGGAGCAATCCCGCGCGATCCTGGATGACTACTTCGCGGCGGGCGGCAACTTCATCGACACCGCCGATGTCTACAGCTCGGGGGTGTCGGAGGAAATCATCGGCCGGTGGCTGGCGGACCGGGCCGAGGTCCGGGACCGGGCGGTGGTGGCCACGAAGGGCCGCTTCCCGATGGGCCAGGCCCCCAACGACGTCGGAACCTCCCGCCGGCACCTGGTCCGGGCACTCGATGACTCGCTGCGCCGGCTCGGCGTAGAACAGATCGATCTCTACCAGCTGCACGCCTGGGATCCGGTCACGCCCCTCGAGGAGACTCTCCGGTTCCTGCACGACGCCGTCACCAGCGGCAAGATCGCCTACTACGGCTTCTCCAACTTCCTGGGCTGGCAGTTGACCAAGGCAGTCCATGTGGCGAAGGCCCACGGCTGGAGTGCCCCGGTGACGCTGCAGCCGCAGTACAGCCTGCTGGTCCGTGAGATCGAGTCGGAAATTGTCCCGGCCTCACTCGACGCCGGAATCGGGCTGCTGCCCTGGTCGCCGCTCGGCGGCGGGTGGCTGTCCGGCAAGTACAAGCGCGACCAGCCGCCGGCCGGGGCCACCCGTCTGGGCGAAAACCCGAAGCGGGGGATGGAGGCCTGGGAGGCCCGCAACGCCGATCCGCGCACCTGGGACGTGATTGCCGAGGTGGAGCAGACCGCCGAAGGCCACGGCGTGAGCCCTTCCCAGGTGGCGCTGGCCTGGCTGGCGGACCGGCCTGCGGTGACCTCGGTGATCCTGGGCGCCCGCACCACCGCGCAGCTGGCGGACAATCTCGCGGCCGCGGATCTGCGGCTCACCGCGGGGGAGACGGAGCGGCTGACCGAGGCCAGCCGGCCGCGCGTCGGCGTCTACCCGTACGGGCCGATGGCCCAGGAACAGCGCAGCCGGAAGCTCGAGGGCGGCCGCTAACCCAACAACACCTCGCACCGGTCCATGGACGCGGATCGGTGCGAAGTGGCCCGCTCAGGTTCCGGGGGAGGCGGTGCCGCCGGCGTGGTAGTTGGACCAGATGTCGCCCATTTCCTCGGTGGACTGCTCCACGATCCTGCTCATGGCGGCGTGCGCGGCGTCCGCCTCACCGCGCTGAATGGCGCTGGCCACATCGACGTGCAGCTGCAGGGCCTCGTGGTGAGGCAAGTGCGGCATGAGGCCGTGCTGGGTGCGCCCGGTCAGCACCTCGGTGACCAGGTTATGCAGCTGGGCGAACATGGCGTTGCCGGAGGCCCGGAGTACCGACGCGTGGAATTCGATGTCGAGCCGCAGGAACTCGTCCCGGTCTCCGCGCTGGCCGGATGCCCACAGCCGTGCGGCCAGCGAGACGAGGTCGCTCCCGGCATCCCAGGAAGCCCTCCCGGCGGCGAGGCGGGCGGCCGCCGGTTCGATTGCCCCGCGGAGCTCGTTCAGGGCCTGCAGCTGCTCCAGCCGCTTTGACGAGGCCAGCCGCCAGCGGATTACCTGCGGGTCGTACGCATTCCACGATTCCTCCGGCTGCACCACTGTCCCCAGCCGCCGCCGCGACTCCAGCATCCCCTTGGAGGACAGCACGCGGGTGGCTTCCCGCACCACGGACCGGGAGACGTTGTGCTGGGCCTCAATCTCGTCCAGGCGCAGGATCGAGTGCGGTGCCAGCGTCCCTTCGGCGATGGCAAGCCCCAGGTTCTGGAGCAGCACGGCATGCAGGTCTGCTGTTGGCTCCGTCTTTGGAGTTTTCATAAATAAATCATACTGAGAGCCCACAAGGCCTTGTATAAATCTGTTTTATTTACCTAAGATCACTTCCAGAGCAGATGTAAAGATGCATTTGCAGCCGGTTGGACAGAGACGCCCAGCCCTGAAAACCAAAGGAAGTCGTAATGAAGCGACGTTCAATTGCGAAGTACGCGGCGGTCGCCGCCGTCCTTTCCCTGGGCCTGACTGCCTGCGGCGGGGCCAGCGGCAGCTCCGACGCCAAGACCTCCGGCACCGTCCGGGTCACCCTCGCCAACCACGTCTGGACCGAGGGCATCAAGGCAGCCATTCCGGAATTCGAGAAGTCCAGCGGACTCAAGGTCGAACTGACCCAGCTGGGCGAAGACCAGCTCTCGGACCAGTACAACGTCAAGCTCAACGCAGGCAGCGACGAGATCGACGTCATGATGTACCGCCCGCTCCAGGAAGGAAAGGCGTTCGCGAAGAACGGCTACCTCGCGGACCTGACGTCCAAGGTCTCCTCGGACGCCGCCTGGGACTGGAAGGACTACCAGGAGGGCCCGGTCAAGGCCACCACCGCTGACGGCAAGGTGGTCGGCGTCCCGATCATCACCGAACGCGAAGTCCTCTACTACCGCAAGGACCTGCTGAAGGCCGCCGGCCTGGAAGTTCCCAAGACGATGGACGAGCTCGAAGCCGCGGCCAAGGCCATCAAGGCTTCCTCCCCGGGCACGGCCGGCTTCGTGGCCCGCACCGGCAAGTCCGCCGCCGTCACCCAGTTCTCCAGCTTCCTGTACAGCTTCGGCGGCGACTTCACCGACGCCAGCGGCAAGTCCGCCGTCAACTCCGACGCCGCGAAGAAGGCCTACGCGTTCTACGGCGGCCTGATCAAGAACTACGGCCCCGCCAACGTCAGCACCGACATGAGCTGGCCCGAAGCCATGGCGATCTTCACACAGGGCAAGGCCGCCTTCTACACGGAAGCCGACTCGCTCTACAAGAACGCCACCGACCCGGCCAAGTCCAAGGTCGCCGACACCGTCGGCTTCGCCTCGCTGCCCGCCGGCCCCGCCGGTTCGAAGCCGTACAACATCCCGTCCTGGGGCCTCGCCATCAACCAGGCATCCAGCAACCAGGACAACGCCTGGAAGTTCATCCAGTGGGCCACCAGCAAGGAACGCACCCTCGAGGCGCAGAAGGCCGGAGTCCCCGGACCCCGCGCGTCGGTCTGGGCTGACCAGGCCGGCACCTCCACCTACCCGAAGGACCTCGCCGAGGCCATCTCGGCCAGCGCCAAGAACGGCGTCGGGCACGACCGTCCCGAGGTTGTCACCGTAGGCAAGGCCCGCGAAATCGTGGGCGGCCCGATCGTCGCCACCATCACCGGCTCTGACTCGTCCGCCGCAGCCGACACGGCGCACGACGCCTTCCAGAAGTTCCTGGACAGCGAAAAGAAGTAGCGCCCCCGGCGCGCCAGCGCCGGCCAGGCTTTGCGCCTGACGCTCTACGCCTGAGCACCAAACAGCCCGGCGGGACGGCGGTCCGACGCCGTCCCGCCGCGGCCAGCTTTTCACTTCACCCCCAACTCCTTAGGTGAACCATGTCTGTATTGACCACTCCCCGCAGCGCCCAGTCCCAGCCTCCGTCCGGCCGCAAGGGCGCCCGCACCCCCGGTGCACGCGAGAAGTTCTCCGGCTGGGCCAACCGGCACCGCAAATGGCTCTTCGCCGCCCCCGCCATGATCTTTGTCGGCGTCCTGATCGTCTTCCCCCTCGGCTGGACCCTGTACCTGAGCCTGACCGATTCGCAGGGCTCGGTCCGGGCGGCCTCCGAGTTTGTCGGCGTGCAGAACTACCTCACGGTCCTCTCCGACGTCGAACGCTTCTGGCCCGCCGTCGGCCGCACGCTGAGCTTCACCGGCGTTGCCCTTGTCTGCGAAGTGGTCCTCGGCATGTGCATTGCGCTGCTGCTGTGGCGCCCGTTCCGCGGCGAAAAATGGGTCCGCGTGGCCATCCTGCTCCCGCTTGTAGCCACCCCCGTGGCCGTCGGCATGATGTGGAGGCTGATCTTCGATCCCAACATCGGCTTCGTCAATCAGCTGCTCGGCATGGTCGGGATTCCCGCCCAGCCCTGGCTCTCCGGCCAGGACACGGCGCTCGGCACCACCATCTTCATGGACGTGTGGCAGTGGACCCCCATGGTGGTCCTGATCCTCCTGGCCGGACTGACCTCGCTCTCCGAGGAACCCGACGAGGCGGCCCGGATGGACGGCGCCAACGCCTTCCAGCGCTTCTTCTTCATCACGCTGCCTCTCATGATGCCGACCGTGATCGTCGCCATCCTGCTCCGGGGCATCGACGCCCTGAAGACCTTCGACATCCTCTACGCCACCAAGGGCAAGGGCGGCGGGTCCTTCCACGAAGTGGAAACGCTCAACGTCTACGCCTACGGGCTGAGCTTCGACTACAACCAGTACGGGCTTTCCTCCGCGGTGCTGATCCTGTTCTTCATGATCATCATCGGCTCCATGTGGCTGCTGACCATGCGCAAGAAAGCGGTAAGCAAATGACCGTAGTGTCCGAAAACACCGAACCCCAAACGGCCGCCGCCGTGCCGGCCACGGCCGAGCCGCGGCGCCGGAAGCCCCAGGGCGCCCGTGCGTACAAAGTCTTCCGCGTCGCCGCGCTGGTCGCCGTGGTGCTGTTCCTGGTGGCCCCGCTGTTCTGGATGCTGCTGGCCTCCTTCAAGACCAACGTGGACATCTACGACACCGGCAAATCATTCTTCTTCACGCCCACGGGCGAGAACTATGCCAATGTCCTGCAGCGGAACAACTACTTCGTCTTCATCTTCAACAGCTTCTGGGTGGCCTTCGTGTCCACGGCCCTGTCGCTGGTCCTGGGCGTGCCGGCCGCCTATGCCATGAGCCGGTTCACCATGCACCGCTCGGCGCTCGTGGTCCTGATGGCCCGCGTCATCCCCGGCGTCTCGCTGCTGGTGCCCTGGTACTACGTCTTCTCCAACCTGAAGATGGTGGGCGGTTTCGAGGTGCTGATCCTCAGCCACATGTTCGTCGCGCTGCCGCTGATCGTCTACATCATGATGAGCTACTTCGATTCCCTGCCGCTGGAGCTGGAGGAATCGGCCCAGGTGGACGGCCTCACCCCGATCGGCGCCTTCCGCCGCATCACGCTGCCGCTCTCCGTCTCCGGCATCGCCACCGCCGGAATCCTGTCCTTCATCTTCTCGTGGAACAACTTCATGTTTGCCCTGGTGCTCTCCGGCTCGAAGACCAAGACCCTACCGGTCGCGATCTTCGACTTTGTCTCCTACGCCAGCATCGACTGGGGCGGTCTCATGGCGGCCGCCACCGTGGTCACCATCCCGATCATGATCATTGCGCTCTTCACGCAGAAGTACATCGTCTCCGGCCTCACCGCCGGGGCGACCAAGGGCTAGGCAGGACATGACACTCATCAGCAGGATTGAAACGTTCCTCGTTGCGCCGCGCTGGCTCTTCGTCCGGATCGAGACCGAGAGCGGGATCGTCGGCTGGGGCGAGGCGAGCTGCGAAGGCCGCAGCGAAACCGTCCGCACCGCCGTCGAGCAGCTCTCGGAGCTGCTCATCGGCAACGATGCGCTGCGGATCGAGGACCACTGGCAGGTCATGACCAAGGGCTCCTTCTACCGTGGCGGGCCGATCCTGGCCAGCGCTGTGTCCGGCCTGGACCAGGCGCTCTGGGACATCGCGGGCAAGCACTTCAACACGCCCGTGCACCAGCTTCTCGGCGGCCATGTCCGGGACCGGATCCGGATGTACGGCTGGGTGGGCGGGGATGAGCCCAATGAGGTGGCCGACCAGATCAGCGCGCAGCTGGAGGTCGGCCTGACGGCGGTCAAAATGAACGCCAGCGGCCGGATGAGCCCCATCGCCTCCGTGGCAGAGCTCGACGGCGTCGTCCGCCGCGTCGCCGCCGCCCGTGAGGTCCTCGGCGACCACCGCGACGTCGCCGTGGACTTCCACGGCCGCTTCAGCCTCGCCAACGCCCGCCGGGTGGCGCCGCTGCTGGAACCGTACCGGCCCTTCTTCCTCGAAGAGCCGGTGGTGCCGGAAAACACCCACCTGCTGCGCGAGTTCACCTCCTCCACGACGACGCCGGTCTCCACCGGTGAGCGGCTCTACAGCCGGCAGGAATTCCTGCCCGCGTTGCAGGCCGGCATCGCCGTGGCCCAGCCGGACCTCTCCCACGCCGGCGGCATCACCGAGGTCCGCAAAATCGCCTCGCTCGCCGAAATCTACGAGGTCCAGCTCGCCCCGCACTGCCCGCTGGGCCCGCTGGCGCTCGCCGCCTGCCTGCAGGTGGGCTTCGCGACGCCCAACTTCCTGATCCAGGAACAAAGCATCGGCATCCACTACAACCAGGGCGCCGAAGTCCTGGACTACGTGGTGGACAAGTCCCCGCTGAAGTTCGTGGACGGACACATCGAACGGCTCACCGGCCCCGGCCTGGGCATCGAGATTGACGAGGCCGTGGTCCGGGCCGCTGACAAGCGCGGGCATGCCTGGCGTGGTCCCGTCTGGCGGCACTCCGACGGCGCCTTCGCCGAGTGGTGAACGCCGGAACGCCGGGGCCGGACCTGTCGCCCCGACGGACTTGCCCCGACGGATTTGCCCCGACGAAGGAGAAGCCTGACATGGAGAACACGCTGACGCCCGAACTGCTGCTGGCCGGGATCCAGGAAAGCCGGCTGGTGGCCATTGTGCGCGGCACGGACGGCGGGGCCGCCGCGAAGGCAGCCCTCGCGGCGATGGAGGAGGGCTTCCGGTACGTCGAAATAGCGCTCACCACGCCGCGGGCCCTTGAAGCCATCCGGGAAGTCCGCGCGGCCGCCCCCGCGGGCTGCTTCGTCGGTGCCGGAACGGTGCTGACGGCCCAGGACGTTGCCCGTGTCGCCGAGGCGGGCGGCCAGTTCATGGTGACCCCGTCGCTGGCAGAGTCGATTGCCGAGTCGGCCCGGCTGGCACTGCCTGTGCTCGCCGGTGCGCTGACACCCAGCGAGGCCCACGAAGCCATGAACCGCGGCGCCACGGCCGTCAAGCTCTTCCCCGCTTCCATCGGCGGTCCGGGCTACCTCAAAGCGCTCCGCGACCCGTTCCCCGGGATCCCGTTCATCGCCGTCGGCGGCGTCGGGCTGGATGAAGCCGCGGGCTACTGGGAAGCCGGCGCCATTGCCGTGGGGCTCGGCGGACCGCTCTTCGGCGATGCCGGCTCCGGCGGCGACCTCGCCCCGATGCGGGAGCGGGCCCGCGGTTTCGTGACCCTGGCCGCCGGGTTCGGCCGCCCGCGCGCGGAGAGCCTGCAGTGATGGCCGCCGTCGGCCCGGCTTTGGCCGAAGAGAGAGTCGACCTGCTGACGTTTGGCGAGTCCATGGTCTCGCTGCGGTCCACCGGCCCGCTGTCCGCCGGCGGCAGCCTCGGCATGCACGTGGCCGGGGCCGAATCAAACGTTGCCGTCGGGGTCGCCCGGCTCGGGCACAGCGTCACCTGGGCCGGGGTTGTCGGCGCCGACCCGCACGGGGAGTACATTTTGCGGCAGCTGCGCGCCGAGGGGGTCGGGCTGCGGCACCGGATTGACGCGGCAAGGAACACCGGGGTGATGTTCCTTGAACAGCGCACGGCGGATATCACCCGGGCCTTCTACTACCGCGCCGGATCCGCCGGATCCACCATCGGCCGGGAGGACCTGGACCGTGCCCTGGCGGCCGGCGCACGGATCCTGCACCTGACCGGCATCACCGCCGCCCTGAGCCCCGATGCCCGCAAGGCCGTGGAGTACGCGGCCGAGCGCGCCGCCGCCGAGGGCATGGAGGTCTCCCTCGACGTCAATTACCGCAGCAAGCTCTGGACCCGGGAGGAGGCCAGCGCCGCGCTCACGCCGCTCGCCCGGCACGCCAGCATCGTGATTGCCTCCGACGACGAGCTCGGGCTGGTCGCAGCCCCGGTGGGGGCCGGCCCGGAGGGATCACCGCACCCCGGCGATGCCGATACAGATGCAGATGCCGCTGAAACCGCCATGGCCGCCGAACTGCTGGAGCGCGGCGTCCGCGAAGTCGTGGTCAAGCGCGGCGCCGCCGGCGCCGGCGTGCACACCGCCGACGGGCGATGGGAAGTGCCCGCCGTGCCTGTGACCAGCATCGATACCGTGGGCGCCGGGGATGCCTTCACCGCCGGCTACCTGTCCGCCCTGCTCGACGGCGCCGACGTCGCCGGCCGCCTGCAGCGCGGCGCCCTGGCGGGAGCCTTCGCCGTCAGCACCGCGGGGGACTGGGAAGGCCTGCCGGGCCGTGCGGAGCTGGCATTGCTCGGGACCACGCCGGGCGGAACCACCCAGCGCTGAGCCCCCGCTTTAGGCCCGCCGCACCGGCGCCGGAGCTTCGTCCGGCGGAAGCACCGGCAGCGCTGCCGGAACCTCCGACGCCGCGCCGGTCGTTTCGGCCGAGGCCGGGCCGCTGGCGCCGGGCCACTAAGACACCCCCCGTTAGAGCAGATAAGGACCTGTTGTGAAAATCATTGCCGCTGAAGTGTTCGTCACCAGCCCCTCCCGGAACTTCGTGACCCTGCGGATCACCACCGAGGACGGCGTGACCGGGATCGGGGACGCGACCCTGAACGGGCGCGAGCTCGCGGTGGCCGCGTATTTGAAGGAGCACGTCGCGCAGCTGCTGATCGGCAAGGACCCGCACCGGATCGAGGACACCTGGCAGTTCCTGTACCGGTCCTCGTACTGGCGCCGCGGCCCGGTCACGATGGCCGCGATCGCCGCGGTGGACATGGCGCTGTGGGACATCAAGGGCAAGCTCGCCGGGATGCCGGTCTACCAGCTCCTGGGCGGGGCGTCCCGGAACGGGCTGCGCGCCTACGGCCACGCCTCCGGCGCGGACCTGCCCTCGCTCTTCGACTCGGTCCGCGAACACCTCGAGCTCGGCTACAAGTCGATCCGGATCCAGACCGCCGTGCCCGGGATCAAGGCCGTCTACGGCGTCGCGGCCCAGGCCCAGGCCTCCGGGGAACGCTATGACTACGAACCGGCCGGGCGCGGGGCGTTCCCGCAGGAAGAGGACTGGGACACCCGCGCCTACCTCCGCCACCTGCCGACCGTGTTCGAGGCCGTGCGCAACGAGTTCGGCCCGGACATCCCGCTGCTGCATGACGG